>NZ_CP055481.1:2110227-2411688 GCF_013705725.1 Klebsiella sp. RHBSTW-00484 | reverse complement strand
TCAACGCCGCGGTGCGGGGCGACACGGCCGGTAACCGGGTTAAGACGACGCGGGTTAAAGTTCGATGAAACGCGGAACTGACGCGCGGTCGGGAAGCGCATAAAGCCTTTAGCCAGCCCGGTACCGTTGCGGTCATAGAATTTGCCATCTTCGGCGCGAATCGCGAAGTAATCTTTGCCGTCGGAACGCAAACGTACGCCAAGCAGTTGGCTCTGCTCACGTTTGCCATCAAGCATTTCACGCGACATCAGGACCGAAAATTCATCGCCTTTTTTCAGTTTACGGAAATCCATCTGCCACTGCATGGCTTTGATGACCGCGCTGATTTCGGTGCTGGTGAGGCCAGCATCGCGTGCGCTGGAGACGAAGCTGCCGCCAACGGTACCTTTCAGTACATTGTTGACCCAATCGCCTTTTTGCAGTTCGCTGCTCATTTTGAAAGCGTTGGCCACCCGGTCGTAGGTTCGGGTTTCACGGCGCGACATCTCCCAGGTCAAGCTTTGCAAATCGCCATCCGCCGTTAGAGTCCAGGAGAGTTGCTGGCCGATTTTCAGATTACGCAGTTCCTTATCTGCCGAGGAAAGCCGCGCGATATCGCCCATATCAATGCCGTACTGGTTAAGAATGCTGCTGAGCGTGTCGCCTGTGGATACCACGTACTCGTGACCGCCAGAATCGCTATCCGCTTTATCATCCAGTTCATCTTGTGGGATGGCTTCTTCTTCCTGCGCCGCCTGATCGATTGGTTCAGAGGCTTCCGGCAGCAGTGAGCGTATTTCGCTTTTCTCGAGCTCGATAGTTCTGGCAATAGGCGCGGATTCTGGATGGTGATAGATATAGGGTCGCCAGACGGCGACCGCTAAGGTAAGAACGCTAAGTGACCCCAACATAACGCGGTGAGGTCGTGGCAGATTGTTAAATGCCTGAGTGACAGCGCGGGCTATCTGTTGCACGTATTCACTTCCTCGTTATTCTCCTTTCAGGCAGCTTGAATACTGATTCGCCATTTGGCTCAGGAATTGCGGATAACTTTCTTTACCCAGCTTAATTCCGATTCCAAGTGGATCCAGGGTTCCCATGCGCACGGATGTTCCCCTGGCGACAGCTTCTATAACCGCTGGCCTGAACTGTGGCTCAGCAAAAACGCAAGTTGCTTTTTGCTCAACCAGCTGTGTTCTGATTTCGTGTAAACGCTGCGCACCAGGCTGTATTTCAGGGTTAACGGTAAAGTGGCCCAATGAGGTCAAACCGTAGTGTTTTTCAAAGTAGCCATAGGCATCATGAAAAACGAAATATCCCTTCCCTTTCAGCGGTGCCAGCTCGGTCCCAACCTTTTTGTCGGTAGCGGCTAATTTTGCCTCAAAATCCTTCAGGTTGGCGTCAAGTTTGGCTCGACTCTGCGGCATAAGTTCCAATAATTTATCGTGGATTGCAACCGCCGATAGCCGCGCTATCTCTGGGGAAAGCCATAGATGCATGTTATAGATGCCATGATGGTGATCATCGTCACTTTTTTCACCGGCAGCATGATCGTGACCATCATGGTCGTCGTCATCGTCTGCCCCTTTCATGAGCAACGGTTTCACGCCGTCAAGCTGGGCAATCGTCACCTTTTTATTCGACGCAATGCTTTGCGTTGACTTATCCATAAACGCTTCCATCTCAGGGCCAATCCAGACAACTAAGTCTGCGTTCTGTAAGCGTTTTGCATCTGATGGACGCAGTGAGTAATCGTGCTCAGAGGCCCCATCAGGCAACAGAACCTGGGTATCCGTTACGCCATCGGCGATGGCTGAAGCGATAAAGCCCAGCGGTTTAAGCGAGGTGACAACAGCGGCATTTACCAACGGTGAATGGGCGAACAAAAAAGCGGCGCTAAGTCCAGCGCAAAGAAGCGTATTTTTATGTAACATAATGAGTCTAATCATCGTAATGAATGAGAAAGATGTGATATTATAACATTCACTCGCTTGTGCAACCCTTAATTTGACATGACAAATCTAATAACTCTGGAAAACGTCTCGGTGGTCTTCGGCCAAAGGCGCGTGCTGTCTGACATTTCGCTCTCCTTAAAGCCAGGCAAAATTTTAACCTTGCTGGGCCCTAATGGTGCTGGCAAATCCACCCTTGTGCGAGTTGTTCTTGGACTGGTAGCACCAACTGACGGTGTTATCAAACAGGATGGTCACCTGCGTATCGGCTATGTCCCGCAAAAGCTGCACCTTGATGCCACCATGCCGCTGACCGTCAGCCGCTTTATGCGCCTGCGTCCGGGTACCCATAAACGGGACATTCTGCCCGCGCTAAAACGTGTTCAGGCAGGCCATCTGATTGACGCTCCAATGCAAAAACTCTCCGGCGGCGAAACGCAGCGCGTCTTGTTGGCTCGCTCTTTACTCAATCAACCGCAACTGTTGGTGCTCGACGAGCCGACCCAGGGCGTGGACGTCAACGGCCAGGTGGCGCTCTATGATCTGATTAACCAACTGCGCCAGGAGCTTAACTGCGCCGTGCTGATGGTTTCCCACGACCTGCATCTGGTAATGGCGAAAACCGATGAAGTATTGTGTCTGAACCAACATATCTGCTGCTCCGGCGCGCCGGAAGTGGTCTCCATGCATCCGGAATTTATCTCAATGTTCGGCCAGCGCGGCGCGGAACAGCTGGGAATTTATCGTCATAATCATAATCACCGCCACGACCTGCAGGGGCGGATTGTACTGCGTCGGGGAAATGACCGCTGATGATTGAATTACTCTTACCCGGTTGGCTGGCCGGCGTTATGCTCGCCTGTGCGGCAGGCCCGCTCGGTTCGTTCGTCGTGTGGCGCCGTATGTCCTACTTCGGCGATACTCTTGCTCACGCCTCTCTGCTCGGAGTCGCTTTTGGTTTACTGCTGAACGTCAACCCTTTCTATGCGGTTATCGTTGTGACGTTACTGCTGGCGGGCGGCCTGGTATGGCTGGAGAAACGCCCTCACCTGGCAATAGATACTCTGTTGGGGATTATGGCGCACAGCGCGCTGTCGCTGGGTCTGGTGGTCGTCAGCCTGATGTCGAACGTGCGCGTTGACCTGATGGCCTACCTGTTTGGCGATCTGCTGGCAGTGACGCCTGAAGATTTGATTTCCATCGCTATCGGCGTCGTTATCGTGCTGGCGATTCTGCTCTGGCAATGGCGCAACCTGCTGTCGATGACTATCAGCCCGGACCTGGCTTTTGTTGATGGCGTGAAGCTACAGCGGGTGAAGTTGCTTTTAATGCTGGTCACCGCGCTGACCATTGGCGTCGCGATGAAGTTTGTTGGGGCGCTGATTATCACTTCGCTGTTGATTATCCCCGCAGCGACGGCTCGTCGCTTTGCCCGCACGCCGGAGCAAATGGCAGGCGTGGCGGTTGGCGTGGGGATAATTGCGGTAACGGGTGGATTGACCTTCTCAGCGTTCTACGATACCCCGGCTGGGCCTTCGGTGGTGCTGTGCGCCGCGCTGTTGTTTATTATCAGCATGAGCAAGAAATCCGCAACCTGACTCGACGAGTCAGATCTAACGTTTTGTGCGGGGCTTGCACACTTCACAAATCCCGGGTCGCGGCGTAAACGCCTTACCCGGGTACCATATCCCAGACGGCGGTGAACCCGTAGCCCTGGTAAGCGCAGCGCCACCGGGGGTTTTAACCTACGGCATTTCCGGCGGCGTGATACCAAAGTGATTCCAGGCCCGCACCGTCGCCATCCGCCCGCGCGGTGTACGCTGTAAAAAGCCCTGCTGGATCAGATACGGCTCCAGCACATCTTCAATGGTTTCCCGCTCCTCCCCTATCGCCGCTGCCAGGTTATCCAGCCCCACCGGCCCGCCGAAGAATTTGTCGATTACCGCTAGCAGCAGCTTACGGTCCATATAATCGAAGCCTTCAGCATCCACGTTAAGCATATCCAGCGCCTGCGCGGCAATCTCTACCGAAATGGTGCCGTCATGCTTCACTTCGGCATAATCGCGTACGCGCCTGAGCAGGCGGTTGGCAATACGCGGCGTACCGCGCGCGCGGCGCGCGACTTCCAGCGCCCCCTCTTCGCTCATCTCCAGCCCCATAAAACGAGCGCTGCGCCCGACGATATATTGCAGGTCAGGCACCTGGTAAAACTCCAGACGTTGCACAATACCAAAACGGTCACGTAACGGAGAGGTCAATGAACCGGCGCGGGTGGTAGCGCCGATCAGAGTGAACGGTGGCAGATCGATTTTTATTGAACGAGCCGCAGGTCCTTCGCCAATCATGATATCCAGCTGATAATCTTCCATTGCCGGATATAGCACTTCTTCAACAACCGGCGAAAGGCGGTGGATCTCATCGATAAACAAGACATCGTGCGGTTCAAGGTTGGTCAGCATCGCCGCCAGATCGCCCGCCTTTTCCAGTACCGGGCCGGAAGTGGTGCGCAGATTTACGCCCATTTCGTTGGCAACAATGTTCGCCAGCGTGGTTTTCCCAAGCCCTGGAGGGCCAAAAATCAGCAGGTGATCGAGCGCATCACCGCGCAGTTTCGCCGCCTGGATAAAAATCTCCATTTGCGAGCGAACGTGCGGCTGGCCCACATATTCGGCCAGCATTTTAGGACGGATTGCACGGTCAGCCGCTTCTTCAAAACCAGTGCTGTCCGCCGATACCAGCCTGTCAGCTTCAATCATCCCTTACCTCACAGCGCAGCGCGTAGCGCTTCGCGAATTAGCGTTTCACTATTAGCATCCGGACGAACGATTTTGCTTATCATTCGGCTGGCCTCTTGAGGTTTATAGCCCAGCGCCACCAGCGCAGCAACCGCTTCCTGTTCTGCATCATCGTCAGCCGGACCTGCGGGCGATATCAGTACCAGATCGGCCGCCGGAGTGAACAGATCGCCATGTAACCCTTTAAAGCGGTCCTTCATTTCGACGATCAGTCGTTCTGCAGTTTTCTTACCGATTCCCGGCAGTTTCACCAGCGCTGCCAGCTCTTCGCGCTCAACGGCATTAACAAACTGCTGTGCCGACATGCCAGAGAGGATTGCCAGCGCCAGTTTCGGACCAACGCCGTTGGTCTTAATCAGCTCTTTAAACAGCGTGCGCTCCTGTTTGTTATTGAAACCAAACAGCAACTGAGCATCTTCACGGACGATAAAATGGGTAAAAATTATCGCCTCGTTGCCCACATCCGGCAGCTCATAAAAGCAGGTCATCGGCATGTGAATCTCATAGCCTACGCCTCCCGTTTCGAGTAAAACCAGCGGGGGTTGTTTTTCGAGAATGATGCCTCTGAGTCTGCCTATCACATGGAGCTCCTGGATTAAGGGCTGAAAGTCTAATGCAGTATCATAAAAAAAGGCTGGATAGATATCCAGATGAAAAACACATTATCCCGTAGATCTGCCCTCCATGAGCGGACTTACCGCTTCCCAGGGCGCTTACTGCGCCGAGCGACAAACTTCGCGCCCACAAAACGAAGTGCAGATGTTAGTCATGCTCCTTTATTCACCAGCCGGATTTTCATATTTAAACTGACTATCCTTAGCCATCCTGGATAATCTGCATCCTTACAGTTTCTTCTGTTAAGAACATAAGCGTCTGGATATGATAATAATCGTTCAGTCCAGCAAGCAAAACTCCACTCAAGGAATATTAAAAAGGAATTAATCATGCCAGCAAATTACCCTGCCAAATATGAAACCGGAGATATTGTTTTCACCTGTATTGGCACGGCATTATTTGGCCAGATATCAACGGCCTCTCAGTGCTGGTGTAACCATGTGGGTATTATTATTGGTCATAATGGTGATGATTACCTGGTAGCGGAAAGTCGGGTCCCACTTTCGGGAGTGACCACCTTTACCCAGTTTATTCACCGTTCAGCCAACCATAGTTACGCTGTTCGCCGTCTGCGCGGCGGTTTAACTACTGAGCAAAAACTCTCGCTCATGGAACAAGTTCCCTCACGTCTGCATAAGCTTTATCACACCGGGTTTAAATACGATTCATCGCGTCAGTTCTGTTCAAAATTTGTATTTGATATTTATAAAGATGCGTTATGTATTCCGGTGGGTAATGTTGAAACGTTTGAACAACTGCTGCACAGTAACCCGGAAGCAAAATTGCGATTCTGGAAGTTTTGGTTTTTAGGCTCTATTCCGTGGGAACGAAAAACGGTCACTCCGGCCAGCCTCTGGCTGCATCCAAATTTAGAGTTAATTTCATCGAATGGAGTAGAAACGCCTCAGCCAGCAGTCGCCGAGGCGGTATAGATTAGCGTAACCGTCCACGCGCCAGATTCAGACGGCTTTCGCCTATCTGGGCGACGTTCTGGCTGACGTGGCAGTGGGTAATGGCGATAGCCAAAGCATCTGCCGCATCGGCCTGCGGGTTGGCCGGAAGCTTGAGCAACGTGCGCACCATGTGCTGCACCTGGCTCTTCTCTGCGCTGCCAATACCGACGACGGTTTGCTTCACCTGCCTGGCAGCATACTCAAACACCGGCAGATCCTGATTCGTCGCGGCGACAATTGCCACTCCGCGAGCCTGCCCGAGTTTTAACGCCGAGTCGGCATTCTTCGCCATAAAAACTTGTTCGATGGCGAAATAATCCGGCTGGAACTGAGTAATAATTTCCGTGACGCCCGCATAAATCAGCTTCAGGCGAGACGGTAAATCATCCACTTTGGTGCGAATGCATCCGCTGCCCAGATAGCTCAACTGCCGCCCGACCTGGCGAATAACGCCATAACCAGTGACGCGCGACCCCGGGTCAATACCGAGAATAATTGCCATCACGCGCCTCCGGTTAATAGTTTAACGGTCAGCAACATTAGAGAGTTGCGGCGACCTCATCAGAGATCTCACCATTATGATAAACTTCCTGCACGTCGTCGCAGTCTTCAAGCATATCGATCAGACGCAGCAGTTTCGGTGCGGTTTCTGCATCCATGTCCGCTTTGGTTGACGGGATCATAGAAACTTCAGCAGCATCTGCTTTCAAGCCAGCAGCTTCCAGCGCATCGCGTACCGCACCCATCTCTTCCCAGGCAGTGTAAACGTCAATCGCACCGTCATCATAGGTCACTACGTCTTCAGCACCCGCTTCCAGCGCCGCGTCCATCACTGCGTCTTCATCGCCAGCTTCGAAGGAGATAACGCCTTTTTTGCTGAACAGATAAGAGACCGAACCGTCAGTTCCGAGGTTGCCACCGGTTTTGGTGAACGCATGACGCACTTCAGCAACGGTACGGTTACGGTTGTCGCTCAGGCATTCCACCATAACCGCGGTGCCGCCAGGGCCGTAACCTTCATAAATGATGGTTTCCATGTTCGCGTCATCATCACCGCCAACGCCGCGTGCGATAGCACGGTTCAGCGTGTCACGCGTCATGTTGTTAGCCAGCGCTTTATCGATTGCCGCACGCAGACGTGGGTTAGAACCCGCATCGCCGCCGCCCAGACGCGCTGCGGTAACCAGCTCGCGAATGATTTTAGTAAAGATCTTACCGCGCTTGGCATCCTGTGCCGCTTTGCGGTGTTTGGTGTTGGCCCATTTACTATGACCTGCCATAAAATAATATCTCCAAAAAAGCCTTTTTCCGTCGCCTTTTAGCCCTCAGGCGCGTTGGCTACATTGGCCCTCACCCATCACTTACTCAAGTAAGCTCAGGGTGAAGTCCCAACTTGCCGCCTTCCTGATAACTAAAATTCTGGGGAAAATTAGTTGGCGTTAATTACAAATTCTTCAATCGCCTGCCGGTTGCTCCAGGACTTGGTCAACGTGGCGGCTTCCGACGCATCAACCCAGCGGTAATCCAGATGTTCCGTAAAGACAATCTGGCGTTCATGGGGGAGCGCAAGACGGAACCAAAATTCCGTATTACGCTCGACGCCCGGCGCATAGCGATGACGTAAATGAGAAAATATCTCGAATTCTACCGTGCGCTGACAGTCAACCAAAGCCAGTTGCTCGCAAGCAACGTCAATGGCGACCTCTTCCATTACTTCACGCGCGGCAGCCTGCGGCGCGGTTTCACCCTCTTCCAGGCTGCCGGTAACCGACTGCCAGAACGCAGGATCGTCGCGACGCTGCAACATCAGCACCCGCTTCGTATCTTCGGCATAAATCACCACCAGAACGGAAACGGGCAGCTTGAATGACATCTTACTTATTCTCCAGTGACTCTTTTGTCTCTTTCGCCACAACCTGAATACCCAGTTCGCCCAAGGACGCCGGATTCGCGAAACTTGGCGCTTCGGTCATCAGGCAGGCAGCTGCGGTCGTTTTCGGGAAAGCGATAACGTCACGGATATTATCGGTACCGGTCAGCAGCATGGTCAAACGGTCAAGACCAAATGCCAGACCGGCGTGCGGCGGGGTACCGTATTTCAACGCGTCCAGCAGGAAGCCAAACTTCTCGCGCTGCTCTTGTTCGTTAATGCCCAGAATACCGAACACGGTCTGCTGCATTTCACCACTGTGGATACGCACGGAACCGCCGCCAACTTCATAGCCGTTAATGACCATATCGTAGGCGTTAGCAACAGCGTCTTCCGGCGCCGCTTTCAGCTCGGCGGCAGACATATCTTTCGGCGAGGTGAACGGATGGTGCATCGCGGTCAGGCCACCTTCACCGTCGTCTTCAAACATCGGGAAGTCGATAACCCACAGCGGGGCCCACTTGGCTTCGTCAGTCAGATTCAGGTCTTTACCCAGCTTCAGACGCAGCGCGCCCAGCGCATCGGCAACCACTTTTTTGTTATCTGCGCCGAAGAAGATCATATCGCCATCCTGCGCACCGGTGCGCTCAAGAATGGCTTCAACGATTTCGGCGTTGAGGAATTTAGCTACCGGGCTATTGATGCCTTCGAGGCCTTTCGCCCGCTCGGTCACTTTAATGTAAGCCAGGCCTTTCGCGCCGTAGATCTGCACAAATTTGCCGTATTCATCAATCTGCTTACGCGTCAGCGCGGAACCGCCTGGAACGCGCAGTGCCGCAACGCGGCCTTTGGCATCGTTAGCTGGACCCGCGAAGACCGCGAACTCAACGGATTTGACCAGATCGGCCACGTCCACCAGCTCCATCGGGTTACGCAGGTCTGGTTTGTCTGAACCATAACGGCGTTCGGCTTCAGCGAAGGTCATGATTGGGAAGTCCCCCAGCTCCACGCCTTTCACGTCGTTCCACAGGCTGCGCACCAGCGCTTCCATCACTTCACGCACCTGCTCGGCGGTCATGAAAGAGGTTTCGACGTCGATCTGGGTGAATTCCGGCTGGCGGTCAGCGCGCAGGTCTTCGTCACGGAAGCATTTAACAATCTGATAGTAGCGGTCGAAGCCTGACATCATCAGCAGCTGTTTGAACAGCTGTGGAGACTGCGGCAGCGCGTAGAATTTGCCTTTATGAACGCGAGAAGGCACCAGATAGTCACGCGCACCTTCCGGCGTGGCTTTGGTCAGCATCGGCGTTTCGATATCAAGGAAGCCGTGGTCGTCCATAAAGCGGCGTACGAGGCTGGTGATTTTGGCACGGGTTTTCAGGCGCTGAGCCATTTCCGGGCGACGCAGGTCCAGATAGCGATATTTCAGACGCGCTTCTTCGGTGTTGACGTGGTTGGAATCCAGCGGCAGCGCTTCGGAGCGGTTGATAATTGTCAGATCGGACGCCAGTACTTCGATTGCGCCAGTTGGCATCTCGTTGTTGACGTTTCTTTCGTCACGCGCACGCACGGTGCCGGTTATCTGGATGCAGAACTCATTACGCAGTTCGGAGGCCAGCTTTAATGCATCCGCACGATCCGGATCGAAAAACACCTGCACGATGCCTTCGCGGTCACGCATATCGATAAAGATAAGGCTACCAAGATCACGACGACGGTTGACCCAACCACACAGAGTCACTTGCTGCCCTACGTGGGACAGACGGAGCTGTCCGCAATATTCTGTACGCATGAGATATCCCTTAACTTAGCCGCAGGCGGATTGTTGCCTGCCTTGCAGGCGACGAGGTCGCAGCTTTAGCTGATGTCACAACTGAATGAAAAAAGGCGGCTATTATACTGGAAATTATGCCGTACGATAAGCCCGGCACAGCGTGCTACGTTGCTTTGCCGTGCGCTTATTGCCTGTGCTCACAAAAATTAACAAAATTTGTTACCCTCGAGCAGGATCGGCAACGGTATTGTAGCGGCCAGACAACAAAAGAAGATACGGGGATATCATGTTAGAACTCAATGCAAAAAATACCGCGCTGGTGATCATCGACCTGCAAGAAGGTATTTTACCCTTCGCCGGCGGGCCACACCGCGCGGATGAAGTGGTTGAGCGGGCCGCGAAGCTGGCCAAAAAATGCCGCCAGCAGGGTTCCCCGGTGGTGATGGTACGCGTTGGCTGGTCGACTGATTTCGCTGAAGCACTGAAGCAACCCGTTGACGCCCAGGCCGGTGCGCACGCATTGCCAGAAAACTGGTGGACCTATCCGCTCGCGCTGGGTAAGCAGGATAGCGATGTTGAAGTCACTAAACGCCAGTGGGGCGCGTTTTACGGCACCGACCTTGAATTACAGCTCCGCCGTCGCGGTATCGATACCATTATTCTGTGCGGTATTTCGACCAATATCGGCGTCGAATCTACAGCGCGTAACGCCTGGGAACTGGGCTTTAATCTGATTATTGTCGAAGACGCCTGTAGCGCAGCCTCCGCCGACCAGCACCAGGGCAGCATGACGAATATTTTCCCGCGTATCGCCCGCGTGCGCAGCACCGAGGAAGTCCTTTCGGCTTTATGATCTATATTGGGCTTCCCCAGTGGGCGCATCCGAAGTGGGTGCGCCTGGGTATCACCAGTCTTGAAGAGTATGCTCGCCACTTTAACTGCGTGGAGGGCAACACCACCCTGTACGCCTTACCGAAAGCCGAGATCGTCAGGCGCTGGTATGAACAAACTCACGATGACTTTCGCTTTTGCTTTAAGTTTCCGGCCACCATTTCGCACCAGGCGGCGCTGCGCAACTGCGACGACTTAAGTCATGAATTTTTCACCCGTCTGGCCCCGCTGGCATCGCGCATCGGTCAATACTGGCTACAGCTGCCCGCCACCTTCGGCCCACGGGATCTCCCTGCCCTGTGGAACTTCCTCGACGGTCTTCCGCGTGAGTTCAGCTACGGCGTTGAGGTACGACATCCGGAGTTTTTCGCTAAAGGTGAAGCGGAACAGCAATTAAATCGCGGACTACATCAGCGTAGCGTCAATCGCGTGATCCTCGATAGCCGCCCGGTGCATAGCGCCATCGCCCGAACCCCGGCGATGATCGATGCGCAAAAAAAGAAACCTAAAGTACCGGTCCATGCGCTGGTGACGGCCCACCACCCACTGGTGCGTTTTATCGGCAGCGACGATATGGCGCAAAATCGTGATCTCTTTGGCGTCTGGTTGCAAAAATTACCGCAGTGGACGCAAACAACAACGCCGTATTTATTCCTCCACACCCCAGACATTGCCCAGGCTCCGGAGCTGGTCGATACTCTGTGGAACGATCTGCGTACCGCCCTACCGGAAATAGGTGATGCGCCTTCAATTCCGCAGCAAAGCACTCTTTTCTGATATCCTGCTATCCTGAATGGAGCCACCGGACGGAATGAAAGGGAGTTTTTAGTATGGTCAGCGCGCTGTATGCGGTTCTAGGTGCGTTATTGCTTATTAAGTTTTCTTACGACGTTGTCCGCCTGCGAACACAATATCGCGTCGGCTACGGCGACGGCGGTTTCAGCGAGCTGCAGGTTGCTATCCGCGTACATGGAAACGCAGTCGAATATGTCCCCATCGGACTGATTTTGCTACTGTTTATGGAAATGAACGGTGCGCAAATCTGGATGATTCACGTTTGCGGGATTTTACTGATTGCCGGACGCCTGATGCACTCTTACGGTTTTCATCATCGTCTGTATCGCTGGCGTCGTTCCGGCATGAGCGCCACCTGGTGCTCATTGTTGCTGATGGTGCTGGCTAACTTCTGGTATATGCCCTGGGAGTTGGTTTTCTCCGTCCGTTAGCGCACAATACGCCGTTTTCGATTTTTCGGGTTTAACGTTATGTCTCACCGCGATACGCTTTTTTCCGCGCCGATTGCCAGTCTCGGCGACTGGACCTTTGATGAACGGGTTGCTGAAGTCTTCCCGGATATGATCCAGCGTTCTGTTCCCGGCTATTCCAATATTATTTCGATGATCGGCATGCTGGCTGAGCGCTTCGTTCAGCCAGACACCCAGGTCTACGATCTTGGCTGCTCGCTCGGCGCAGCGACGCTGTCTATACGCCGCAACATTGCACATTCTGGATGCAAAATTGTTGCTATCGATAACTCCCCGGCGATGGTCGAGCGCTGCCGTCGTCATATCGAGGCCTATAAAGCACCGACGCCAGTCGAGGTTATTGAAGGCGATATCCGCCACGTCACTATTGAGAACGCCTCGATGGTGGTGCTGAATTTCACAATTCAGTTTCTGGAGCCAAACGAACGGCAGGCCATTCTGGATAAGGTCTATCAGGGGCTGAATCCGGGCGGCGCATTGGTGCT
This sequence comes from Klebsiella sp. RHBSTW-00484, assembly GCF_013705725.1. Classification (NCBI taxonomy): domain Bacteria; kingdom Pseudomonadati; phylum Pseudomonadota; class Gammaproteobacteria; order Enterobacterales; family Enterobacteriaceae; genus Klebsiella; species Klebsiella sp. RHBSTW-00484. Next base: position 2,399,109 of record NZ_CP055481.1, on the reverse strand, counting down.
GTCGGAGAAATTCAGCTTTGAAGACAACAATGTCGGCGAGCTGCTGTTTAACATGCATCACGACTTTAAACGCGCCAACGGCTATAGCGAGCTGGAAATCAGCCAAAAGCGCAGCATGCTGGAAAACGTCATGCTCACCGATTCCGTAGAGACCCACAAAGCGCGCCTGCGTAAAGCGGGTTTCGAACATGCTGAACTGTGGTTCCAGTGTTTTAACTTCGGGTCGTTAATCGCCGTAAAATCCGGGGAAGCGGTATGATTGATTTCAGTAACTTTTATCAATTGATTGCCAAAAGCCCGCTATCGCACTGGCTGGAGACCCTGCCCGCGCAGGTTGCGACCTGGCAACGCGAAGCGCTGCACGGCAAATATCGTGAGTGGGAACGTGCCGTTGAATTTCTGCCTGAATTTGCGCCGTACCGCCTGGATCTGCTGCACAGCGTGACCGCTGAGAGCGAAAAACCGCTCGGCGAGGGCCACCGACTGCGCATTGAAAACCTGCTGAAGAATTTGATGCCGTGGCGTAAAGGGCCTTATTCGCTTTACGGCGTGAACATCGATACTGAATGGCGTTCCGACTGGAAATGGGAACGCGTGTTGCCGCATCTTTCTGACCTCACCGGGCGCACTATTCTTGATGTCGGCTGCGGCAGTGGCTACCACATGTGGCGCATGATTGGCGCCGGAGCTCATCTGGCGGTCGGCATCGATCCAACGCAGTTGTTCCTCTGCCAGTTTGAAGCGGTACGTAAACTGCTGGGCAACGACCAGCGTGCGCATCTGCTGCCGCTGGGCATCGAGCAACTTCCGGCGCTGAACGCCTTTGATACCGTATTTTCAATGGGCGTGCTCTACCATCGCCGCTCCCCGCTCGATCACCTGTGGCAGCTAAAAGATCAGCTGGTTCCCGGCGGTGAGCTGGTACTTGAAACGCTGGTGGTTGAAGGGGACGAAAATACCGTTCTGGTCCCGGGTGACCGCTATGCCCAGATGCGTAACGTCTACTTTATCCCGTCTGCCGCCGCGCTGAAGATGTGGCTGGAGAAGTGCGGGTTTATCGACGTGCGCATTGTTGATGCATGCGTGACCTCAACCGATGAACAGCGCCGCACCGAGTGGATGACCACCGAATCGCTGGCCGAATTCCTCGACCCGAACGACAGCAGCAAAACCCTCGAAGGCTACCCAGCCCCGCTGCGCGCGGTGATTATTGCGAGCAAACCAGAAACGCAGCAGTCGTTAGCGGCGAAAGAAAAAAGCAGGCTGATAAGCTAACGCGGATTTTGGATAAAAAAAGGCCCCTGTTTAATGGGCAGGGGCCTGGTACGGGCAATCATCATATTGGGCGACATGATGTGCAGCTAAAAACGGTTTAATCTCTCCGTGCGGAAATAATTTGCTTCATTTCCGCTACCGCTTTGCCATTCACGGCATAGCGTAAGTATTCATCAGCATCGGCATCCGTAGACATCGACAATCCGGGGTTGCGAAAGCGCATCGGCGACGGTAACCACTGGCCTGCCGAGCTGTGTACCTCTTTCACCCCCGCCTGCAAAAACACCGACAGGTTGGCAGCGCGGACACCCGCACCAGCCATAATGATTGGAGTATCGCTTCGGGAAATAAGTTCCCTGATTAATGAAATTCCTTTTTCGGCAGACGCCTGTTGGCCTGATGTCAGGATACGTTTAATGCCGAGATCTGACAGCTCAGAGCAGGCCTGGCGCGGGTCGGAGCACATATCAAAGGCACGATGAAAAGTGACTGCAAGGGTTCCCGCTGCTGCCATAATTTTTTCCATTCGCGTCGTATCAATCTGGCCGTCAGCATCCAGAATACCGATCACCAGCCCGGGAAACCCTAATTCTCGTACAGCGATGACATCATCAAGCATCGCCGCAAACTCGCCTGCGGTGTAGCAAAAGTCACCGCCGCGCGGACGAATAATCGGATGAACGGGGATCGTCACCGTATCACGAACCGATTTAAGAACGCCCAGCGAAGGCGTCAGGCCGCCTTCCTGCGGCGCGGCGCAAAGCTCAATGCGATCGGCACCGCTACGCTGCGCTTCTTGCGCGCACTCCATGCTGTAACAGCACACTTCCAGTAAAGTCATTCTTCTCTCCGTTGACATCGCAGGCACGACAGAATGTCACGATTTTTTGCTTCAGACGCCGCGTCACTTCACACTGTCACCGTTCAGATTGTTCGCTGGCGACAATTTGCTCAATCGACCACGGATGGAATTTGATAGTGACCTTACCATCCGTCACCGCCAGCGTCGGGTTCGGCAGTCGCTCGCGTTCCCCTTTCGGTGAGCTGGTTTTGACAAAAATCCCTGGCTGGCTGAGCCCTTCATCAGAAAGCAGCGCCAGCGCACGGGAATTCAGCGATTCAGGCTCACCAGGCAGGACAATTTCGACATGCTCCCAGCCCTCATGCGGATAGCGTTTTTCGCCCGGCCACGGCAGTTCAACAATGCTAAAGCGCCAGTGTGCCACGCAAATTGGCTCATCCAGTTTAAATAAACAGATCGGGCGACCGTTGATGATATTCTCCGACAGCAGCGTAGCGCATTGTTCAAAGCCGCGCCTCCAGCGCTCTGCCGTCGTATTCTGGTGGCAGCGCAGGGAAATATGGTCGGCATCATGCGGCGCAATATCGAGACCAAGCCGGCCAGCAAGCGCATTTAGCGCCTCGGTGAAACGCGGCAGGTCCGCAGAAATATCGTCCAGTTCATCAATTTGCTGCCAGTTTGCCATTGTAAGCCTCGGTACTCGCTAAAAAGAGCTAATCTAGCGCGTTTCCCCAACCTGACCAACCCGCAATATTCAGTAATAACTCGTGAAAAGTTATTCATTAGGCGCGTGGCTTAGCAACCTATGCGCGGTGCTGACTCATGGGCGCAAATGCAGTATACTCCCGCTCTTATTTGTCCACATTCCAGCGCCGCCCCGTCAGGGTCACGGCGTGTTAAACGTAAGGTATTTCGGTGAATATTCAGGCTCTTCTCTCAGAAAAAGTCAGCCACGCCCTGATCGCGGCAGGTGCGCCCGCCGATTGCGAACCTCAGGTTCGCCAGTCAGCAAAAGTCCAGTTCGGTGACTATCAGGCCAATGGCGTGATGGCCGTTGCTAAAAAACTGGGTATGGCGCCGCGACAACTTGCAGAGCAGGTACTGTCTCATCTTGACCTGAACGGCATTGCCAACAAGGTCGAAATCGCCGGTCCGGGCTTTATCAATATTTTCCTCGATCCGCTATTCCTGGCAGAAAACGTCAGCAATGCGCTGAAATCAGAGCGTCTGGGCATAGCTCAGCCGCAGGCGCAAACTGTGGTCGTTGACTACTCCGCACCGAACGTGGCGAAAGAGATGCACGTGGGTCACCTGCGCTCGACCATTATTGGCGATGCCGCAGTGCGAACCCTGGAGTTCCTCGGCCATAAAGTGATCCGCGCTAACCACGTTGGCGATTGGGGCACCCAGTTCGGTATGCTGATCGCTTATCTGGAAAAACAGCAGCAGGAAAACGCCGGTGAAATGGCGCTGGCGGACCTCGAAGGTTTCTATCGCGAAGCGAAAAAACACTACGACGAAGATGAAGCCTTCGCCGAACGCGCGCGTAGCTACGTGGTTAAGCTACAGGGCGGCGATGAGTATTTCCGCGAAATGTGGCGCAAGCTCGTTGACATTACTATGTCGCAAAACCAGTTAACCTATAACCGCCTGAACGTGACGCTGACCCGTGACGACGTGATGGGTGAAAGCCTGTATAACCCGATGCTGCCGGGTATCGTTGCTGACCTGAAAGCCAAAGGTCTGGCTGTAGAGAGCGAAGGCGCAACCGTGGTGTTCCTTGATGAGTACAAAAACAAGGAAGGCGAACCGATGGGCGTCATCATCCAGAAGAAGGATGGCGGCTACCTCTACACCACCACCGATATCGCCTGCGCAAAATACCGTTACGAGAATCTGCATGCCGATCGCGTGCTGTATTACATCGATTCACGCCAGCACCAGCACCTGATGCAGGCGTGGACCATCGTGCGTAAAGCAGGCTATGTGCCGGATTCCGTGCCGCTGGAGCACCACATGTTCGGCATGATGCTCGGCAAAGACGGCAAACCGTTTAAAACCCGCGCTGGCGGCACCGTGAAGCTCACCGACCTGCTGGATGAGGCGCTGGAACGCGCCCGCCGTCTGGTGACCGAGAAAAACCCGGATATGCCTGCCGAAGAGCTGGAAAAACTGGCGAACGCGGTCGGGATTGGCGCGGTGAAATACGCCGATCTGTCGAAAAACCGGACCACCGACTATATCTTCGACTGGGACAACATGCTGGCATTTGAGGGCAACACCGCGCCTTACATGCAGTATGCTTATACCCGCGTGCTCTCGGTATTCCGTAAAGCGGATATTGATGAAAGCGCGCTGGTGGCGGCTCCGGTTATTATCACCGAAGACCGTGAAGCCCAACTGGCTGCCCACCTGCTGCAGTTTGAAGAGACGCTAACCGTTGTCGCACGTGAAGGCACTCCGCATGTAATGTGTTCTTATCTGTACGATCTGGCGGGCCTGTTCTCTGGTTTCTACGAGCACTGCCCGATCCTGAGCGCCGAAAGCGAAGAGACGCGCAACAGCCGCCTGAAGCTGGCGCAGCTGACCGCGAAAACGCTGAAGCTGGGTCTGGATACGCTGGGTATTGAGACCGTAGAGCGTATGTAATTTGCAGGAAAAACCCGGCAAGCGCCGGGTTTGCCGGGTGGCGGCTAACGCCTTACCCGGCCTACGTTTACTTTCCCCATCTCAAAAATACTTCCGCAGATACTCCGTCAAACACAGGATCGCCATCGCCTGGCCATACGGCATCGACGTGAGCGGAATTTCACGATAAAAATCGAGATTCGAGCCCATTCCGGTACCGAATGAGGTTTGCAGCAATTCCCCTTCAGGAGAGATATTCTGCACGATACCGCGAATCGCTTTCTCCCCCACTTCTGCATATTCCTGGCTCACATAGCGCTTGCGTACCGCTTTTAGGATCCCGTAGGCAAAACCGGCGGTGGCCGATGCTTCCAGATAGGAGTTTGGGTCATCAAGCAGCGTATGCCACAGGCCGCTGTCGTCCTGGCAACGAGCCAGCGCCGCGATCTGCGCATTCAGCACCTGCACCAGAAAACGGCGAACGGCGCTGCTTTCAGGTAGATCCACCAGCTCAAGAAAATCCGGGATCACGATGGTCAACCAGCTATTGCCGCGTGCCCAGCGAGCCCTGGCGAAATTATGCTGCCCCTCGTAATTCCAGCCGTGGAACCACAGGCCGGTCTCGCGGTCCATCAGGTTCTGCACGTGCAGCAGGAATTGATACACCGCTTCCTCTACATATTCCGGGCGATTGAGCAGTTTGCCGATTTTAGCCAGCGGCAGGACGGTCATCATCAGCGTGTCGTCCCACATCTGCTGATGATTCTCTTCCGCCAGGGTGATGTGCTGCATGCCGCCAAACTCGGTACGCGGCATGTCGCGCATCGCCCACTCCGCCCAGCTATCGAGCCAGGGCAGATATGCGCTATTGCCCGTCTCTTCATAGCGATAAGCCAGTGTCAGAAACGGTGCCATGGTATTGACGTTTTTGGTGGTCGCCCCTTCGGCAAAGCGCTCAGTGAACCAGCTATCGATAATCTCACGCATCGCTGTATCGCCGGTCTGCTGGTAATACTGATAGATGCCGTACAGGCCAACCCCGTGGGTCCACTCCCAGCCGTTCCAGCCTTTGGTGTCAATGATGCGCCCATCGTCCAGCCGCAGTAAAAATTGCCCGCTTTCATCCTGAATATTGACCAGATTATGGGTCACTTTCTGAATCAGCGCTTGCAGTTCATTGCGGGCGATAAAACGCTCTGGCTGACGCAGTAATGGGCTATGTTTGACAGGCCAAACCTTCATATCCTTAACCTCTGTTATATGTCGAATTCAATTCTGAACGTTGCTTCAACGGCGGCGCGGCAGGTTTATTGCGGTTCAGGTAACCGATATTGTTGTTGCCCCACAGGGATTCGTACGGCATCCCGGCCAGCATCTCCACCACTTCACGATCCTGAGCGGTCGCCATTTCCGGCTGCGCACGACCGGACTCGCGCATTTTGAGCGTTTCAGTACGCAGAACGCTGTGGGTTTGCAGGTTGAGCTTAAAACGCAGAGAGACAAGAAAACCGCAGGCCAGCACCACTAATGTCCCCACGCTGAGGATCATCAGGATTGTGTGGCTGACTTCATAAGGCTGGGTTTTCTGTCCGGAGACAAAACCGGACATCTGCATAATGATCCCCACCAGCATCACCGCGCCCGCCTGGGAGGCTTTACGGGTTAGCGTCATGATCCCGGCAAAGATCCCTTCACGGCGCTGTCCGGTAATCACTTCATCCACGTCAGCAATATAGGTGTAGGTATTCCATGGTACATAGTTGATACCGCCGCGTCCCAGGCCTGCAACTGCGGAAATGAGCAGCAGCAGCGAGTAAACATCGCTGAGCCCGGCGTAATACAGCACCGCGTAGGAGAGCGAGCTCAGACCAAACAGCACCACCACCATCCGGTACGATGGGGCAGGTCCGAAGCGGATGCACAGCGGGATCATGGCGATAACCGCGATAAACTGGAAGATAGCCATGGTGCCGAGCAGGTTAGAGGCCATAGAGGCTTCCTGCATCAGCACAAACACCACATAGTAGGTAAAGACCGCGTTGAACACGTCCTGAGCGATATAGCCCCCCAGATACATGCCCAGATGCTGGCGGAAAATCTTAATCCGCAAGGTGGAGCTTAACTCAATAAACAGGCGGTTAAGGCTCTGGGACAGGGTCAGGTTTTGCTTCTCCTCTTCTGCCCGTAGTGCCGCTTCCGTCCACTCTTCTCGCGGGCGCTCCCAGGTAAAGAACCAGACAAAGGTCAGCATCATTGCGCACAGTACCGAGAACACCAGGCTCGCATAGAAGAAAGAGACCGCATTATCCTTACCGAAGATAGTCAGCAGGACGCCCGGCAGGAAGGAAGCCAGAATCGCCGACATCTGCGCCATCGAAATACGCGCGCCGGAGAATTTGGTTTTCTGTTTAAAGTCATCGGTCATCTCCGGCACCAACGTTTCATACGGCACCAGAATCATGGTGTAGACAATATCAAACAGCAGATAAGTCAGCAGGTAGTACCAGAAGCCCATGTCCCCTACCCACATAATGGAGTAGCTAAAGACGAGCGGGATACCCAGCAGGATAAAGAACTTACGTCTGCCAAAACGTTTACCCAGCCAGGTCGAACCGAAGTTATCCGTCAGGAAGCCCATCAGCGGACTGATCACCGCATCCAGAACCCTGGCAGTGGCAAAGATAAGCGTCGCCTCAATCGGGGAAAGGCCGCAAAAGGTGGTGTAGAAGTAGAGCAGCCATGCTGCAGTCAGTGCTGTGGTCCCCGCACCGAGGAAATCGCCCGATCCGTAGGCAAGGTAGTTAACCAAACCGATTTTACGTGTTTTCATCGCCGTAAATCCTGTGTCTTTTTTTAGAGAACTCCGACAATCCTTTTAGCGACTTCAGCCAAAAATGGAGTTGATATAGGACTACAGTAAGAGCATGGAAACGGCGTTACCTTTTCATTTTTGCCAGCCAAAAGCGTTCGATGGCAAAAATACAAAGAGTAGAGGGACATGCCTCACCTATTTATAAAACAATGTTTCTTTTAATACAAAAGATCGGACCATTAATGAGAAATAGTTCTTTTGCAGATGAAACATAGCTCTTTTTTTCCGCTGCTGATAAACCTTGCGAAAGCTAAGGAATCGGAGTAAAGACAATAGAAAAGGGTTATTTTGCGTATTTCAAGGAGGCTTGATGCCCTACTCACATCTGCTAGTCGCCGTTGCGCCGACCCCGGAAAGCCGGGTGCTAATTCAGAAAGCCGTTTCTATCGCCCGTCCGGTCAATGCCAAAGTTAGCCTGATCACGCTGGCGACGGACCCGGAGCTGTATAACCAGTTTGCAGCGCCGATGATGGAAAACTTACGGGAAATAATGCAGGAAGAGACGCGCGGTTTTCTGGCCGAACTCGTCCGCCACGCCGATTATCCTATCGAGAAGACGATTATCGCCAGCGGCGGGTTAGGTCATCACGTGAAGGATTTCTGCCAGCAGCATCGCGTTGACCTGGTGATTTGCGGTAACCATAATCAAAGCCTGTTTTCGCGCGCTACCTGCTCAGCGAAGGATATCGTCGGCAGCAGCGGCGTTGACGTGCTGCTGGTTTGTCTTGAAAAGGGCTAGCGCCGGGGAAGCGCCAGCCGCTCAGCCTCTAGGCGAGTTTGGGGAAGGTCGCCACCTTGCGTTCTAAGTGACTCTCCTCGCTCCTTGGCTCAATCTGCTTTAGATCAGCAATAAACCGCGCCTGCCAGTGGTGAATATCGTTCTCTTTAATCACCGCTAACATAGCCGAATGGCGCGTGATGCGTTCTGCCAGCGGCATGGTTAATGCCCGGTCCAGCGCGGCAGCGACCTCATCACGATCGTAAGGATTGACGATTAACGCTGTAGGCAGTTCATTCGCCGCGCCGGCAAACTGCGACAACACCAGCACGCCCGGGTTTTGCGGATCCTGGGCGGCCACATACTCTTTCGCCACCAGATTCATGCCATCGCGCAGCGGCGTGACCAGGCCAACGTCTGAATAGCGGAAGATTTTCATCAACAGCTTGCGTTCAAAATGCTGGTTCAGGTAATAGAGCGGCGTCCAGCCCAACTGACCATACTGACCGTTAATCCGTCCGGCTGCGGTTTCCAACTGATGACGAATATCCTGATAGGCCTGAACATCACCGCGCGAAGTCGGCGCAATTTGGGTATAGCGAATCTTGCCGTGATGCTGCGGATAGTTCTCCAGCAGCGCCTCATAGGCCAGAAAACGTTCCGGTAAACCTTTCGAATAGTCCAGCCGTTCAACGGAAAAGATATTTTGTACGCCCTTAAGTTCGCTTTTCAGTTGCGCCAGTTTTGGCGGTAACGGCCCTTTTGCGCTGCGCGCAATTTCATCGGGATCGATGCCTATCGGATAAACTTCTGTGTGGAAAGGCTTGCCCCACGCGAGATGCTTTTTCCCACCGCGTGTCGTCACGCGGGTCTGCATTGATACGCTGTCGAGAAACGCCAGCCGGTCACTCTCTGTCTGGAATCCCAGCAGGTCGTAATCGCAAAGTCCCTCAAGCAGTTCAGCATGCGGCGGCAATGCATTAAAAATTTCGGGCGTCGGAAACGGGATATGTAAAAAGAAGCCAATGCGATTATTTACCCCGCGCTGACGCAGTTCACTGGCCAATGGCAGTAAGTGATAATCATGGATCCAGACAATGTCGTCAGGTTCAATTAGCGGCAGCAGCTTATCAGCCAGCGTGGAATTCACCCGCTGATACCCTTCCCAGGCCTCGCGCTGAAAATTCACTAAATCAAGGCGATAGTGAAACGCGGGCCACAATACGGCATTGGAAAAACGATTGTAATATTCGTCGTGATCCTGCTCGCTAAGGTTGAAAGAGGCCCAGGTAATATTCCCCTGAGTCACCTTTTTCAGCGGCTGCTGGTCGTCACCGATTTCCCCACTCCAGCCGAACCACAATCCTCCAGCTGCTTTTAACGCCCCCATAATCCCCACGGCCAGGCCACCGGCGCTGGCCTTTTTGTCATCCGGCGGGGCAATACGATTAGATACTACGACTAAGCGACCCATAGCCATCTCTCCTGTCGGTTAGCGCGTCTGGTTGTTGCCCATTATTCGCGATGTTATTTATCCAAAGATGTACTGCGGCCACGTCCGGCAAGCGCCAGCGCGCCTGCGTTTCGCCACCCGCCACTTTGACCGATACGCCACCCAATTGATTGACGACGCCAAAACCCGCTTCATCGGTTAAGTCATCACCGACGAATACCGGTTTACGTCCCTTGAATGGCGCTTCCTGCATAAAAGCGGCAATCGCCTCGCCCTTATTCACTCCGCGCGGTTTGATCTCCACCACGCATTTACCTGGCTGCAGCGCCAAAATAGGATGGCGCTGCACGATTTCTTGCGCCAGCGCTAGCACCGCGCTTTGCTGCTGCGGCGCCTGGCGATAGTGCAGCGCGAAAGCCATCCCCTTACTTTCCAGCTCGCAACCTGGTAGCGCAGCCATCGCCGCTGTCAGCTGTGTTGAAAGGGTCTTGATGAGTGAGTCTGGCAGAGTGACGATATGTGTTTCACCATTGATGTCACGGCGCTCAGCCCCGTGAACGCCGGCAAGCGGCAGTCGGAAAGGATGGGTAAGCTCATCGAGCTCAGCCATTGAGCGCCCTGAAATCAATGCCACCGCTCCATTTTGCTGCAGCACAAGCTGGCGCAGCGTTTGTAGAACATCAGCAGGAATAACCACCTGATCGGGATGGGGTTTGATACCGGCAAGCGTGCCGTCGAGGTCAAAGAAAAAAGCGTAGTTTCCGGTTAACGCAGGCGGTACGGAAATCTGGTCAGCCACCCTGGTTCCTCCTTATCATGGCCAGCACAATGCTGGGTGTTAACTAAATGTTAGCCATGTAAGTATAGACAGTGTGACCAGCCTCGCCATTTTTGATAGTCATTGCCAGCACAGCGGGCGCTGGCAATGGTTTAGGATTAAACTGAAAGGTTGGGGATAATCAAACCGTACGTTTCGCTTTTTGTTTGTAGCGGTCAAAGATTACCGCCGCCAGCAGAATCACGCCGCGCACCACATATTGCGAGAACGGCGAGATGTTCAGCAGATTCATGGCATTTTCCACGGTCCCGAGGATCAGGATCCCGGCAACCACGTAGGAAATCTTACCAATCCCGCCTTTTAACGACACGCCGCCCAGCACGCAGGCCGAAATCACAATCAGCTCATAGCCAATCGAGGTCATCGGCTGACCGCTGGTCATACGCGAGGCCAGAATAATCCCTGCCGCTGCGGAAACCAGGCCGGAGAGGACGAAAATGATAATCTTGGTCCGCACCACCGGGACGCCTGCCAGACGCGCAGCTTCTTCGTTACCACCAATCGCCAGGGTATTACGGCCAAAGGTGGTTTTATTCAACAGCAGGCCAAAGATAATCAGGCAGCCAATCGTTAGCCAGATTGGCGCTGGCAGACCAAACCAGTTGGCATAGCCCAGAGCAAAGAAACGCTCATCCTCAATCCCGACCGCTTTACCGTCAGAAATAATATAGGCCAGCCCACGGACGATCTGCATCGTCGCAAGCGTGGTGATCAGGGCGTTGATCTTTAAGCGGGCAATGACAAAACCGTTCACCAGGCCGCTCAACGCGCCCAGCAGCAGGCCAGCCGTAATGCCAATCCACATGCTTTCGGTCAGGTTAATCACCACCGCCGTGGTGACCCCCGCACAGGCGATAACCGAAGCAACCGACAGGTCAAAGTCACCGGATGCCAGGCAAAATAGCATCCCACAGGCCACCATCCCGGACATCGAGATAGCCAGCCCCAGACCTTTCATATTGATAAATGAGGCAAAATTGGGCACAAAAATCACGCAGCCGATAAACAGCACGGCGAAAACAACCAGCATGCCAAACTGATCCCAGATGCGGGAGAAGCTGAAAGCCGACCGGGAAGTACCTGAAGAGGTAACTGATGACATCATAAACTCCTTACTCAGGCGACCGCCTGGCTCACTTTGGGCATCGCAAGGCTCAATGCCTGCTGTTCATTCGCATGTTCATGCAACAATTCACCGGCGATTTCGCCCTCACGCATCACCACGATACGGTCCGCGACGCCGAGAACTTCGGGTAAATCGCTGGAGGCAAAGACCACCGCGACGCCTGATGCCGCTAATGCGTAAATAACGTTGTAAATTTCATGCTTAGCGCCGACATCAATGCCGCGCGTCGGCTCATCGAGCAGGATCACTTTCATCTCTTCCGATAACCAACGGCCAAGAATGGCTTTCTGCTGATTGCCGCCAGAGAGATTCATAATCAGCTGCTCCGGGCCCGGCGTTTTGATGTTGAGCGATTTGATATGCTGGTCAGCGTTTTCCGCTTCCCAGGCGTTGTTAATCACGCAGCCTGCCAGAATATGCTTACGACGTGCGCTGATATTGATGTTGTCGCGCACCGAGTGAACCGGAATAATCCCTTCGGCTTTGCGGTCTTCCGGGCAGAGCATCATTCCAGCCTGAATCGCCTGCGCGGGTTTGCGGATGTCGATAGCGTGGCCGTCAATGTAGACCTGGCCACTGGTTATCCTGCTGCCGCCAAATAAGCCTTTCATCAGCTCGCTGCGCCCGGCCCCAACCAGCCCGAACAGGCCAACGATTTCACCGCTGCGCACCGACAGGCTGATAGGTTGACGCACGCCCGGTGCCTTCACCTGCTCCAGACGCAAGCGTTCGTTGCCGTATTCACGCGGTTGCCAGCCGTAAATATCGCCCAGCTCACGGCCCACCATCGCCTGCACCAGCGCGTCGTGGTTAACCTCTTGCATATTGTCAAATGTGCGCACGTAGCGACCATCTTTGAACACGGTAATGGCATCACTTAATGCAAAAATCTCTTCCATACGGTGAGAGACATAAATAATGACCCTCCCCTCCTCGCGCAGTTCGCGAATAACCCGGAACAGGTTTTCGATTTCCCGCGCAGACAGGGAGCTGGTTGGCTCATCAAAGGCGATGATTTTGGCGTTACGCGCCAGCGCTTTAGCAATCTCCACCATTTGCCACTGACCGATAGAGAGATATTTGAGTGGTGTTTCCGGATCGATATCGAGTCCCAGATGCTCAAGCTGTAAGCGGGCTTCATAATTAAGTAGCGAGCGGTTAACGATCCCGCCCTTGTGTGGAAGCTGTCCGAGGTAGATATTTTCCGCCACGGTCATTTCCGGGATCAGATGCAGTTCCTGATAAATAATTGCCACTCCGGCATTCAAGGCTTCGGTGGTGTGGTTAAACGCCATCTGCTGGCCGCTGATTTGCAGGCTGCCGGCCGTCGGTATGTAGTTGCCGCTGAGCACTTTCAGCAGCGTAGATTTCCCGGCGCCGTTTTCTCCCATCAGGGCGTGAACCTGTCCGGCATAGCAGTCAAAGCTAATATCGGACAGCGCTTTAACGCCCGGGAAAGTCATGGTGATGCCGTGGAATGAGAGATAAGGGGTAGACTGTTGCATAACGACTCCGCTTTTCTGGACTGAGCCTCCCGCTTAATACGAGAGGCCCTGTCAACCAGGCCTTACAGCCCTTTTTTCGCCAGCTCTTCTTTAAAGTTGTCGCGGGTAATCAGCACCACGTCGGTAACCGCAGTGAATTTCGGCGGTTCAACGTCCTTCGTCACCCAGTTGTAGAGCATTTCGCTGGTTTTATAACCGTGAATGTCCGGGCTCGGCAGCAGAGAACCATAGAAACCGGTGGCCTGCGCTTTGGAGAGTTCATTGACTGCATCCACGCCGTTAATGCCGATACCGATGACGTCAGCGGCTTTAAAACTCTGGCCTTCGGTCGCACGCACGCCACCCAGTACAGTGTTGTCGTTCATGCCGACAATTAACCAATGTTTAACCTGCGGATGTTGAACCAACATGGAGTTACCAGCATCGAACGCGCCGGGGATATCGTTAGATTTGGTTGGCACGCGATAGATCTGATTTTCCGGGAAGCCAGCGGCTTTCAGCGCATCCATCGAGCCGGTGGTGCGGCGACGGGCAGTGTCCAGTTCATCAGAGGTGATCGCCATGACCGCGGTATCTTTCACGTCCCACCCGCGTTTCTGCATCTCTTTGTACAGCTCCTGCCCCTGACGGGCACCGATTTCGCTGGCAGCCATCATCACCAGCGGAACGCTGTCCATTGGTTTGCCTTTGGCGTTAACGAGCTGGTCGTCGACGGTGATCACTTTCATATCATAGCCGCGCGCTTTGGCGACAATAGCGGCCCCTAGTTTCGGGTCCGGAGTGCAGATAACGAAACCTTTAGCTCCGCTGGCTGCCAGGCTATCAATAGCATTCAGGGTTTTCTCGCCGTCAGGTACGGCAATTTTAATCACATCAAAACCTAAATCTTTACCGGCCTTATCGGCAAATTTCCACTCAGTTTGAAACCACGGTTCTTCGGGCTGTTTCACCAGAAAGCCAAGCTTAAGCGTCTCAGCCATAGCTGATTGTGACATAACTGCGGCAAGACCAATCGCCGCCAGCGCTTTAGTAAATTTGTGCATGGTAAACTCCAGCTTTAATTCGCTTTTATGTAGGGAAAAATAAGACTTAAATTTTTAATCAGACGTAAAACAAGGCATTAGGAAAACCTGATTCATTGCTGCCGTTGTTAAAATAGTATTAACCGGAAATTATTTCTCCATACGAGAGCGCTATCACATCGCGGAATTACAGTAATTGCGTGCATAAAAACAGCGAAAAAAGACATAAAAAAAGCGCTAATTGTCAGACAATTAGCGCTCGCATTAGCAATATTATCTATATCACCAGCAGACTTATCCTTGTTTAGGGTATAGATTCAGATTCTCCATCACCAGCGGCAATAAATATGCTCGGCATGATTGCGCACGGGTGCTTCATCGCCCAACAAGCGTGCCGCAATGGTGAAAGAGAAATCAAAAACGTAACCAAAGCCTTTACCGCTGATCAGGTTGCCGTCTTCCACTACCGGCGCATCAACGTATTCTCCCCCGCTCACGTTCTGCCAGAGATCCCCGGAGCAGACATAGCGACGCCCCTTCAGCAAACCATTGCCACCCAATACCCGCGCCGCCGCCGAGCAAATTGGGCAAATCAGCTTTCCGGCTGCGTCGTGAGCCGCAATAAACGCCACCACTTCCTGGCTGGCGGCAAGATTCACGCTTCCCTGCGGGCCGCCAGGCAGAACTACCGCGTCATAAAGCGTCTGCGCTCGTTCCGTTAACGTGCTGTCCGCGACCATCGGAATATCGTGATAGCTCACCACCGCACGCGACTCGGCGCAGGACAGCAGCTCTACATTGATATGCAAGCGACGGAGAATATCAATAATCACAATCGCCTCACCTTCCTCGAAACCGGGTGCCAACAGCACCGCGACTTTTTTCATTTCTGACTCCTTCAGATAGCCAAATAACAATCGTGTGTTTACAAAAGCAATATTTTTTTAAATTATCGTTATATCTTGTTTCTAAAATCACAAAAAACATGATCTAACGCAATTTACATCTTTTACGAAGAACAGATTAACACATAAACAAAACCACAATCCAATATAAATGAAATGTAATTTCACATCATTACTTAGAACTACTGCAAACCAACAACAAAAAAATATCAATTAAAATCATACAGATAAAAACAAAATCGATTTGATAAAAATAGTTACCATTACATAAACATACTTAAATAAAGTTAATTACGAATGGTGTAACGAAACGTAAATAACACCACATGAGAGTTTCCTTAATCATCAAGTGGCGCTATTCTAGATTCATCGGTAATCGCAATTTAATTACCCCTCATATATTTGAAGTACAGATAATTATTATTCTGGTACTTTACCCGCACGTCATGCGTCCCGAATTAAGACTCTCTAAGGAAGATGATTCAGGATGTAGCCAGGACTCCTTTACAGGTTAATAAGGATATTTTTATGATCGTCCCAGGAATGGTTAAGAAACTGAATAACCAAATGAATCTTGAATTCCATGCTTCAAACTTATATCTACATTTAAGTGAGTGGTGTACTCAGCAGCGGTTAAACGGTACCGCAACGTTTTTGCGCAGCAGGGCACAATCCAGGGTAACCCAGATGATGCGGGTTTTTGATTTTATGAAAAAAACCGGCGCCGTGCCGGTGGTGAAATCTGAAGGTTCCAGCCAACCAGAGTGTGCTTCCCTCGAAGATCTTTTTGCTACCACCGTTGCTGATTATCAGCAACGCAGCAGCATATTGAACGACCTGACGGAAGAAGCTAAAGCGCAAAGCGACGATGCCACCTGGCGTTTTTTAACACTGCTGGAAAAAGAACAGCGCCAGGACGGCATCCTGCTGGAAACCATTCTCGATGAAGTGCGCAATGCGGATAAGGATGGAACGTGCGTGCAACAAACCGACCTTCGTTTGTTAGATCTGGTCAGCAACCAACATAATTAACGCTCACAGCGAATGGTGTATCGCTGATAAATGTCCAAAAACCATATATTAATATCATCAATATACTTATAGACAATTCTCACCAACCCATCTTTTTCGGCGCTTCGGCGCCGTTTTTATTCCTAAAAAGCATTAAAAACTTTTAACTGGATCTCATTAATGCTCAGGCATGGGATTTAGCCGGTTTTTAGTGATGTAGATCACGTTCAAACCCATCACTTAAGAATATAAAAACAGTGTTTCAAAAATTTAAAACATGGAGTTTATTTTAATGGCAAGATACGCGGCTTCAGCCCCTCAGGGGCTGCAGGGAAGACCGATTTTGTTACGCCATCAGTTAGCCTACGGCGGCGGAAATTTACTGGGAAGCGGCGCGCTGGCAATCAGCGGCGCATGGCTGCTTTATTTTTATACAACATTTTGTGGGCTGACGCTGATCGAGGCTTCGCTCATTTTCTCCGTCGCCAGTATTATCGACGCGATCAGTAATCCTCTTATGGGTTATCTCACCGATAATTTTGGTAAAACGCGTCTCGGCAAACGCTTCGGACGCCGCCGCTTCTTTTTATTAATCGGTATTCCGCTCATGATGTTCTACCCACTGCTTTGGGTAGAAGGTCTTGGGTTCTGGTACTACCTATGCACTTATGTAGTCTTTGAAATCATTTATACCTCGATCATGGTCCCCTATGAAACATTGGCGACCGAAATGACCGACGATTTTTCACTACGCTCAAAGCTTACTGGCTACAAAGCGATCTTCGGTAAACTGGCTAACTTCCTGGCAGCATTTATTCCAGGTCAGTTCATCCTGCTTTACGGCAAAGAATCCGCTACCCCATTTTTCCTGACCGGCCTGACCTATGGGGTCATTCTCATCGTTGCGATCTCCTGCTTGTGGTACTGCAGCTGGGAGCGTCCGCGCGAAGAGGAAGTCAGCAATAATGAGAAAAAAGGCTTACTCAATACTCTGCTTATGCTGGCGAAGGATATGCGTTCTACCTTCTATCTGCGCGTGTTCCGTAAACATCTGGGCATGTACCTCTGTGGTTTCGGCGCAGAATGGCTGTTTGCGTCTATCTTTACCTACTTTGTTATTTTCGTCCTGCAGCACGATCCGGCGATGGTCGCCGGGCTAAATAGCCTGAACTCCATCCTGCAACTGGTCTCTACGGCGCTGTTTATCGGCCTGTGCGTGAAAAAAGGGTTTAGTAAGCCCTACATTCTGGCGCTAAGCGTGGTTATTTTTGCCGTGCTGCTTTATACCTCGCTGTGGTTCTTCCATTTGCCTGCACATCTGGCAACCATCCTGATGTTTGGTATCACTGTCCTGTTCGGACTGGGCACGGGCGGCGTGTACTACATCCCCTGGACCGTATATACCTTTTTAGCCGACGTTGACGAAATCTATACTGGCCGTCGCCGTGAAGGTATCTATGCTGGCGCAATGACCTTTTCCGGGAAAATCCTACGCTCTATCATCGTCTTCACAATGGGCGCGATCCTCAGCTTCTACGGCTTCCAGTCAAAAGCGCATACGCAACCTGAAAGCGCGGTAACCGCTATTGCGGTCGTGTTCTGTGTGGGCGTGGTCCTGCTGGCTTTGGCGGCGATCGTCTTCAGTAAGCAGATGAAGCTGGATCGCAAAGCGCATATGGTGGTCTTGCAGGAAGTCGCGCGGATCAAAGCTGGCGGCAAAATTGCCGACATCACACCGGATGTGCGCCTCATCGTTGAAGATTTAGTCGGTCACCGCTACGAAGAGTGCTGGGGCAACAGCAAGTTATTTAACAATACTCAGGAGACGCCGGCCCGTACCGCCGTTTCCCACTAACCACATAACGACGCCCCGCCATCACGTGATGGTGGGGCTATGTATTTAGTGTGCCTCGCCTTGCGGGGTGAACTTCAGTTCAATTAAGGCAATGGCTTTTTGTACCGCCCGCAGCGTAACCGGATCGGCCGATGCAGGATGACTGGCAAAATCGATGGCTTTTAACTGAGCGGTCATTTTCTCGCGCACTTCGACAGGGGCGATGATATCAATAACGTCGAGAATCTGTTTGATGACCAGTTGGCAGGCAACCACGTCGGAAACCAGCTCGTCATTTTCGGTGAGATGTTGAGACATTTTTTACTCCTTTTTTCAGGAGCGTAATAGTAACCTAAATCTTAAGAGATAAAAAAACCTGCCGCAGCAGGTTTTTTTATCAGAACATACCGCCAGGGGGTACGTCTTTGAAGGTTTTGCAGTAGTTTTCAAACATGCTTTTGAGGATTTTGCGCAGCTTCATGGATTGACTCCGTTTTTGTTATGCAGGTGTTAATGTCTACAGGGCTATAATATGACTTACATCACAAAAATCAATATAAACATGCGTCAAATCACACTATTTTTACAAAAATAATTTAAACATTAAACAAAAATGAGCTAAATCGGGCGGTTAGAGCAACATGCTCTGCGTCGAGTTTGGCCCCTCTTTGCTATGGCAGCGACACGACAATGAGCACAAACATCTCTTCCAGGGACGATCGTTCTTTTTCAGCACCCGCACTGCTGGTGGCTGGCGCGTTTTTTATGGAGTTCCTCGACGGCACGGTGATCGCCACTGCCCTGCCGGACATGGCGAAAGACTTTGGCGTCACAGCGGTCGATCTCAATATCGGTATCAGCGCCTATCTCATTACGCTGGCCGTGCTGATACCAGCCAGCGGCTGGATAGCCGATCGCTTCGGCGCACGCAAAATCTTCACTCTCGCGCTGGCGATTTTCACACTGGCTTCTGTTTTTTGCGGGCTATCAACCAACGTCGACATCTTCGTGGCGATGCGAATTCTACAAGGAATAGGCGGCGCGCTGATGGTCCCAGTGGGCCGACTGGCAGTTTTGCGAACGACACCGAAGCATCAGCTCATTAAGGCGATTGCCACTCTGACCTGGCCGGCATTAGTGGCCCCCATTATCGGCCCGCCGCTGGGTGGATTTATCACCAGCTATGCCAGTTGGCACTGGATTTTCTTTATTAACGTGCCCCTTGGGCTCATCGCTATGGCCCTGTCTTTGCGCATCATCCCAAACATTCGAGAAGATGAACCACGACCTTTTGACCTTCCCGGCTTCCTTGCCACGTCAATCGCCATGATTAGCCTGGTCACCGCCATGGAATTTCTCGGCGATCGTCAGCCTTTGAGTTGGCAAACCCCGGCGCTGCTGGTATTAGGTCTTGGCAGCATGTTGTTCTCACTACGCCATTTCCGTCACGCAGCCTGGCCGATGGTGCGCCTCGATGCGCTGCAAATACCGACCTTCAAGGTCACTATGTACGGCGGCTCGCTGTTTCGTGCCTCAATTAGCGCCGTCCCTTTCCTGCTGCCGCTGCTGTTTCAGGTCGGGTTTGGTATGGACCCATTCCACTCAGGGTTGCTGGTGCTGGCCGTTTTCGTTGGTAATTTAACCATCAAGCCCGCGACAACGCCGTTAATTCGCTGGCTGGGTTTTCGCCGCCTGCTGCTGATCAACGGTGCGCTGAATGTGCTCTCGCTGCTGGCCTGCGCTTTTTTAACACCACAAACGCCAGTCTGGCTGATTTTCGTGATTCTCTATCTCGGCGGGGTATTCCGTTCTATTCAATTTACCGGCGTCAGCACCCTTGCTTTTGCCGATGTGCCTTCGGTACAAATGAGCTATGCCAATACGTTGTTCAGCACCGCTTCGCAGCTGGCCGTTGGCCTTGGGATTACGCTCGGGGCGATCGGTATTCGTATTGGGGAGAAGTTCAGTGAATGGTTTAATCTCACAAGTCTGCCGGGGATCAGCTTCCGTCTGTCGTTTATTTTTATTGCGTTGATTTGTCTGGTGGGAATGATTGATAGCCTGCACCTGGCAAAAGATGCCGGTAGCAGCGTGTCGAACAAAAAGAAATAGCCCAAAAGAAAAGGCCAGCAGCGCTGGCCCTGGATATTTGCAGGAGATTAACCGACGATCTGGCGAACGAACGCTTCGATCTCTTTATCCTGGCAATTTTCGAAGAAACACTGCTGGAAGCGCGGGCCAGACACGGCTGTTTTCACCAGCTCCGGGTCGATAGCGCGCAGCGTATCCAGATAGTTATCTTTCACTACTGCGGCCTTAACGGTGTTCAGGATGCCAGCGTTACGTACCTGAGGCTCTTTACGCTCCGGCGGATACCCTTCGCCGTTACGCCCTGTGAACGCTTTCTCGAAAATAAAGCGTACGTTCAGCTCTGCGCCCCAGCCAAAACCTTTCGCGAATGGCAGAGAAAGCGCGTTACCGTTGTTGATCTGCGCAAACAGGAACGCATCAGCAGGATCAATACAGTAGCCACAAACTACGCCAGGATGGATGTTCAGAGACATCATTGCACCCTGGCCGGTACCGCAGCCGGTGATCACGAAGTCTACCGCTTTAGAATTCAGCAGGATGCTGGCCATGATACCCAGATGGATATAGGTCAGGTGGTGATCGTTTTCATCGCTCATGCCGACGTTGTAAACCGGAAAACCTTTCTCGTCTGCAACAGCGTTTAACTCGTTGAGGATGATGGCGTTTTTGTTCGCCTGGCTGTTTTCCATCATCAGTGCGATTTTCATGCTTTACTCTCCTGAATGCTGTGCGGGTTTTCCCGCGATAGTTCGTTAACGTTGTGAAGAACAATACTACCTTACGAACATACTTTCAAATTTTATGAAAAGTTGTTTTATAAATTGCATATCGCCTCACACTTTCACCTCCCACAGCATCCGGGCGTTGCTTTCTTCCCCCCACCCTTTTCTCACCAGGCTAACCCAAGCGCGCATAGCCACTCAAAGTCGCGCGTCCCTTTTTCAAGAATAAGTCGGACCCATAATTAATATTGATAATATTAAATTAAAACCATTCTCATTATTTATTAAATTGCCAATGCGTGTTATTCCCATTTGCATTAGTAATAAATGAATTTATTAATTTACTTTTTGCAAATAAATTAATAACAAATTATAGTGACGCCACAATCACCTTTGACTTTATTTGCGGAGCAAGCCAGATGCTGAAAACTGAAATGATCGACAAGCTTAATGCACAGATGAACCTTGAACTTTATTCTTCTTTGCTTTATCAGCAAATGAGCGCATGGTGCAGCTACCACAGCTTTGAAGGCGCCGCCGCGTTTCTTCGCCGCCACGCACAAGAAGAGATGACCCATATGCAGCGTCTGTTCGACTACCTGACCGATACTGGTAGCCTGCCGTGCATCAATGCCATCGCCTCACCGTTTGCCGAATATACTTCACTGGACGACCTGTTTCGTGTCACCTACGAACACGAACAACTCATTACGCAAAAAATTAACGAACTGGCTCATGCGGCAATGTCCAGCCAGGATTATCCGACCTTTAATTTCCTGCAATGGTATGTTGCTGAGCAACATGAAGAAGAGAAACTGTTTAAATCCGTTATTGATAAACTGACCCTCGCAGGCAAAAGCGGCGAAGGTCTGTACTTTATTGATAAAGAGCTGGCAACGCTCGATACCCAAAATTAATGAAGATGGCGGCGATGTTCAACAATCGCCGCCCTATTAATGGCGACAAATTTTACTTTCGTGCGTATTAAACCCTTCCTCTGCGGCAATAAATTTGCCCTTTTTCTGCAAGAATGCCACTAACTCCGCCGCACTCAGGTTTTCCGCCGAACAGGTATGGAATCGTGCATCCGTTCCGAAACGGCTGGTAATCGCCGCTTCCAGACTGGCCACGGTGTAAGGTTCGCCTGAAGCGATCATCATCTGTAGAACTTCATGACCATGAATTGATTGCATAATATCCCCCATAAAACGCACAGGATAACCCTGCTTATTATTCCGATTCTTGCGCCAGCGCAGGCTTAGCGTAAACGCTCAAAATCGTAAATTTATTATTACACCCACTGTAACCCGCATTTGACGAAATCACTGATTTCACATACTCTGCGCGGCATAATTCATTGTGTAATCCGTCATGGATAGAGAAAAGCGTGAAGAACCGCACTCTTGGTAGTATTTTAATCGTCGCTGGCACCACCATCGGCGCAGGGATGTTGGCGATGCCTTTGGCATCAGCAGGCGTAGGCTTCGGCGTAACGTTAGTTTTGCTGATCGCCCTGTGGGCGCTGATGTGTTACACCGCGTTATTGTTGCTTGAAGTTTATCAGCACGTTCCGGCTGACACGGGGCTGGGTTCCCTGGCGGCGCGCTATCTGGGGCGTTACGGGCAGTGGGCCACCGGTGTTTGCATGCTGTTCTTACTGTACGCACTTACTGCGGCCTATATTAGCGGTGCCGGTGAACTACTGGCTTCAAGTCTCAATCAATGGCTGGGCTGGACGCTACCACCTGCGGTTGGAGTACTGCTGTTTACAGGCATCGGCGGGACGGTGGTTTGTATCGGTACATCACTGGTTGATCTCTTTAACCGCTTTCTGTTCAGTGCCAAAATCATTTTCCTCGCTATTATGCTGGCACTTCTGCTACCGCATATTCATCAGATAAACTTGTTGACCCTGCCGCTACAGCAAGGGCTGGCGCTGTCGGCGATTCCAGTAATTTTTACCTCGTTTGGTTTTCACGGCAGCATACCCAGCGTCGTCAGCTATCTGAACGGGGATATACGCAAGCTGCGTCGGGTATTTGTCATCGGAAGCTTTATTCCACTGGTTGCCTATATTTTCTGGCAACTGGCAACCCTGGGCAGTATTGATTCTCCAACTTTTACCGCTCTGCTGGCACAAAATGCCGGACTCAACGGGCTGTTAGAAGCGATCCGTGAAGTCGTTGCCTCGTCGCACGTTGAGCTGGCGGTTCATCTCTTTGCAGACCTGGCGCTGGCGACTTCATTTCTCGGCGTCGCACTTGGCCTGTTTGACTACCTGGCCGATTTGTTTCAACGTAAAAATGGTCCGGCCGGGCGTATACAGAGTGGTGTAATCACCTTTTTACCCCCTCTGGCGTTCGCCCTATTCTATCCACGCGGTTTCGTGATGGCCTTAGGTTATGCAGGGGTCGCGCTGGCGGTATTGGCGCTAATGCTACCTTCGGTATTAGTGATGAAAAGCCGTAAACAGCATCCTGACGCCGCCTGGCGAGTCGCAGGGGGGTCACCCGCGCTGTGGTTGGTTCTGCTGTGCGGAATCGGAATTGTGGCCATTCAGTTTGCTATCGTCGCAGGATTGCTGCCTGCGGTGGGATAAAAAATCAGGGGCCAAATTGGCCCCTTTACTTATTTTGCTAAGCAGCACTGCTTATATTTCTTACCGCTACCGCATGGGCAAGGATCGTTACGCCCAATTTTCGCCTCATTTCGTATTGGCTGCTGGACGTCAGCCGGCTGAGCATGCTCAGTCCAGTAGTTGTAAAGCGCCAGGGCCGCCGGACGAATACGCTCTACGCTGGCAATGAACTCTTCAGCGGATAATTCATCAAGCGCTTCAAATCGCTCCTCGGTGCCGTGCAGAGCGATGGCATCCAGTTCAGCTTGTAGCTCAGTTGGTAAAGTAGACCAGTCACTGAGGCCGACGCCGCGCATATAACCGAAGCACCACTCTTCTACGATGGTTAACTCCTGTCCTTCCTCTTCACGGCAGCCAAACATGGGTTCGAACTGCTCAGGATAATCGCTTAAGCGCTCGGCAGTATCGCTCATATGTTGCAGCGTCAGGTTCACAAAGCGATCGCGTTCGCGATCGTTGGCCCAACGCGGCACTTTATCCGCCCCGCCCCAGATAGCCAACAACCACTGCGCAGGTTCAATTTCCGTCGGCCCGGAGAGAATTGCCGTCAGCAATCCATCAAGTTCGGCAACATCCATGATGGTGCCTTCTTCTGCATATTTCGACAGGATCTCATCCAGCCATTCAACTTCGCTTTCGTTCAGGGGTCCGGTTTTCATAAACAGTCTCGTGGTCGTAGAAAAATGGCGCTTACAGTAGCGGAAATAGCGAGAGAAAACCACCTGACATCACCCATTCAGGAGAGTTAATCTTTTTAATAATAGACAGGGGACAAAAACAAAAAAACCACCCGGAGGTGGTTTCACGACACTGCTTATTGCTTTGATTATTCTGCTATATCCCAATGGTACCCGGAGCGGGACTTGAACCCGCACAGCGCGAACGCCGAGGGATTTTAAATCCCTTGTGTCTACCGATTCCACCACCCGGGCTCGGGATAGTAATTGGAGGCGCGTTCCGGAGTCGAACCGGACTAGACGGATTTGCAATCCGCTACATAACCGCTTTGCTAACGCGCCTTAATACTGCAACACCCGCAATTGCCGATGTTTTTATATTGGAGCGGGAAACGAGACTCGAACTCGCGACCCCGACCTTGGCAAGGTCGTGCTCTACCAACTGAGCTATTCCCGCATCACCAAGCTAAATTGCTAATCGCTTGATTTTGTTATCGTCTGGCAGACAGTGCTGCCGTTCGATGCGTTGCATTCTACTTACCTGGCGCAATGAGTCAACGTTATTTTTTAAAACCTTGTGTTGTTTGCTGAAAATTGCGCCGAAACGATCACTGATCAAGCAAATCGCCGCGTGCAGCGTTCAAATATTGCAGCATTGACCACAGCGTCAGCACCGCAGCTACGAGGAACAGGCCAATACCCGCCCATTCAACCCAGATATTTGGCCGCCACAGCATCCACACCAGTGCCGCCATCTGTGCCGTTGTTTTCACTTTGCCGATCCACGAAACCGCCACGCTGCTGCGTTTACCCAGTTCAGCCATCCACTCACGCAAGGCGGAGATAATAATTTCACGGGCAATCATCGTTGCGGCCGGTAGTGTCACCCACCAGGTGTGATAATGCTCAGCCACCAGCACCATCGCGATCGCAACCATGACTTTATCCGCAACCGGATCCAGGAAGGCACCAAAGCGCGTGCTCTGATTCCAGCGACGCGCCAGATAGCCATCAAACCAGTCGGTTACGGCAGCGACAAAGAAAATCAGCGCGCAAGCAAAGGGAGCCCAAACAAACGGCAGGTAAAATGCCAGTACAAAGAAAGGGATAAGAATGACGCGAAACAGAGTAAGCAACGTAGGGATATTAAATCGCATAGTAACGGGTAACTATCTGTTGTAAGTAAAAATTAGCCCTATGTTGCTACAGAGCCCCTAATGTTTCAACGAGTAGAAGATCTTTTCTGCCAGACCGTGAGATATACCCGGCACTTTAGCAATTTCTTCAACGCTGGCTTTCTGTAGCCCCTGCAGACCGCCCATATATTTCAACAACATTTGCCGGCGCTTTGGCCCCACCCCTTCGATGGTTTCCAGCGTACTGGTACTTTTCACTTTCGCCCGTTTTTTACGGTGACCAGTGATGGCATGATCGTGTGATTCATCGCGAATATGCTGGATAACATGCAACGCTGGTGAATCCGGCGGAAGACTAAAGCCCTCCCCTTCAGGTTCGAAGAATAGCGTCTCCAGCCCTGCTTTACGATCGCTGCCTTTTGCTACGCCCAATAGCAGAGGGTGGTTTTTATCCCACGGCACATCCAGCTCGGCAAAGACCATTTTCGCCTGTCCGAGCTGCCCTTTACCACCATCTATCAGGATAACATCAGGAATTTTACTCTCTTCGATTGCCTTGCCGTAACGACGGCGCAGAACCTGGTTCATCGCGGCATAATCATCACCCGGAGTGATACCGGTAATATTATAGCGACGATATTCCGCCCGCAGCGGCCCATTGCTGTCAAAAACGACGCACGACGCAACCGTTTGTTCCCCCATCGTGTGGCTGATATCAAAGCACTCCATCCGATTGATGGCGGGGAGCTTAAGCAACGTCGTCAGTGCCTGTAAGCGCTGGGTAATAGTCGAATGCTGAGAGAGTTTGGTCGTTAACGCCGTGGCGGCATTGGTTCGCGCCAGTTTCAAATAGCGTGCACGATCGCCACGAGGCTTCGTCTGTACGTTAACACGGCGTCCGGCCAGTTCTGAGAGTGAATCTGCCAGTAGGGTTTTGTCGCCCAGATTGAAATCCAGCAGGATCTCACCCGGTAGCGTTCGCATCTGGCTACCCTGTAAATAGAACTGACCGACAAAAGTTTCCACCACTTCCCCAAGCTCGGTTCCGCTGGGTACCTTCGGGAAATAGCTGCGGCTGCCCAGCACCTTACCCTGACGAATAAACAGCACGTGCACACAGGCCATTCCGGCCTCAAAAGCTACGCCGATGACATCAAGATCGTCACCGTTGTTAGAAACAAACTGCTTCTCCGTGACCCGGCGTACCGCCTGAATCTGGTCACGGATCCGTGCTGCTTCTTCAAACTCTAGCGACTGGCTGGCTTTCTCCATGCGAGCGATCAACTGCGTTAACACCTGATCGTCCTTACCCGCAAGGAACAAGCGCACGTAATCAACCTGCTGAGCGTACTCTTCCTCGCTGACCAACCCGGCGACACACGGCCCCAGACAGCGACCAATCTGGTACTGCAGGCATGGACGCGAGCGGTTGCGGTATACGCTGTTCTCACATTGACGG
The DNA here is from genome assembly GCF_013705725.1 of Klebsiella sp. RHBSTW-00484. Taxonomy (NCBI): domain Bacteria; kingdom Pseudomonadati; phylum Pseudomonadota; class Gammaproteobacteria; order Enterobacterales; family Enterobacteriaceae; genus Klebsiella; species Klebsiella sp. RHBSTW-00484. Next base: position 2,372,397 of record NZ_CP055481.1, on the reverse strand, counting down.
ATTGGGAAAATTTTTTGCAGCAGAGCTAAAGTTTCACGAACCGCATAGCCGTTCGGAAATGGGCCAAAATACTCACCTTTAGCGTGCTTTGCACCGCGATGCGTGGCCAGCCGGGGATGGGTATCACCGCTAAGGAAAATGAAAGGGTAGGATTTATCATCTCGCAGCAGCACGTTATAACGCGGCTGATACAGCTTAATGTAATTATGCTCGAGCAGCAGCGCTTCCGTTTCAGTATGCGTGACGGTCACGTCAATTTGCGCGATAAGCGCCACCAACGCTTCGGTTTTACGCGAAGCCAGGTTGCTGCGAAAATAGCTACTGAGCCGCTTTTTCAGATCTTTTGCTTTACCCACATAGATGACAGTACCGCCAGCATCATACATACGATAGACGCCCGGCTGGCTGGTCACTGTCTTCAGGAAAGCTTTTGCGTCAAAAACATCACTCACTGACTTGCTAACGACTCCGCATTACACAGGCCATGGCGGATTGCCAGGTGCGTCAGCTCCACATCGCCATGAATATTCAGTTTGCTGAACATTCGGTAACGGTAGCTGTTCACCGTCTTAGGACTCAGATTTAACTGTTCTGAGATCTCATTGACCTTCTGACCTTTAGTGATCATCAGCATAATCTGCAATTCACGCTCAGACAAACTGGCAAACGGCGATTCTGCCTTTTCAGGCTCAATCTGGCTGAGCGCCATCTGCTGGGCGATATCTGAAGCTATATAGCGCTGGCCTGATGCCACACAGCGAATCGCATTCACGACCTCTTGCGGTGCAGCACCTTTACTAAGGTAACCAGCCGCACCGGCCTGCATCACTTTCGCCGGAAGCGGGTTTTCGGTATGAACAGTGAGCATAATCACTTTGGCTTCAGCCACGGAACGGGCAATTTTGCGTGTAGCCTCAAGCCCCCCGATACCCGGCATATTCATATCCATCAGGACGACATCGACGGGATTAGCGCGACACCATTTCACAGCGTCCTCACCACAGCACGCTTCACCGACAACTTTAATTCCTTTTATATCTTCCAGAATGCGTCGTATCCCTGCGCGCACTAGTTCGTGATCATCAACAAGAAGGACGTTGATCAAAGGAATAATCTCCAGAATTAGGGATAACGCTACTGATAGCTTATCGCATACATATTACCGGGTTTTATCGTAACTTTAAAAGCCAAAAAAATGTCCTATGAAAGATTTCTTACTGACTTATGGAAATCTGCCTGCACACTAAGTGGAAAGTCATACATAACAGTGATTTGCATTATGTAAATTTTTTAACATTCATCATACAGATTATGCAAGAACACAACACATCTCGCAGATGATAAATACGAAACAAGATATGTAACAATTATTAACGATAGAGTACTGGTGTAGGAAATTAACGCGCTTAGACCTCATGAATACGTATTATTCAGTGAATTAAATCATTCACAGCTTAGATGAAAGAACAGAAACCAAGCACTCCTTTTTTTCCCTATCCTTGTGCTATACTTCGCCGCCTTCACTTTTAGTAATGCGCATTTGCGCAGAGAGCAAACGAGGATATCGATGAGCACACCAGATTTTTCCACTGCAGAAAATAATCAAGAACTGGCACAGGAAGTTTCCTGCCTGAAAGCGCTGTTAACGCTGATGCTTCAAGCCATGGGCCAGGCGGATGCAGGTCGTGTGATGATTAAAATGGAAAGGCAAATTGCGCAGATGGAAGATGAGGCTCAGGCCGCCGTATTCTCCAGCACCGTCAAGCAAATTAAGCAGGCATATCGTCAGTAACTATTCACCGGCTGAAAGTATTACTGACAGCCGGTATCACGTCTGGCACGCAGAACAAAGGATTAGCTCAAATTAACCCCGTTGCCACGGCATAGCAGGCAATCTGCGTTTTGTTTGGCGCATTGAATTTCCGTTGCATATTCTTTTGATGGAAATTGACGGTATTTTCTGAGATAGACAGAATCATAGCGACCTCAGCCGAGGTTTTTCCTTCCGCTGTCCATTTCAAAATCTCCAGTTCGCGTCGGCTAAATTTCATTTCCGGCGGCATGACCATCTCATCTTCCAGCCGTAATAGCGTCAATAAACTCAACTCAATCAGCGTTCTTAAGCGCATCTCCAGTTCATCTTCCGCCAAGGGGCCTGGACTGCGACTTTCGCCCGAAACGGATAAGAATCCCTGGGCATGATTGGGCAGCGTCAAACACTGCGTCACGCCTTTTCGCAACCCATGATCGCGAGCACCGTCCCATAACTCGGGCGTATCATGGAATAATTTATCGTCCCACGGCAGATGCCCACGAAGGAAATTTTCGCTGCGTAGTACCGGGTCGATAGCAAAGTAATTCTCGGCTTGATAGTGCGACATCCAGGCCTGCGGATAAGTCGACTTCAGGGTCACCCGGGGGCGAGTAAAGGGCACGGGATGCCGTACGCAGAGCGCGAAGTAGTCATATTCCAGTTCTTCTGATTGCTGTTGAAGAAGATTATAAACTCCCTCTCCCGCAGCAACTGACTGGAATTGTTGCAGCATTTCCCGCCGCCAGCTGAAAAAATCATTGTCCCTCATAACTGACCAAATAACTCCTGATTGATAATCATTATTATAAATACATAAAGCTAACACATAAATCTTATTTATATGTATAAAATATCGTAGCCATCGCACTTATTAGATTGCAGTTGTCGCGACGGGAGGATTCTGTCGGAAAGTATGCCGACTGATGCCACTGGAATCTTTGATGTGCATAACAGGTCTGACTTCTCAGCGGTGCGAAAGCATTCAACTTTCTGATGAAAAGAAAAATGGGCAGAAACGTCGATAATCTGTCAGCGCCCGACCGTTTTTTTACCAGCCGTAACGCTGCCAGCGGATTCGGGGCTACTGCATCAGGAATTTTTCAAGAAACTGACGGGTACGCGACTGTTGAGGGTTGGAAAATAGCGATTTTGCCTCACCCTGTTCAACGATACGCCCCTGATCCATAAAGATGGCTCGATCAGCCACATCGCGGGCAAAGCTCATCTCATGGGTCACGATAACCATGGTACGTTTCTCCTGCGCTAGTTGACGAATGGTACTCAACACCTCCCCCACCAGCTCGGGATCTAACGCCGATGTCGGCTCATCAAACAAAATCACATCGGGCCGCATCGCCAGCGCTCTGGCAATCGCCACACGCTGCTGCTGACCACCGGACAAACGACGCGGATAGCTGTTTTCCTTCCCCGTCAGGCCCACTTTCGCCAGCAATTCACGTGCGCGGGTGATGGATTCATTTTTATCCTCCCCTTTCACGATAACCGGCCCTTCAATAATGTTTTCCATCACCGTGCGATGCGGAAACAGATTAAAGCTCTGGAACACAAAGCCTACATGCTGGCGCAGGCGGCGAATGGCCGTTTTTTGCTGACTGATGCTGCGCGCAGTATCAATAGTCACATCGCCAACACGAATCGTCCCGCTTTCCGGCTGTTCCAGCAGATTAATGCTGCGCAGCAACGTGGTTTTACCCGAGCCGCTGGGACCGATGATCGCCACGACTTCACCTTCCTGTACTTCAAGATCGATACCGTGAAGCACTGTTTGACCATGGAACTGTTTCACCAGGTTTTTAACTTCGATGGCACTCATTTCGGATCACGCTCCTGGCGGTTCAGCTGGTTTTCAAAATAGTTCTGTAGCGTCGACAGCACCGTCGCCATCACCCAGTAGATCAGCGAAGCAGCCAGGTACATAGTGAAAACTTCCAGCGTACGCGAGGTAATCAGCTGGGCCTGACGGAATAGCTCAGGGACCTGGATGGTCGCCGCCAGCGAGGTATCTTTCACCAGGCTGATAAAACTATTAGAGAGAGGCGGCAGCGCCACGCGCGCAGCCTGCGGCAAAATGGCACGACGCATCGCCTGCCAGGGCGTCATACCGATACTTGCCGCCGCTTCCCACTGCCCTTTATCAATAGAGGCAATCGCCGCACGCAGCGTTTCTGCCGCGTAAGCTGCAGTATTGAGCGACAAGCCAATCATCGCCGCTGGAATAGGATCCAGTTCAATACCAAATTGCGGCAGACCGTAATAGATCATAAACAGCTGCGCAATCAACGGCGTGCCGCGAAAAATTGAGATGTACATCCGCGCCAGCCATTTGATTGGCCAGACGGGTGACATGCGCATAAGCGCCAGAATAAACCCCAGTACCAGGCCGAAAAACATCCCGCCAAGACTGAGCTGTAGCGTAAATACCGCACCTTTCAGCAGAAAAGGTGCGGAATCAATAACCAGTTGGATACTCTCTTGCATTCTATTTGTTCTGCATTAGATATGAGGATGATAAGCGAACAGTGCGGGCGCACCACCAGTATGAATAAACAAAATCGGCCCTTCATCCTTAAAGCGGTTTTGGTTGATACCATCAATCAGCCCGGCCATCGCCTTTCCGGTATATACCGGGTCCAGCAAAATACCTTCAAGCTGCGCCAGCAATCTTACCGCGTCCATCCCTTCATCGTTTGGCGTACCGTAGCCAGGTGCAAAATAATCATCCCACAGCTGGATCCCTGCCCTGGCTTCCAGCTCCAGGCTGTTTGCCACCGCTTGTTGCAACGCAATCACTTTTGGCAGTTGGTCAACAACTTTGCGCGAGACGGTCACACCGATCAATTCAGCATTCGGCATCAGTTGTTCAAGACCCACAGCCAGGCCGGCATGAGTGCCTGCGCTACCGGATGCAACAACCACAGAAGACAGCTCAACCGCCCCTTCACACTGCTGAGCAATTTCCAGCGCGCTTTCGACATAGCCCAGTGCGCCAAGGGCGTTAGAACCCCCAACCGGGATCACATACGGGCGGTAGCCCTGGGCTTCAATTCGGGTCGCCAGTTCTTCCAACTGGGCATTAGGATCGGTCAGCGCATCACACATCTCAACCTGCGTATTAAACAGATCAAGCAGCAGGCGATTGCCGTTCGTCAGATAGTTTTCAGCGCGGGTCCCAATCGGATTTTCCAGCAGCGCTACGCAGTGCAGGCCTAGTTTGGCCGCTACCGCTGCCGTCTGGCGAACATGGTTTGACTGGATTGCCCCTGCGGTAATCAGCGTATCTGCGCCCTCTCGCAGCGCATCTGCCGCCAGAAACTCAAGCTTACGCAGCTTATTGCCGCCCATCGCCAGTGGCGTAACATCATCGCGCTTGATAAAGATTTCACGCCCCAGGTGATCGGACAAACGCGGCAGGTATTCCAGCGGCGTTGGCGCACCAATCAGTTCCAGACGCGGGAAAAGGGTTAAATTTTGCAGTGACATAAGACCTCCAGACTGAGTTATCCCTAATTATGCACGCAGATACGCGCGAAATAAAAAAAGGCGCTATCAAGAGCGCCTTTTTTCACCGCTGGTCGTTATTTCGTCACGTCAGCGCCAAACCATTTTTCCGACAAAGCTTTGAGGCTACCGTCTTTTTGCATATCCGCAATGGCACCATCAACCGCTTTCAGCAGGTCTTCGTTACCTTTACGCAGCGCAACGCCAGACTCCTGCCGGGAGAAAGCTTCACCGGTGACTGCCAGGGTATTGTTGGTTTTCTTCACCAGATCAAGCGCCGCCAGACGGTCAACCAGGATGGCGTCGATACGACCTACGCGCAGATCCTGGTATTTCGTCGGGTCATCATCATAAGTACGGATATCGACACCCTGTACATTCTGGCGCAGCCACTCTTCATAGTTGGTGCCCAGGCCAACGCCAACTTTCTTACCTTTCAGGTCGGCTGCGGTTTTAATAACGCCTTCGTTACCCTTTTTCACCAGCGCCTGAATACCGGACACCGTGTAAGGGGTAGAGAAGTCATATTTTTTCTTGCGCTGATCGGAAATGGTGACCTGATTAATCACCACATCAATACGTTTGGAATCCAGCGATGCCAGCATGCCGTCCCATTTTGTTGGCTTGAGATCGGCCTTCACGCCAAGATGCTTCGCCAGCTCATTAGCAAAATCCACTTCGAAACCGGTAAGTTTCCCGTCATCACCCTGATAGCTGAATGGCGGATAAGTGCCTTCCAGGCCTACACGTAGGGTGCCACGCTCTTTAACCTGATTGAGCAAATTTTCAGCAGCAAACGTTTTTGTGCTGACGCCAGCCATTAAAACGACGGCCATCGCGCCCATCAGCGCCTGGCGACCCAGAAGTGCTAATTTCATAGAGACTCCTAACAGAGTGATATTTTGATCTAGTGTAAGGCGTTTAGCCTCAGCTACCAAAATCGATAAGCTACATCTTATTCCAAATAATTATATATGATGCCTTTTAGTACATAGTGAAAACGAAGCGTAAATTCCTCCATTTTGCTGGATATCTCTCATACTGCAATGGTCAGCTTGATGACGTCTGGAGCATGGAAGATGAAAAACCCCACGTTATTGCAGTGTTTTCACTGGTACTACCCAACCGGCGGTGAACTATGGCGTGAAGTCGAAGCCCTGGCGCCAAACCTGAATGAAATCGGCATAAATATGATTTGGTTGCCTCCTGCCTACAAAGGAGCCTCCGGCGGTTACTCTGTCGGATATGACAGCTACGACCTTTTTGACCTAGGCGAATTTGATCAAAAAGGCTCTGTTGCGACCAAGTATGGCGATAAATCCCAACTGCTGGCCGCCATTGCGGCGCTACGCCAGCACGATATCGCCATCCTGCTTGATGTGGTGGTCAATCACAAAATGGGGGCTGATGAAAAAGAGGCCGTGCATATTCAACGTGTCGATGAGCAAGACCGCACGCAAATCTCGGAGGAGGTCGTGGCGTGCGAAGCCTGGACGCGATACACCTTCCCCGTTCGCGCAGGGCAATACTCCGAGTTTATTTGGGATTACAAATGCTTTAGCGGAATCGACCATATTGAAAATCCGGATGAAGACGGTGTGTTTAAAATCGTCAACGACTACACCGGCGAAGGCTGGAGCGATCAGGTCGATGATGAAATGGGTAATTTCGACTACCTGATGGGCGAAAATATCGATTATCGCAATCGGGCAGTAACCGAGGAGATTAAGTACTGGGCGCGCTGGGTCATGGAGCAGACCGGGTGTGATGGTTTCCGCCTTGACGCAGTTAAACACATTCCAGCCTGGTTTTATAAAGAGTGGATCGACCACGTCCAGGAAGTGGCGATAAAACCGCTGTTTATCGTTGCAGAATACTGGTCCCACGAGGTGGATAAGCTTCAGCAATATATCGCGCTGGTCGACGGTAAAACATTGCTGTTTGATGCGCCCCTGCAGATGAAATTCCACGAGGCATCGCGCCAGGGTCGTGACTATGACATGAGCCAGATTTTTAGCGGTACACTGGTCGAAGCTGATCCTTTCCATGCCGTAACGCTGGTGACTAATCATGATACGCAGCCGCTTCAGGCGCTTGAAGCGCCAGTAGAACCGTGGTTTAAACCATTGGCGTACGCGTTGATTCTGCTACGCGAAAATGGGGTACCGTCGGTTTTTTATGCCGACCTCTTCGGTGCCAGCTATGAAGATACCGGAGGTGACGGCCAGACCTACGCCATTGAAATGCCGGTTATTGAGCAGTTACACGAACTGATCGATGCCCGTCAGCAATTTGCTCACGGTGTTCAGACGCTATGGTTCGATCATCCAAACTGTATCGCCTTCAGCCGCAGCGGCACCGAAGAAGATCCGGGCTGCGTAGTCGTACTTTCAAATGGTGATGATGGAGAGAAATCACTCCCCCTCGGCGCAAACTACGGCAATAAGCGCTGGCGGGATTTTCTCAACAACCGCGAGGAAGTGATTGAAACAGATGATGAAGGCAACGGAGTTTTCACCTGTAACGGCGGCAGCGTTAGCGTTTGGGTAATTGAAGAAGTGCTCTAGCAGAAAGGAAAATCGCGGGCTGAAAATGGAATCAGCCCGCTAATCAGCTATTGTTCGTTTTTATCCGTCACGGCCTTTTTCCACGCCACTTCGCACTCAGGAGTGAGGCGATCAACCCGCTTTAGCGTCATACGATCGTAACGTAACGTATTGCCTTCGCGTTCGACAGGATAAACATCCAAAGCAGAGGTCACATTGTAGACCGCGTCATCGCGTTTCATTAATTTACCCGGCACGGTAATCACCCGCTGCCATTGTCGACAGTCAAGGGTATCGCCATCTTTGGTCACAATCAGGCTAGCAATTGCATCCGGGCTCATCATTTCACTCTGCGGACCCGCCGATTGCCAGTATCCTTCCAGCCCTGCGGGCGCTGGCGCCTTAACGACATCGCTATAGTTATCAACCTGAACGCATCCGGTCAGAGCCAACAACGCGCCAGCAAACACAATCTTTTTCATCATTCATCCCACAAACCGATAAAAAAGCATTGTGGCATTAAAGCGTTAAGCCCGCCACTCTTCCTGGGGAGGAGGTGAATGAAGCTGGATCGTCGTACATAACAAGCAAGTGGCATAAACGTTCCATAGGCATATGTTAAATTATTCTTATCCATCAATTTCAACCCATCATTTACAAGGTGATAATTTAAGCACTCAATATAAGGATAATCCTATTTTAAAATAAGCCAAAAATGGCAACCTTATATGTCACGGGTATTTATTGTTTTTAAATCTTCCACATAGCGATTCACAGTCTTTACTTTGAGAATATTCTTGGCAAATTATAGGTATTATTTCGAAATAGTTCAGACTGCTTAATGGTTCCAGCATAGCAGCTGTTTTTTTATGACTAACTAAAATGGACTTCATCGCTTCTTGTCGGCGAGGGACAAATTATCGTTACGTGTTGATTGAGGATGGGTCATGTCAACGATTATCATGGATTTGTGCAGTTTTACCCGGTTGGGATTAACCGGGTACCTGACAAGCCGGGGGATAAAGAAGTGCGATATCACTGAGGTATATAACGCCGAAAGCCTGAGAGCTGCCTGCGAGGCGTGCCGCCCGACAGTGGTTTTTATCAATGAAGATTGCTTTATTCACCAGCAAGAGAGTAACCAGCTTATCCGGCAAATCATCAATCAGAATCCAGGTACGCTATTTTTTATCTTTATGTCGCTGGCGAATATTCATTTCGAACACTATCTTCTGGTACGCAAAAACTTGCTTATTAGCTCAAAATCGCTGACCGCAAAAGACCTTGATGATATTCTGGCTAATCGCCTGAAGTATGAGAATTATCGCACTGCGCGGATTACTATCCCAACGCTGACCTTAAGCCAGACTGAATCAAATATGTTACAAATGTGGATGGCCGGATATGGAACCACCCACATCTCCGCACAGATGAACATTAAGGCTAAAACAGTTTCATCGCACAAAGGCAATATTAAAAAGAAAATCCAGACTCACAACAAGCAGGTGATTTATCACATTGTGCGACTGGCCGAGAACATCACTTCCGGGATCCACGTCAATATACGTTGAAGAGTACTGGCGGCAGAAGCCGCCAGTGTGCCTGATTGAGCGTTAATCTTCTTTTTCAACAAAAACGCCGTCCGAATGCCCTATCTCGTTGAAAAACCAGATCCCCAGGGGATAGTCTTCCAGCGATACCAGATACATTACCCCTTCGCTAAACGACTCTATTGCCAGCACAACTCCCGACCGACGTGGGCCACCATCGGTCTTCACCGTGACACGATCGTTTACCTGCATAACTCATCTCCTCTATTTTTGAGCCAGTGTAGAACAAAACGGACGATCGCGCAGCGCTCCCCCCCATAACTGATGTTTTTGTAAACCATCTATACTTAAACAGCGTATCCGGGTTAAGCGAGGTAGCCAGAATGAATACCGCCAAACAGAGCAAAGGCGGGGAAAGTGTCGATGTTGACGCCCTGCTGGCAGCGATTAATGAAATCAGTGAAAGTGAGGTACAGCGAGCGCGGGACGATCCGCATCATGTAAGCATTGATGGTCGTGATTATCACACCTGGCGCGAGCTGGCTGAAGCCTTTGAACTTGATGTTCATGACTTCAGCGTGACTGAAATCAATCGCTAATTCCAGGCGAAAAAAATCCCGACTCGCAGGAGTCGGGATGAAACTTGCTAATGCAAGAAGCACTTGAAAATTCGTTACACCAGGAAATCCGATGCGTTTCAAACATTACCCTCAATTATTTTGCATGACAATAGCCATTCATGAAGTAAATTATTGAGAAATATCCCTAATATCACCATCACCGCTGTCAAGGCTGACCAGGCAAGGGTTTGTGCGGTTCGTTCTTCTACGAACGGCGATTCATAAGAAAATATTTTTTAAGATAAATCTCATCGATGTAACTATCACAGATGACTCGGCGAACAATTCATCCACTACACGAATGTAACATCATCCTTCAGCACAGACCTGATTACGCCCATTTTGCTTAGCCAGATACAACCGATGATCGGCAATCGACTGCAAGTTTTCAAAGTTGAACTCATTTGAATCGTCACTACTGCTTACGCCAAAGGAGGCACTAATACGCAGACTCGTCCTGTTTCGCAGTAAAATCTCGCGGCCATTGATGCGAACTCGAATCCGTTCTGCAATGGCCGTCGCTTCATGTAGCGTCGTATTCGGCATCACAATACAAAACTCTTCCCCGCCAACCCGGCCGGCAAGGTCGCCCTCGCGAATATGACTCGCGATAGTACTGCCTACCAGCGACAATACGCGATCGCCGGCCTGATGCCCGTGTCGATCGTTAACGCCTTTGAAATAGTCCAGATCGAGCTGAATCACAGCGATAGGTCGTTTCAGACGCTCGCTTAAGGTGGCCGCCTCACTTGCACGATCGAATAGAGCACCGCGGTTTAACAAACGCGTCAGCGCATCATGCCAGGCACGCCACTCAAGAGACGTTTGCAACACGCTCATATTGCGCACCATTCGGCGAATAACCAGCCAGGAGATCATCAGCATCAGGGTGAACATTAGCCACATCAGCATCAAAGCAATGGTGATGCGACCAAAATCATCGCGAACACCTTCTTTAAGCGAGTGAATACGCAGCAGCACTCCGTCAAAGTTACGTAGTTTTTCCCAGCTGATATAGCGGGTTAATAACCGAATCCCCCCCTGATTGCCAAGGGAAAAAGCACTTCGCAGCTGTGCTTGTTCCTGCGGTGATAACAACGTTAGCACGTTATCAGGGTGCGGAAGACGCAATTAAGTTGAGGCGATTATCATAAAGTTGATATTCACCTTCCTGGCCATTCTTTACTGCGTTAACAAGAAAGGTCCTCATTTCGCGTACGGAGAAATCCATCGCCAGTACGCCTAACCAGTAGCGTTGATAATCAAGAGGGATAGAGGCCGTCACCACCTGCGCTTCGCGCTGCGGTTCATCACCAGGAAAAGTTTGCCAGACAATACCGCGAGCCGGGTTATTACGCTGCGTTTGTTGAATAAACCACGAAGCGCTAATTGCTCGTGAATACAGCCCCAGCGCCTGAGTCGAATTCTTCGGCGGTTGCGTAGTAATAAAAAAACCGCTGCGCGAAACGTACAGCATACGCTCGGTAAAGCCCCGGTTGTTATTGGCCAGGCGCAGTAAATACCCGAGCTCAAGGGTCGCCATCAGTTCATTACCGGAAAAAGGGGTATCGCGAGAAAGAAGATCGTCACTATCGACAAAGGCATCGGCTACACCATACACGGGCAGCGTCCGCCGGTTATGTATCTCGACGGACCATATTGGCTCATGCCGCTTTTCTAAATAATCCTGCTCGGCCTTTCGCAGCACCGCAAAATCTAACGGTGTTGCCAGCGCCGACTGCATGCCGTTGCGAAAAAAGATCATTCTGTCGATATTGAACTGCAGCAGGCCATCCAGTTCATGGGTGACGTTTTCAAGATTGTTACGCTGATTTGCAACGTACGCTTCTTCCAGGATCTTGACCTCACGCCATATCAGCAGCGTGGAAAAGCAGAAAACGATGAAAAAGCAGAGATTAACCACATATCCTGGGCTTAACACATGGCGAAGTTTGTTCACCCACATCGGCTTATCCATCGTTCTCTCGCAGCACGGTCAAAGAAGCAAAGGTCATCAACGTCCCATATTAGTCAGGTACTCAATCATATAAAAAACGCCCGACTCATGCCGGGCGCTTATCAGGTTCAGGAATGATTCGGCTTCCCTCCCCCTCCGCGGATTAATTCATCCTCGCGAAATGCTTCGCGCTTAACACCATGACCGTCATACCAACGACACTCAACCATACCGCTGGCGAAACCGGTAACGACCATGCGTGGGCCACCATTTTTTCGCCTTACTTCATCACTGACCAACAAGACCATTTTTTGCCTCCGGTATCAGGAAGAAACAAACTTACCTTAGACGAAGCTGAGCCACTTTGCATAACCTGGAACTAATTTACTCCGCAGGGCGACGCAAACTGGCGATGGCTTTCACGCCAGCCAGCACCACGGCACCAACGATGAACCCCAGTACCAGGTTCGCCACCGTCGGCAGCAGCGAAGCAATCATACTATTCTGCCCCTGAGCCAGATTTTCGATAGCCTGGTACAAAGGGTGAATTCCATGAACCACAATGCCGCCGCCAACCAGAAACATCGCCAGCGTCCCTACCACGGACAACGTTTTCATCAGGCGCGGTGCAATAGCCAACAAGGCTTTACCCGACCACTGCGCCAGCGCACTGGTTTTTTCCACCAGCCAGTAGCCCATATCGTCAAGCTTAACGATGACAGCCACCAGACCATACACGCCTACAGTCACCAGCAGAGCGATACCGGACAGCACCAGAATTTGGTTTATCAACGGCGCTTCAGCCACGATCCCAAGGGTGATGGCGACAATTTCAGCTGAAAGGATAAAATCAGTGCGAATTGCCCCCTTCACTTTATCCCGCTCAAAGGCCATTGGGTCCTGGTTTGCCAGAGCCTCAAGCCGCTGTTGGCGAACCTGCGGATCTTCTTTATGTTTACGGGCCTGCAAGGTATGCAGCACCTTCTCAACGCCTTCAAAGCATAGAAACGCGCCGCCCAGCATGAGTAACGGCGTAATGGCCCAGGGAATAAACGCGCTGATTAATAACGCCAGCGGTACCAGAATCACTTTATTAATAAATGAACCCTTGGCAACTCCCCAAACTACTGGCAGTTCACGATTAGCCCGCACGCCGGTAACTTGCTGAGCATTAAGCGATAAATCGTCCCCCAGCACGCCTGCCGTTTTTTTCGCCGCCAGTTTTCCCATGACCGAAATATCATCAAGTAAAGTGGCTATATCATCCAATAAGGTTAAAAGACTACTTCCCGCCAAAATTGCATTCCTTCATTTATGGTTATTCCTCCTGAAGTATGAAGCAAAAGCGCTTTTTCGCCCACAGGAGTCTAGAGTCAACAAAAATTTAACCATAGCAGGCGAATTAAAGCGCTCGCCAGCACGATAGTTTTCACGTTTACTATGTGTCCCCTTTCTATACCCTAAATAATTCGAGTTGCAGGAAGGCGGCAAGCGAGAGACAAATTCGTCGGGAACGAATTTGACCAGCCGAAGGCTGGCCTCTGGTGAGAGGCAGGAGCCTCTCATTAATCCCCAGGAGCTTACTTTGGTAAGGGACTGGGGTGAACGAACGCGGCCAACGCACATGCAACTTGAAGTATGACGGGTATATCTCTGTACCGTCGTGAGGAAGTATGTCTACTCGTCAGCTGTTACCGCTCATCGGGGCGTTGTTTGCGCTGTATATCATTTGGGGTTCCACCTATTTTGCCATTGCTATTGGCGTGGCCAGTTGGCCTCCGCTGATGATGGCTGGTGTGCGCTTTCTTTCCGCAGGTGCGGTGCTGACCGCATGGCTGCTGGCAACCGGGCATAAGCTTCCTGCGCGAAAACCGCTGCTCAACGCAGCGCTGATTGGTATTTTACTGCTGGCCGTCGGTAACGGTTTTGTCACCCTCGCCGAGCACCAGCACGTACCATCCGGGATTGCAGCGGTGATGGTCGCGACGGTACCGCTATTCACGCTGTGTTTTAGCCGCTTTTTTGGTATTACGACTCGCAAGCTGGAGTGGTTAGGTATCGCCATTGGCCTCGCGGGGATTGTGCTGCTCAACAGCGGTGGCAACCTTAACGGCAACCCATGGGGTGCGCTGCTGATTCTTATCGGCTCGATGAGCTGGGCCTTTGGTTCCGTCTACGGTTCGCGAGTCGAGCTGCCGACGGGGATGATGGCGGGTGCTATTGAGATGCTGGCGGCAGGAATTGTTCTGATGGTTGCCTCCGTACTGACTGGCGAAAAATTAACCCAAATGCCATCCTGGTCCGGCATATTGGCCGTCGCCTACCTGGCTATATTTGGCTCTCTTATTGCCATTAATGCCTATATGTTTCTGATTCGTAACGTGACGCCAGCCGTTGCAACCAGTTATGCCTACGTTAACCCAGTAGTCGCCGTACTGCTCGGCACCAGCTTCGCCGGGGAGAGCCTATCGCCGGTCGAGTGGCTGGCGCTCGGGGTGATTATCTTTGCGGTGGTGCTGGTGACGCTCGGGAAATACCTATTCCCTGCGCGCAGCGAAGTTACGTCCTGTAAGGCACAGAAGTAATCTCCAGCAGGCCAATACCTTGAGTGTCGATCTGCGCGCTGTCGCCACCGCCGCAGATCCACTCTTCCAGACGCTCACCAAGCGCTTCGTCGCTTAATTTCTTCCGCCCACGTAGCGCGCACTCCCAAACCACCAGCACCCGCCATCCCTGCTCTGCCAGCAGCCCGATATCACGGCCATCGCGCGCCACGTTCTTGCCAATCTTATCCAGCCAGAACTCGGTGCGCGTCGCGGGGACTTTAAACAGATAGCAGTCATGATGATGCCAGAAGCAACCGTGGGTAAAGATAACGCATCGATAGTCGGTCACCACAAAATCCGGACGCCCCGGCAGCGCGGCATCCTGGACGGTAAAGGAAAACCCGGCGCTCGCCAGCAGCCCCGCCAGCCGTTTTTCAATCGCGGTATCGCGCGTGCCGATAGCGCGCATATTCTTACTGCGGGTGGCTTTATCGTGGACATCGGCCATGGTTATCCTCGCGCTCGCGCCAGGCCACCGCCTTCGCTATCCGCGGTTCCAGAAGCTTTGCCACCGCAGCAAACACCGGCACTACTACTGAATTGCCAAACTGGCGATAGGCCTGGGTATCCGATACCGGAATGCGAAAATGGTACCCCTGCGGCGATTCAAACCCCATCAGACGCGCGCACTCGCGGGGCGTCAGCCTGCGTGGACGACGAAGCTGGTTTTCAGGGTCATCAAAATGCTTTTCACCCAAAGGACGATCCCAGCCGCGATCGATGAGGATCTCCGCACCATCTTTGTAATAACGGGCAGATAACGTACGCGCCACGCTGTGCGGATTCATAGGGTCAACTAACCCGTAACCAAAGCCGTTACCCCGCTCCTGGTGCTTACGCGCATAGCGATAGAGATACTTCCACAGTACCTGGGTGAGAATAAATTTAGCATCCACCGCGGGTTCCAGCAGCTCGCCAAATGTCAGGCGCTTAGCCGGATAGAGCGTGGAGATGTCACGTAGGGTAAACCCTTCATGCAGTTGCAAATCTCGACGGAAGCCAACCAGCACAATACGCTCGCGGTGCTGAGGTAAAAAATGGCGTCCGTCGATGACCTTCGGATCGTCCGCTCCGGTATGATCGGCATCGGCGACTTCATAGCCCAGCTCGTCCAGCGTCTGCATAATGATACGGAACGTCCGCCCTTTGTCATGACTCTTCAGGTTTTTGACGTTTTCCAGCACAAAAATAGCGGGTTGCCTGGCGGCAATAATCCTGACAACGTCAAAAAACAGCGTCCCTTGCGTTTCGCAGGCAAAACCATGCGCCCGGCCAAGAGCATTCTTCTTTGATACACCAGCCAAAGAAAAAGGCTGGCAAGGAAAACCAGCCAGCAGAACATCATGCTGCGGGATAGCCTCGCGAATATGCTGCGCCGCTTCCTCATCGCGCACATCCTGACGATGGCTTAGGGTAATATCGCGAATATCCTCATTAAAACTATGCTGCTCAGGGTCGCAGTACCAGTTGGCTTTATAGGTACGCACCGCATGCTTATTCCACTCGCTGGTGAAAACGCATTGCCCGCCAATCGCCTCGAAACCATTACGAATACCGCCGATACCGGCAAACAGATCGACAAAGCGGAATCCATAGTGCGGATGATGCGCTGGCGGCTGCGGCAGGAGCGTCAACAGATGGGCTCTCTCTTGTGCGTTTAAACGATTTGCTGCGTGAGGCACCGTCGCTACGCGCTTCAGGATGGCCGGGCTCCAGTGCTGCTCACCAACAGAGATTAACTGTGCCACCAGCGTTTTTACATCGTATATCGCCATCATCTGACGCAACAACGCCTGGGCATCCTCTCCGTTATGCTCGGCCTTCAAAGATGGGGGACTTTCCTTGGATAAATTTTGCGACATAACCTCAACCAGCCCGACTATTTTTGCAGAGGTTACCATATAATAGCGCAAGCCGTTTTATGCCAGTGGATCAAAGCGCTGTAAAACCGCCTCATCAAGGGCCAGAGGGTCTCCGCAAAGCTCCGCACTTAACTTAGCCATAAACTGCACCAGAAAACGCGCATTGTGCACCGCCATTGCTCTGCCCTTTTCGGTTTGCATGGTTTCAGGTAAGCGCAACAACTTGCACTGGAAATGATCCAGCGCGTACTTCTTGTCATTTAATTCGCGTCTGTCGGCAAAGGGATCGTCGGCATCAAACAAAATATTGTTGAGCGCGCCGGACACGGCAAAAACGCGCGCCAGGCCAATCGCCCCCAATGCTTCGAGTCGATCGGCATCCTGGACAATCTTTGCTTCTTCACTCTGCGGGGGAATTGCAGCGCTAAAACTGTGCGCTTCTATAGCATGCAAGACCGCCGGATAGCGGTCTGCCGGGAAGTCAGGAAAAGATGACTGCAGGATGGCCAGCGTTTTTTCCGCCGCCATCGCCGAGGAGCGACTTCGCTCAGGATGATTTTTCGCCAGGCTGATGATGTCATGAAAATAGCAGGCGGTCAGGATCACCAGCCGATCAACATCAGTATCTTTGGCCAACTGCTGAGCCGTTGCCCAAACCCGGCGAAAGTGTGAAATATCGTGAGCAGAATCCTCTTGCGAGTGATGTCCGATTAACCAGGATTCAAACCGCTGCTGCCAGTCAACAAGTTCCATGCGCGTTCCTTTGTGATAAGGCCAGAAACGAGCATAGCAACTTTAATCGTGATGTTCATACATCTGTGGATCAGGTCGCGTGTACCAGGCGATCGCACCGAGAACGACGCCAACGATACCCAACACCAAAAAACCCAGCAGCGCACCGATCCATTTACCTGCCGTTGAACCTAACTCGCCGTCAATCGTCACACCAGGCATGCTCTGGATCTGCCCAACAACCCACCAGTAGCGCGCCATCGCCCAGAGGAAGTAACCGCAAAAGACATAAAATGCCCACAGCGCAAGTTTACCTCCAGGACTCCGTTTCGCTTTATCTTCCATTAGCTTACTCTCCATTTACTCAACAACAGATACCGCCGACGGTAGTCAAAAATAGTGACATTCATCACATTATATAATAAAAATGCTTTCCAGACAGCAGATCTCTCTATCCTCTTTGAGCTAGGGTCTCGCTCAATTCGGCCTACTGCCAGTCGCCATATATTTTCAATGAATTCTATCTTATTTTAAATAATGCAAATTGATGAAAGCAGGTGAGAATTTCCTGCACTTTCTGCTGATCCCACCTAAACAATATTAATGCCCTAAGTTTATTCCCCGTAAAGTCTCATCATCCCATCCTTTTGAAATGGCGCATGCAAAAAACGAATTCACTCGTGGATATTACTCACAAAAATATAAATCACAAAAACATTCAAACTGTAAATTTCATCAAAAACACAAATTACTTACAAAAACACATAAGCCCATGATATTGAAATGCATACACACAAGAAATAAATTAAAACAAATCAATAGATTTTAAATATAAAGAATCACTAAGAAACATTTTGTAATATTAGATATAATTTACTTACATCTTTCGTTTAAAGAAAAATGAACTTAATCGCTAGTATCAAATAGTCTCCCCGGAGGGAATGACAACATTCATATTAATTATGATTAAAAGGGAATATATATAATGAAAAGAAAAGTACTGGCAATTCTGGTTCCAGCTTTATTAGTCGCTGGTGCCGCTAACGCAGCAGAAATCTATAATAAGAACGGCAACAAACTGGATTTCTACGGCAAAATGGTTGGCGAACACGTCATGACCCACGATGGCGACAACAACAACTCTGACGATACCTCCTATGCACGTTTCGGTGTTAAAGGCGAAACCCAGATCAGCAGCGAACTGACCGGTTACGGCCAGTTTGAATACAACATCAAAGCGGACAAACCAGAAGGCCAGCAGGCTGATGACACCCGTCTGGCGTTTGCAGGTCTGAAATTCGCTGAGTACGGTTCATTCGACTACGGTCGTAACTACGGCGTTGTTTACGACGCAGCGGGTTACACCGATATGCTGGTTGAGTGGGGCGGCGACGGCCTGGTCTACACCGACAACTTCATGACCGGTCGTACCAACGGCGTAGCAACCTACCGCAACAACGACTTCTTCGGCATGGTTGATGGCCTGAACTTTGCCCTGCAGTATCAGGGTAAAAACAACGACACCGACCCGAAAAAAGCTAATGGCGACGGTTTTGGCTTCTCCGTTAACTATAACATCGACGGTTTCGGTTTAGTGGGTGCTTATAGCAATTCCGATCGTACTGACGAACAAGCTGCAGACCGCAAAGGTGAAACCGCAGAAGTTTGGGATTTGGCTGCCAAATATGATGCAAACAATGTTTACGCATCTGTTATGTATGGTGAATCTCATAACATGAGCTGGATGGAAAAAGGCGGATTTGCTGATAAGACTCAGAACATCGAAGCCGTTGTTCAGTATCAGTTCGACTTCGGTCTGCGTCCGTCTCTGGGCTATGTCTATGCGAAAGGCAAAGACCTGAACGGTAAGCGTGATGCAGATATCATGAACTACGTTGAACTGGGTACCTGGTACTACTTCAACAAAAACTTCAACGTTTACACTGCATACAAATTCAACCTGATGGATGATGAAGATGCAAGCATTACTGGCGCGTCTACTGATGACCAGTTCGCTGTAGGTATCACCTACCAGTTCTAAGATTCTCAATTAATCTCAAGCCCGCCTCGCGCGGGCTTTTTTGTTTTTGCCTGCAGGGCTATCCTGCTCATCGCTATCTCAGCGCATGGGTATAGAACGTGACGAGGTACGTTTATAATGTTCTTGCTAACGAAATAAACCAGGAAGATGATGATTGCCAGCCAGTAAAGGCACGATACCATTTGTGACGAGAGTCGTTGAAAGGAAGTTACGTAAGTGTTTGAATAGTGGCGGAGAGAGGGGGATTTGAACCCCCGGTAGAGTTGCCCCTACTCCGGTTTTCGAGACCGGTCCATTCAGCCGCTCTGGCATCTCTCCGCTGTTGAGGTTGCTATAATGCCAGGTTCTTTGGCATTTTAATAGTTCCTGTCTCTTTAATTCAGTTCAAGTGACGACTTTGCGAGCAATATGATGTTTAAATGGCCCTGGAAAGTAGATGAAGAGTCTGGCAACGCAGAAATCCCCTGGGAACAGGCGCTTGCCATTCCAGTTTTAGCCAATCTCTCCAAGCAGGAGCAGCGGCAACTTGCACAAATGGCAAACCGTTTTTTACAGCAGAAGCGTCTCGTTGCGTTACAAGGACTTGAGCTTACCCCCCTTCATAGCGCCCGTATCGCAGTACTGTTTTGCCTGCCGGTTCTCGAACTTGGGATCGAATGGTTAGACGGCTTCCACGAAGTGCTCATCTACCCTGCCCCGTTTGTCGTCGATGATGAATGGGAAGATGATATCGGCCTGGTGCATAACCAACGAATCGTGCAATCCGGTCAAAGCTGGCAGCAAGGCCCCATTGTTCTTAACTGGCTCGACATCCAGGACTCCTTCGACGCCTCCGGTTTTAACCTTATCGTCCACGAAGTTGCGCATAAGCTGGATACCCGCAATGGCGATCGCGCAAGCGGTGTGCCGTTCATTCCTCTCCGCGAAGTCGCAGGTTGGGAACACGATCTTCGCGCAGCAATGAACAATATTCAGGATGAGATCGATCTGGTCGGCGAAAGTGCCGCGAGCGTTGATGCCTATGCCGCTACCGATCCTGCCGAATGTTTTGCCGTGCTCTCTGAATATTTCTTCAGTGCCCCTGAGCTCTTTGCCCCGCGTTTTCCTGCACTTTGGCAACGTTTCTGCCACTTCTATCGCCAGGATCCGCTGGAGAGATTACGTGAAAATAGCCCACAGAATGAAGGTGATAACCCAGCAGTACACTAAAACAACGGTTTGCATTAAATTTAGCCATTTGAATCAGCAAGTTAAATTTAGTGTTGACACAAAAATACGAGGCCAGTAGTATTCGCTTCGTTCACACGATTCCTCTGTAGTTCAGTCGGTAGAACGGCGGACTGTTAATCCGTATGTCACTGGTTCGAGTCCAGTCAGAGGAGCCAAATTTCGATTCTTATGCTTCCCTGTGAGTCTTTATCTATTTTTGATTCAACAGGTTAGCGTAAAAATCCTTTCCGATGCGTATCCTGTTTTTCTCCGCGCTGGTGAGATTAGTTCGATATAGTAGTGCCCCCCGATATCCCTTAATGATTCAAAAAATCCGCAACTTAAAATCCATATCTAAACCCATTAAACTGCCTGATTCGCACTGTCTATTTGATACCAACAACAAGCTACGTATTGCGATAGAAGCGATATGCAGGAAGTATCTGCTATCAGCCCAGTTGCCATATGACAACACCTTGTACTATATGAAAGCCGCTGGCGATCAATGGAATGGGCATAGGTCATGACTTCATAGCAGAGGAAATTCAGCCGGATATAATTCGCCAGAAGCCGCTGTAAGCTTACAGTTGTAGTCCTGTGCCAGGGAAAGCAGTATTTGCGTTATGCGCCCTGCAGATAACTGAGTACTGTGGGTAAAAGCCGTTTGTTTGTACAGCCAGTGGATAAAGTGCCTGCTGGCCGTTAAAGAGAGCATTTTAGCGTTACTACTATCACCGCCTGTTAATGGGCAAACCATCTTACGGTTTTTTCCCTGCCCCCAAAGCTGCCACTGACTTTGCCACCAGCCATGCTGTGTTATTCCCTGAAAATTCCAGGGGATATTAATATCACTGTCATTTATATCCTCTTCTATAAACCAAAGCTCGCCTTGTTGTTGGCGAAACAGGTCTGCCCAAACAGTAATGACGGCTCCTCGAAGAAAGCATTCATGTGAAATAACATGCGTTTTTACCTTAGGGAAAAGGAGATTTAGTACTCGAAAATGCCCGTGAGCCGCGATAACTGGACGCACAATCGCACCTCTGGCGTTACGTTTAAGAACCGCGCTTCCATACTGAATTTCATCGAACTGGCTCCGACGTAGAAACTGTGTCTCGCGCATATCAACGCGTTTTACGATATCACTATGATGCAAATCAGGCTCCATATTTCCCCTCCAGTGATAACGTAAGGTTTCCCCAATGTGATGCTGAGTAAAATTAGTGGAGAGATGAAGAATATTACCGCGGACGGCATCGAAACTGAGTAGAACATACAGTTTCTGTTCTGCACTTCTCCCCAGGAACGGCACAATCAGAGGAACCGATTCAATCCGTTCTGGTTGTGCTATTTCTCTGTGTAACTGCTGTTTGGGTGTCCAGACTTTTTTGCAGGCGCGACACTGAATGCGCTGTGTTCCCTGTGGGTTATGGCCATAACAAATAGTTTCTTTGCCATAACATACAGGACAAAAAAGACCCCTTTCGGAGGCATATGCGGTTAAGTGAACAGACAGCCATTCATTAAATTGTTGCTCATCAAATAAAGGGGGATAACTCCCACATGCCCGGCAGTGCAATGCTGGATACCCCAATCTGTAGTCTGGCCAACTGTAATCTGCAGATGCCGATATTGGCAGCCCTAAATTGCGGCAACCAAACGATTTGCAGGTATTAATCGTAAATAGAGTCAATATAAGTCACCAACGATTTCAATGGATCGTTGATTTTGCCTCATAACTCTTGCTTAATTGTGTGAGCAGACACGCATAAAAAACCATTTCAGAACGTAAAGTAACGAATCTTTATATGACTGAAAGGAACTGATTATGAAAATAAAAACAAAACTTAGTTTAATTACATTTTGTCTGTCCGCAATGTTAGTTACACCCGTTAATGCCAGGGATGTGACTATTTATTATACCAATGATTTACATGCTCATGTCTCACCAGGTAAAATCCCAGCCGTCGACAAAGAACGTCTGGTAGGTGGTTTTGCTAACATAGCGACCATCGTTAATGATGCGAAGAAAAAAAGTAAAGATGTCTTTTTCTTTGATGCGGGAGATTACTTTACCGGTCCCTATATAAGCACCCTCACCAAGGGTGAAGCTATCATTGATATAATGAATACAATGCCTTTTGATGCGGTATCTGTGGGTAACCACGAATTTGACCATGGTGTTGATAATATGGTTAAGCAGTTATCAAAAGCGAACTTCCCCGTATTGCTGGGTAATGTTTTTTATACCAACAGTGATAAACCCGTTTGGAATAATCCCTGGACGATTGTCGAAAAAGATGGCCTAAAAATTGGCGTAATTGGAGTACATCAAAAATTTGCGTTTTATGACACTATTGCGGCAAAGGCATATGCTGGCTCAGAAGCTCGTGATGAAGTGCCTTATATTCAAAAAGGGCTTGATGCGTTAAAAGGCAAAGTTGATATCATCGTGCTGCTTATCCATGAAGGTACACCAGCGCGTCAATCAAGTTATGGGAACAAAGACGTAGCCAGAATGTTGCAAGCCGATATCGATACCGCAAAGAAATTTAAGGGTATTGATGTTCTAATCACAGGACATGCTCATGTCGGTACGCCTGAGCCAATTAAAGTCAATGACACGCTCGTTGTTTCCACGGATGCGTATGGTACCGATATTGGTAAATTAGTATTGGATTTTAACCCTCAGACTAAAAAAATTGATAGTTATAACAATAAGTTAATCACTGTATTTTCTGATGAATATAATCCAGATCCAAAAGTTCAGGCCAAGATTGATGAGTGGAATACTAAGCTAAAAAGTATCACCGACCAGGTTATTGGATCAACAACGGCACCATTCACTCGTGCTTATGGTGAATCATCACCTGTTGGTAATTTAATTATCGACGCCATGATAGCTAAAGTGCCAGACGCGGTAGTGGGGTTACAGAACAGTGGTGGAATGCGTGCTGATTTTCCACAAGGACATTTAAAATATGGTGATGTAATTACTACCTTCCCGTTTAATAACGAACTGGTTGAAATGGACCTTACCGGAAAGGATCTTACCGATTTAATGATTCACGCAACTAATCTCACCAATGGGGTTTTGCAAGTATCAAAAAGCGTTCATGTTGAATATGACAGTAAAAAACCTCTGGGTGAGCGAATCATTAAATTCACAATTAATAATCAACCTGTAGATCCAACCAAAACATATCGGGTTGTTACACACTCATTTTGTGCGACTGGTGGCGATGGATTTGAGGCGTTCCTGAAAGGAATGAATGTCAAAACTATCAAAAGTACCACCTCTGCAGAGTCAATTATTGATTATATCAAGGCTCATAGTCCATTAAAACCCGATCTTGAAATGAGAGTGACTGATGTAAGTGCCGCTAAATAGATTCAATATGGAGTGATGGAATAAAGACTTGTATTTTAA
Source organism: Klebsiella sp. RHBSTW-00484 (assembly GCF_013705725.1). NCBI lineage: Bacteria > Pseudomonadati > Pseudomonadota > Gammaproteobacteria > Enterobacterales > Enterobacteriaceae > Klebsiella > Klebsiella sp. RHBSTW-00484. Next base: position 2,348,512 of record NZ_CP055481.1, on the reverse strand, counting down.
ATACACAAATACAGTTGAAGCTAATTTTCCAATAAGACTCGTTTTTCAACGAGCTCAGGTATGATTGAGTGGTCCCCCTTCAATCATATCTTAGCGAAGCATTAAAAATAAAATAATCACCTTATATAGGCAGTAATGTGTGGCTTTTTATTACAGAGATTATCTTTTTCAACAAACCTCAATAAATGGAATTATACGCATGGAAAAAATAAAATATTTTTTATCGGGAACACTTATATTATTACCTATCGTAACGTTTGCAGACTCTGGAAATGATGAGTATCTATCAGACTGGTGGCATCAAAGCGTTAATATAGTAGGCAGCAATTCTACTCGCTTTGGGCCACAAAAAAGATCAGATCTATATCCAGAGTATCGTGCATGGGCACATGTGGATTGGTTTGATTTTTATGGCTATGCAGATTTACCAAAATTTTTTGGTTTAGGAAATGATAACGATATCGGCATTTGGGATAATGGCTCTCCATTTTTCACAGAAATAGAACCACGTTTTAGCATCGACAAATTAACGGGTGTCGATCTGAGCTTTGGTCCCTTTAAAGAATGGTATTTTGCCCACAACTATATCTATGATGCTGGAACTAACGAGGGACAACGTCAGAGTACCTGGTATATGGGACTAGGGACGGATATTGACACAGGGTTACCGATGACTTTATCTGCAAACATCTATGCTAAATACCAAGGAAATAATTATAATGCTGCCAACGAAAATGAATGGGATGGATATCGTTTTAAATTAAAATATTTTATTCCCATTACTACTCTTTTTGGTGGAAAGTTAAATTACGTCGGCTTTACTAATTTTGATTTCGGTTCAGATTTAAAAGAAAAATCAGGTGGTGAACAACAATTTTACTCCCGTACAAATAGCTCTATAGTTGCCACCAATGTACTCAGCTTAGTTTATCCTCACTGGAGCTATGGCGCGACCCTTCGTTATTTCTATCATGGTGGGCAATTTGAAGAGGGTAGTAAAGCATTTAACAGCAAAGGGCAGATCACCCGTATTGACTCGACGGGATGGGCCTACTATTTAACTGTTGGTTACACTTTTTAAATATGACTAAAAGGAATTGACTATGAAGATAAAAATGATTGCAGCAGGTATTCTGTTGACGTTGCCATTTTTGGCTTGCGCCAAAGATGTCACCATTATTTATACCAATGATCTCCATGCTCATGTTGATGCATACAAACTCCCGTATGTCGCAGACGGAAAGCGCGCAATTGGCGGATTTGCTAATATAACGACATTAGTAAAGCAGGAAAAAGAAAAAAACAAGGCCACCTTTTATTTTGACGCCGGCGACTATTTCACCGGGCCATATATCAGCAGCCTGACAAAGGGTCAGGCAATAATTGACATTATGAATACTATGCCCTTTGATGCAGTATCCATTGGTAATCATGAATTTGATCATGGCTGGGATAATCTCTTACGCCAGCTAAGTCAGGCGAACTTCCCCGTTTTATTGGGAAATGTGTTCCACAAGGATAGCGAGATATCTTTCTGGAACAAACCGTATACCATCCTGGAAAAGGATGGCGTAAAAATTGGTGTTATTGGGCTACACGGTGTATTTGCGTTTAATGACACGATTTCAGAGCTCTCGCTCCAGGGGCTGGATAATGATAAAAACAACCGCTTTGATAAATCAGCCGAAGCCCTCAAGAATCAGGGGATTGAGGCTCGCGATGAAGTGAAATATCTGCAGCACTATCTGGATGAATTGCGGGACAAGGTTGACGTCACCGTCGCGCTCGTTCACGAAGGCGTTCCGGCACGTCAGTCCAGTATTGGTAATACAGATGTCAGGCGTGCACTAGATAAAGATATTCAGACCGCAAGTCAGGTCAAAGGACTTGATATTCTCATCACCGGGCACGCTCACACAGGAACACCAGAACCTATCAAGGTGGGGAGTACGTTAATCCTTTCTACTGACAGTGGCGGTATCGATGTGGGTAAATTAGTACTCAATGTTGAACCTGCAACCCGTACTCATGAAGTGAAAAGCTTCGAGCTGAAAACACTTTATGCCGATGAATGGACACCTGATCCAATAACGCAGAAAGTCATCGATGGCTGGAATCAAAAACTCGCGGATCTCGTGCGCCAGCCAGTCGGTGAATCACCTGTTACGTTAACCCGCGCCTATGGCGAGTCATCACAACTTGGCAACCTGTTTACAGATGCAATGCTTGTCGCCGCGCCAAATGCGCAGATCGCGCTGATTAATTCCGGTAGCTTACGGGCCGATCTCAACGCGGGCCCTATTACCTTTGGCGACATTACCAGTACATTCCCCTTCAAGAATGAGCTTACAGAGATGGATCTCAGCGGCAAGGATCTGCGTAATCTGATGGAACATGGGGCAGCACTCACTAATGGCATATTACAAATGTCAAAGGGTGCTGAAATGCGTTATATGCCGCAGAAACCAGTCGGGCAGCGCATGGTGTCTTTCACAATCAACGGCAAAGCGATTGTGGATACGGAGAGTTACCATGTCGCAACCACGACGTTCCTTGCTTTAGGAGGCGATGGTTTTCTGGCATTTAAAGAAGGGAAAAATATACAAGTCCGTGCCGGGGATAATATGTCTGATGTCGTGATTGATTATCTGAAGTCAGGGCACAAAATTGTCCCTGCGCAAGTTAATGAAATGCGGGTAAAAGTCAGCAAGTAATAAAACGATGATGCCGTTTATTCTATATACCCGTCATACTTCAAGCTGCATGTGCGTTGGCCGCGTTCGTTCACCCCAGTCACTTACCTGAGTAAGCTCCTGGGGATTCGCTCACTTGCCGCGTTACTCGGCCTGCGGCCTCGCCCCTTACGGGGCCAGCGCAAGCGCTGTTCAAAACGGTTAACCGTTTTGTCCTGCAACTCGAATTATTTAGGGTATAGACGGCATCATTTTTCAATATTATCAAATACATAACAACATCCCTATCCAGCCCCTTCGTCAAACATTTCTCTGATTGAACCAGACGCCCTCCCCCACTGCTCGCATTCTGAATGCAAACCGCGAAACCCCGTTTAATGAATTATGCTCATAGCGCCTATTTATTGAACGTAATTATCTTAGCCGCCAACTCCGTTACTCTGAATGCAGACAAACGGCCAACCTCCTGATGAAGCTGGCCTTACGACTTAAATATTGCTATCGAAGAAGTTATCGAGCTTGCTCATGGCCTGGTCGACATAACGCGGCACCCAGTAGGTCTCGATATGCGTCGCTCCGTCGATAAGGAACAGCTCTTTATTTGCGGTACCGGTGGCCTTTTTAAACGCGCTTTCGGTCATATACAGCGAATCTGCTTTGGTACCGGCCATCATCAGCAGCGGCTGGTTGATAAGGTCCATATTGCTTTGCGCATCAAAGCGCATTAAATCGAGCAGGCTGCTGGTGGTATAGCGGAAGGTTGAGTTCGGATGAGCATGGGTTTTCCAGTAGTACTCGTAGCCCTGGCGATATAGATCAAATGGGAGTTTGGCGATTTGTTCATCGGTCAGGTTAGCATCACCGGAATAGCTGACCTCACCCGTGGTGACTTCTTTGGTACGCGCGTCGGTTGCCTGCTTCAGACGTTCCTGGATAGTGGAAATCTGTGAATCCTGATAACCATTGCGGCGCACCAGCCCGGAGTCAAACATGCTGAGCGTCGCCAGCGCTTTAAAACGTTTATCGGTCTGCGCCGCTTTTAGCGAATAGCCGCCACCGCCGCAGATGCCCAGCAGGCCAATACGCGCGGTATCAACGCCGGGATACTGGCTGAGATAGTCAGCCATGCCGTGAATATCCTCAATGCGATTAGCTGGTTTATCCACGCTGCGCGGCATACCGCCGCTGGCTCCCTGATAAGCCGCATCGGCGGTAATTGTAATATATCCATGCTCCGCCAGGCGCTGAGCATATAACCCGGCAACCTGCTCTTTCACGCCACCATTAGGATGGGCAACAACCACCGCCGGATATTTTTTAGCCGGATCGTAATTGGCCGGGGTGTATACATTGGCGGCAATCTGGATGCCGTGCAGATCATATTTTACCGGGTGGATATTGACCTTGCCTTTGACATTTTCAGTTATCGCTCCGTCATACACCAGAGTAAAAGGATTTTGTTTGTAATCAGCGGCATGCACCGATGAAATACTCATCATGGCCGTCAGTAAAACGGTATTTAAAAGCGTAATTTTCATGATCTCTCCCGAATAAATAATGGCCTGAATTCACCAGGCTGGTGATGGCAAATAACGTATTCAGATTAGGAAGAGAGAACTGTCAGCATCATGACGAATGAATAACAATTTTGTCAGAAATATCCTTGCACAGGTTTCTGACAACGCTGTCAGGAAACGGTCAGCTTTATGTTGGCAAACGGGAGTCAGAATAAGCGCAGGCCAAACTACCGAGAACAGGAGCCTTTCATGAGCAATAAACAACAATTCACCGACGACGCAGACGTCCCTTCTATGCCAGCACGGCGTAAATTGCTGATTGCGGGGGCCGGGGTCGCTGCAGCCTCGCTGGTCTCTCACGTTTACGCGACAGAAAAAACCGCCAGCGCCGGAGGTCAAAGCAACCTGCATTCTGCCGCACCGGATAAACGCAAACTGGGCAACCTCGAAGTGTCCGCTATCGGTCTGGGCGTACAGAACATGAGCCGTAAATACGACACTTCCGTGCCCTGGCGTCCGGAGATGGTGAATATCATTCGCCAGGCCTTCGATCGCGGCATCACGCTATTTGATGCGGCGGAAGCCTACGGCCCGTTTGAAGTTGAAAAAATCCTCGGCGAAGGTGTAGCCCCTTTTCGCGACAAAATTGTTATTGCCACCAAGTTTGGCTGGAACATCGATCAGCAGACCGGCAAGCGCCTTCCTGGCCTAAACAGTCGCCCGGAACATATCAAACAAGTAGTCGAAAACATGCTTAAACGCCTGCAAACCGATCGCATCGACCTGCTGTATCAACATCGGGTCGATCCACAGATCCCGATTGAGGACGTCGCCGGCGCCGTAAAAGACCTAATGGATCAAGGAAAGGTGCTGCACTGGGGATTATCGGAAATGGGCGTTAATACGCTAAGACGCGCCCACGCGGCATTACCGGTAACCGCAGTCCAAAGCGAATATTCGATGCTCTGGCGCGGCCCGGAAAAAAGCGCGCTGTCGGTATGCGAAGAGTTAGGGATTGGTTTCGTGCCGTGGAGCCCGCTGGGCGTGCAGTTTTTAACTGGCTGGATAGATGCCAATACCCGATTTGCTCCCGGCGATTTCCGCGCCACGGAATCTCGTTTTGCTCCGGATAATCTGGCGCACAATCTCCAGCTCGTCGAGTTACTAAAAAGCTGGGCGCAAAGAAAAAATGCCGCGCCGGGCCAAATTGCGCTGGCGTGGCTGCTGGCACGCAAACCCTGGATTGTACCCATTCCCGGCACCACCAACCGCGACCATATGCTGCAAAACACTGCCGCAGCAGCCATCAAGCTGACAAACGCTGAAATGACCGAGCTCACCCGTTCACTGGATGCCATAACCATCAGAGGCCAAAGGCTACCCGATGCGGTGCAAGTTTATTCCGATGTCGAAGCCCCCTTAAAAAACGGATAAGGACAGGATTGCTATGCGCCTGCTGTTAGTGGAAGACGAAGAAAAAACATCAAGCTACCTGACGCGCGCGCTGGGCGAATCGGGGTTCACGGTCGATGTCTCTGCTGATGGAGCCGAAGGCCTGCACTACGCGCAGGAGTTCGACTACGACGCGATAATCCTTGATGTCATGCTGCCGGGCATGGACGGTTACCGGGTACTGGAAAACCTTCGCACCAGTAAACAAACCCCAGTACTCATGTTATCCGCCCGGGGGTCCGTCGATGAGCGAGTTAAAGGCCTGCGCCTGGGTGCCGATGATTATCTGCCCAAACCCTTTTCCCTAATTGAACTGGTGGCGCGCATTCAGGCGCTAGTGCGTCGCCGCTCAGCCGACGGCGCAGATATTACGCAGTTGCAAATACACGATCTGCACCTGGATCTGCTGGCTCGCCGGGTATTGCGCGCCGGAACGCGCCTTGAGCTGACCGCCAAAGAGTTTTCCCTGCTCAGCCTGCTGGCCCGTCACCAGGGAGAGATCCTGTCCAAAATGATGATCGCCGAGCAGGTCTGGGATATGAATTTCGACAGCGACGCGAACGTCGTGGAAGTCGCCATCAAACGCCTGCGTGCCAAAGTTGATGCGCCGTTCGGGATCAAGCTGCTGCATACCGTGCGCGGCATGGGCTACGTTCTTGAAGTCAGGCCTGAAGAAGTGATGGAAAAACATGTTTAAGCGCGCCATCTCGGTACATCTGGCGTTGATGTTCGCGTTGTCCGCCCTACTGATCGTCTCGACCATCGGCATTTTGCTGCGAAGCTCGCTGCATGACTCACTGCAAAAACAGATGCATAACGAGCTACTGTTTCGCGAATCATTAATGAGCCCGTGGATCGTATCGCGCACCTCCGCCGACGGCTGGTCTACGCTTGCCAGTAAATTTACCGTTCTGGCCAACTCTGAAGGCGAGCGGGTTCGCTACTGGATAGTCAGCGATAACCCTCATTTTAACGTGGGCGGAGCGCCCCCCTTCGGGGTTCAGTGGTCTTCGCTGACGGAGGGTTTCAATAAAATGCCCGGCGCTTCGCAAGGCGCATGTTCGCTTTTTCTGCTGGTCAAAACGATCCCCGCCAACGGTGAAAGACCGGCGCTACGCTATGTGGTCGCTATCGATTCCACACCCTATATGGGCACGCTGGAGGCATTCACGCGCACGCTGCTGATTATTACCGCACTGGGCGTGGTTATTGTCGCGCTGCTGGGATACATGGTCGCCAGAATTGGCCTGCGCCCGGTTAGCGCCCTAAGCCAGCAGGCGCAGCATCTGGCACCGGGCGATCATGGTCAACGGCTCGATAGCACCGCGCTGCCTGAGGAGTTGCAGCAGCTGGCACGGTCATTTAATGGTGTGCTGGAACGTCAGGAAATTGCCTGGCGGCAACTTGAAAGCTTTAACGCCGACGTGGCCCACGAGCTACGTACCCCACTCACCAACCTGATTGGTCAAACACAGCTCGGACTATCACGCCGACGCTCGCATGATGAACTTGAAGAACTGCTGGGTTCAAACCTCGAAGAACTTGAGCGGATGACGTCAATCGTTAACGACATGCTGTTCCTGTCACATGCCCACGCCGGTGTTCATGCCGCGCAGTTAAGCCGCGTCTCGCTACGTGAAGAGACGCTAAAAACGGCAGAATACGTGGAACCCTCCTTCGCTGAAAAACAGCTCACGCTGGAGATCGAAGGCGATGTCTCCGCCCATATCGACCGGCGGTTGTTCCACCGTTCACTGGCTAATCTGCTGGAAAACAGCGCAAGGCACGCGCCACCATGCAGTACGATTATCGTTCGCTTAAGCGAAAGTCAAAATCAGGCTTGTGTCGCGGTATCGAACCCCGGCGAGCCGATCGCCTCTGCCCATTTACATCGCCTTTTTGAACGTTTTTATCGCGTTGATGCTTCTCGCGCCAAGAGCGATACCCATCACGGACTGGGGCTCTCAATCGTTCATGCCGTGGCCATTATGCACCGGGGCGAGGTTTTTGCGCGCAGCGAAGAGGGCCACAATACCTTTGGCCTCACCTTCGCCCTCGCACCGCCAACTGACAACAATGTCAGCCAACCGTCAGCCTGACGACATGGAACGCCCATTAGAATTATCGCAACGCAGTACCCCCTTCATTGACATAAAAGGACGCCCTGCATGATTGGAAAATTAGGTTATCTCGCGCTGTTACTGCCGTTTGTCGCTTTCTCTTCATTGGCCGAGGGGCAAAACGCCTCGGTGCAGATTACGCCCGCCGGGAGTCAAAGCGCGATGGCAGGCCCCGCTGAAAACTTTACCGGACGCGTGCGGGTCGACCCGTTATTCAGCGCTGACAAAGACATCAGCGCCTCCGGCGCATACGTTACCTTTGAACCCGGCGCGCGTTCTGCCTGGCACACCCATCCTGCCGGTCAGAGGCTTGTGGTGACCTCCGGCGTCGGCCTGACTCAGGAGGAAGGACACCCCGTGCAAACCATCCGCCCCGGCGATGTCGTGGTATGCCCGCCAGGGGTTAAGCACTGGCATGGGGCCGCGCCCGGCAGCGCGATGACGCATCTGGCCGTAACGGGTACGGTCGCGGGTAAAAACATTGAATGGATGGAGAAAGTGACGGATGAACAATACCACGCGCATTAAAACGCTGACGGCAGCGGCATTGCTGATTTTTGGTTGTAACCTTTCGGCAAATGCGGCCCCGACGACGCAAGGAGCCTCTACGATGGAGAACCAACAAACCGCCTCCACTACGCTATCTGCTCGCCAGCAGGCGATCCCTCTGATCGCCGCATCAATGGCCAGCAGCCAGATGGACAAGCTGAACGCAGCGCTAAATCAGGGTCTGGATGCCGGGCTCACGATTAACGAAACCAAAGAAATCCTCGTCCAGCTCTATGCCTACACCGGCTTCCCTCGCAGCCTTAACGGATTGAATGCATTGATGAAGGTGGTTGAAACGCGTAAACAACGCGGCATCAATGACATCGAAGGAAAAGAGCCAGCCAACCCGATTCCCGTCGGCGCGGAGCTGCGCGCCGTGGGTACCGCAAACCAGACCAAAATCTCAGGCGCACCGGTACAGGGGCCGCTTTTTGAATTTGCCCCGGTGATTAATCAGTTCCTGCAAACGCATCTATTTGGCGATATTTTTGCCCGCGACAACCTCGACTGGCAAAGCCGAGAGCTGGCAACGGTTGGCGCGCTCGCCGCCACGCCGGGCGTGGAATCGCAGCTGCTGTCGCACACGCGGGCCAGTCTGCGGGTTGGACTCACTGCCGAGCAGCTACGCCAGTTGGCGCAGGTGCTACGAGAAAATGGCGAAAGCGAAGCAGCTATGCGTGCTGACCATGCGCTACAGCAGGCGTTGTCCAGCTGATCAAGCCCGTCGGTGCCAGCGCAAAGCGTCAACCACCAGCGTAAACGCCGCCGGGAGATGCTGGCGACCAGGGTAATAAAGATAGTACCCCGGAAAATGCGGGCACCAGTCGGCAAGCAAGGGTATCAGCGATTTAGTGGCGATATCTTTCGCCACTAAATCGCGGGGCACATAGGCGATACCTGCCCCGTCCAGCGCCGCCTGAATCATCAAAAAGGTATTGTTAAAAACGGTTTGCCCATCGACCCGAACGTTAATTTTTTGACTGCCCTTTTCAAACTCCCAGGCATACAGCGCGCCGTGGGTGGGCAACCGCAGATTAATGCAGTTATGCGCCATCAGATCTTCAGGGCATGTTACCGCCGCCCTGCCGGAAAGATAACCGGGCGCTGCAACCACCGCCATCGGCACATCGGGGGTAATGCGCACCGCAATCATGTCTTTGTCCACCTGATCGCCCATCCGCACCCCGGCATCAAAGCGTTGGGCCGCAATATCGGTCAGTTCATAGCCGACGCTGAATTCAATGTTGATATCGGGGTGTTCATTTAATAAAGGCTGAAGTCGGGGCCAGAGTACGGTGACGATGGCATGATCGTTGGCGGTAATACGCACCGTTCCGGCAGGCTTATCACGTGAAGCACGCAGCGAGATCAATTCCGTCTCAATCTCATCCAGGCGCGGTGCGAGCACGCCCAGCAAGCGGTTTCCGGCATCGGTTGGCGAGACGCTACGCGTGGTACGGATTAATAACCGCACCCCCAGACGCTCTTCCAGCCCCAGCAGCGTATGGCTCAGCGCCGAACGCGAGATGCCCAATACCGCCGCCGCTCGGGTAAAACTACGCTCCTGGGCCACCGTCACAAAAGCCTGTAAATCGTTTAATTTTTCTTTGCTCATAATTGGTGAATTTTTTGCACCAGTATATTCATATTTGAGCATCTTATCATTTAATCAGGCTTTCACTACACTTTACACAGTGGATCCCGATGGACAACATCGGGACGCTTAAATTAAAACGCGGAGACAACATGAACGAACAATTTGACGGTAACGGTATCTTCCCTAAAGGGGAGAAAAACGAAGCCTATGCGCAATATTTTCAGGGCACCAGCTACCTGAGCATGCTCTCCACGGAAGGGGTCAATATCGGTAACGTGGTCTTTGAGCCAGGTTGTCGTAACCACTGGCATATTCACCATAAGGGCGGACAAATCCTGCTGGTGACCGGCGGACGCGGCTGGTATCAGGAGTGGAACCAACCGGCGCGTGAGCTGACCGCCGGGGATGTGGTGAATATTCCTGCGGGCGTCAAACACTGGCACGGCGCGGCCGCCGATAGCTGGTTTGCCCACCTCGCCGTGGCGGTTCCCGCTGAAGGTGCATCCAACGAATGGCTGGAGCCGGTTGCTGACGAAGAGTACCGTCAGTTGCCTTAAGAGCCTATCTCATTAGGGCTATTTTGCTTGCCATTTTGAACCTGGGCGGTGCTCAAAATCCTCACGTACTACGTGTACGCTCCGGTTTTTCCGCGCTGTCCGTGTTCAAACTGTCTGCGCCAATAACGCCTACTGGGATAGGCTCTAAGTTTCGCAACAGCAGGGTTCGCCCTACCCATTAATGAACCCTGCTAATTAACCCTAGAAAATTAGCCCCTCTAATCGAATAAATCACTCTGCGCTATGCTTTCCTCATTCAATAGCTGAAGGATAACCTCATGCAAACGGTAACACTGAACAACGGTATTGAAATGCCCCTGCTGGGCTTTGGCGTCTTTCAGATGACGGATGCCGCAGAGTGCGAGCGCGCCGTTGTCGAGGCGATTGAAACGGGCTACCGCCTGATTGATACCGCCGCCTCCTACCTGAACGAAACTCAGGTCGGCAACGCGCTCAAGCAGAGCGGCATTGCGCGCGACGAGCTTTTCGTCACCACCAAACTATGGATGCAGGACGCCAGCTATGAAGGCGCCAAAGCACAGTTTGAGCGTTCGATAAATCGCCTGCAGTTGGATTACGTCGATCTCTATTTGATTCACCAGCCTTATGGCGACGTCCACGGCGCATGGCGCGCTATGGAAGAACTGCACCAGGCGGGGAAAATTCGCGCCATTGGCGTGAGCAACTTCCACCCGGACCGCCTTGCCGACCTGATCGCCTTCAATAAAGTGGTGCCTGCTGTCAACCAAATTGAGGTGAACCCGTTTAATCAGCAGCTCCACGCCGTGCCGTGGATGCTGACTCGCGGCATTCAGCCTGAAGCGTGGGCACCTTTTGCCGAAGGTAAAAACGGCCTGTTCCAGCATCCGGAGTTAACCGCCATTGGCGAAAAATATGGCAAAAGCGTCGGTCAGGTGGTTCTGCGCTGGATCTTCCAGCGCGGCATCGTCTCGCTGGCGAAAACCGTGCGTAAAGAGCGTATGGCCGAAAATATTAACGTGCTGGACTTCGAGCTGAGCGCCGACGAAATGCTGCACATTACCGCCATCGACACCGCCACCAGCGCCTTTTTCTCGCATCGCGACCCCGCCCGAGTGGAATGGCTTGCCGGTCGTAAGCTGGACGTTTAATCAGAAACCCACGGAGATGTAACGCAATGCAAAAACGTTTTCTTGGTCAGTCCGGGCTTGAAGTCTCGGCACTCGGCCTGGGCTGTATGGGCCTGAGCTTCGGCTACGGCCCGGCGACCGATACCCGTCAGGCCATCGAACTGATTCGTGCCGCCGTTGAGCGCGGCGTAACCTTCTTCGACACCGCCGAAGTGTACGGCCCGTATCTGAATGAAGAGGTGGTCGGCGAAGCGTTAAAACCGTTCCGCGACCGGGTAGTTATCGCCACCAAATTTGGCTTTACCTTTGGCGATGACAACAAACAGCAGATTTTAAACAGCCGCCCGGAACATATCCGCGAAGCCGTCGAAGGCTCGCTGCGTCGTCTGAAATCCGACGTCATCGACCTGCTGTACCAGCACCGCGTTGACCCCGACGTGCCGATTGAGGACGTCGCCGGCGTGGTGAAAGATCTGATTGCCGAAGGCAAGGTTAAACACTTCGGCCTTTCCGAAGCAGGCGTACAAACCATTCGCCGCGCCCATGCCGTGCAGCCGGTTGCCGCGCTGCAAAGCGAATATTCGATGTGGTGGCGCGAGCCTGAGCAGGCGATCCTGCCGGTACTGGAAGAGCTGGGGATTGGCTTTGTGCCGTTCAGCCCGCTGGGCAAAGGCTTTTTAACCGGCGCAATCAAAGCCGGTACCACGTTCGGTGAAGATGATTTCAGAAGCAAAGTGCCACGTTTTGCCGCCGAGGCTATTGCAGCCAATGAACAACTGGTCACCCTGCTTGGCGAGCTGGCCGCCGAAAAAGGCGTAACTCCGGCGCAGATTGCGCTGGCCTGGCTGCTGGCGCAAAAACCGTGGATTGTGCCGATCCCCGGCACCACCAAGCTGCATCGGCTGGAAGAGAATCTGGGCGCTGCCGAACTCGTCCTTTCAGCGGGGGATTTGCGTAAAATCACCCAGGCGCTGGAAACGGTGAAAATCGTCGGCGAGCGCTATCCGGCGGCCTTAATGGCCCGCGTCGGACGTTAAGGTTAAACCCGGCCTGCGGGTTGCCGCAGGCCGTTTACTCAGAATAACGCAGCGCGTCAATCAGCAGGGCAAAGGCCGGTGGGTGCTGTTTACGGCTGGGATAATAAAGGTAATATCCCGGAAAAGAGGGGCACCACTCTTCAAGCACCTGAACAAGATCGCCTGACGTCACTAATTCTTCAATCATGTCTTCCGGTACGCAGGCTATACCGAATCCGGATAACGCCGCGTCAATTCGTTCTGACAGCTGGTTGAACGTCAGTTGCCCTTCAACCCTGACGCGCAGTGGTTTACCGTCCCGCTCAAACTCCCAGTGATAGAGTCCCCCGGCGGTCGGCAGGCGCATATTGATGCAGCGATGATTCTGCAATTCATGCGGGGTTTGGGGAATTTTATGTTCCGCGAAATAGCCGGGCGAACCCACCAGCGCCATGCGCATATCCGGGCCGATTTTCACGGCGATCATATCTTTGTCGACGCTTTCGCCAAGGCGGATACCAGCGTCAAAACGCCCCTCCACAATATTCACAAAGCCATTATCCGCCACCAGCTCAACGTTAATTTCCGGATACTCCTTAAGAAAGGGTTTGAGCTTCGGCCAGACCAGCCTGCGCGCGGAGTGCTCGCCTGCCGAGAGCCGAATATTGCCGGATGGCGCGCGATTGAGCTGAATAACGGCTTCCAGCTCCTGTTCCAGATCGGCAATGCGCGGCTCCAGGCAGGCAATAATGCGCTCACCGGCTTCGGTCGGCGCGACGCTACGGGTGGTTCGGGTCAAAAGACGGATGTCTAAACGCTCCTCCAGACCCTTTATGGCGTGGCTGAGCGCCGATTGCGAAACACCAAGCTTACCCGCCGCTTTGGTAAAGCTTCGCTCCCTCGCAACGATCAGAAAGATCTGCAGTTCGTTGAAGTTCTCTTTAAGCATCGGTGGGCTCCTTAGTTAACTTGATTGCCCGCACGCAGAACTTATGAAGGCGATTCATAGACGCAATCATTTTAGCCTCGTTACTCTGCATAATGGTAATTGCTATCCTGTTTTTAACGCATTTATACCCGTCATACTTCAAGTTGCATATGCGTTGGCTTTCCTCGCTCGCCCCAGTCACTTACTTCAGTAAGCTCCTGGGGACTCACTGCGTCGCCGCCTTCCTGCAACTCGAATTATTTTGGGTATATCTCTGAATTGAACCCAGGATTACTCATGAAAATACTCATTGCAGGCGCGACGGGCAGTATCGGTCTTCACGTCGTTGAAACCGCGATCGAAATGGGCCATCAGCCCATAGCGTTGGTCAGAAATCGGCGCAAAGTCAAACTGCTCCCACGCGACGCGCAGGTTGTCTACGGCGACGTCTCCATGCCGGAGACCTTAACGGATGTGGTGAAAGATATTGATGCCGTCATCTTCACCCTTGGCTCCGATGGTCAGGGGCGTATTGGCGCGCGAGCGATAGACTACGGCGGCGTGCGCAATATACTGAAGCTGCTTAAACCAACCCAGGTGCGAATTGCGCTGATGACCACCATCGGCGTCACCGAGCGGCTCAGCTCATTTAACCAGCGCACGGAAGTGCATGACTGGAAGCGTCGGGCCGAGCGCCTACTGAGGGCCAGCGGTCATCCCTACACCATCGTCAGGCCGGGCTGGTTCGATTACAACCATGAGAATGAGCATAATTTACTGATGCTACAGGGCGATCGCCGCCATGCCGGCACCCCAGACGATGGCGTAATCTCGCGAAAACAAATTGCCAAAGTTCTGGTTTCAGCCCTGACCAACGACGCGGCAATCAATAAAACCTTTGAGCTGGTAGCCGAGCGCGGCCCGGAGCAACCTGACTTCACGCCATTATTTGCCGCATTGCAGTCTGATAATTCGCAAAAAATAGACGCAATTGCGGATATGGACAATATGCCGCTGGTCGATGAACCCGAGTGTATCGTCAGAGAATTAAATACGTTTTTGAAGCAACGTATTTAAACGCAGAGCCAACTTAATACGGGACACGGCGGGGACAGGCTCTTCCCGCCCCATCATACAGACCATCACATTCCCCTCATTAACCTCATCACTCACCTAATATTCCTCACTGATTAAACAGTGCGGGATATTCGTTATCATATTAAATCAGCGCGCCTCATTTTATCGGTAATACGCATGCACTTTTATTTCGACTCATTTATAACTAAAAGCGCTTGAGCACTGAATTATACCAACACCAGACAAATTCAGCCGGGATGGCAATTAACATATGGTCCTTTGATCATGCATATTTTCATGGAGATAAAAAATGCAATTAGATTTCACACTTAATATTAGTAACGACACCTGGTACCCGACAGCCGATATTAGTGGGTTCAAATCCGCTACCGGCGCCAGCGTTGATATTAAAGAAAAAATGATCCTGACTTTTAGTGCACCAGGTAAAATTACCGCCGGGGATATTAACGTATCGACAAACCCATGGTGTCTAATAAATACAAATATTGAATCAAGCGAAGTGTCCAGCGGCATCTTTGATATTAAGCTGACGATAACTGCCGCCGATGGTTCTGCCTTAGGTAACTCCATTTCCAATATTCATATGGGCGTCAACGCGTCCTCCGATACCGTGCCAAAATGGGAGACTTTCCGCAGCACCTTCACCGCTGCCGCTGATGAAGAAGCAGACGTTGCCGGTGAACTGGCCGTAACCTGTGCCGCCTTCCCGGCCGGACTGGAAAACACCGCTCTTACGCTAGTTTTGCTTCGCGGTGAGAAAAGCGAAACGCTTCTTCCGAAAGCGGGCATGACCAATTTTGATATCGACGCAGGCGATTACACGGTCAGCGCGGCAGAGCTGCGCACCGCAGAAGGTACCGTTCGCGCGGCAGTACAATTAAGCGCAACGGAGCTGACCATCACTAAAGGCCAGCGTACCCCGCTTGATATTACCTTTGCCCAGGCTGAACGCAGCACCACTTTGGACGTGGCGGTAAATTTACCGGCCACCCACGCGCTGCATAACGAAGATCTGAACGTTGTTTATCTGGAAAACGGCGTTGCCAAACAGCGCTTCACCATGCGCGCAGGTCAAAAACAGCGCCTGGAGCGTCTACCGATCGCCGGGACTTATTCAGTTTGCATCGATGACATCAAACTGAATAACATTCACTACAGCTTTGATGCGGCGAACGGCGCGCTGGACAACCAGCTTCACGATATCGCCTTCACCCGCGCTAACCAGCGCGACGAGTCTCAGTCTGCCTCTGCGAAATTAACCCTCAAAGTAGTTGCCGAAAAAACGGTCGCCGATACTTTCGCTCTGCGTCTTGTTGATGGCAGCGACGTTCCGCGTCAGTACTTTTTCGCCGATCTGGCGATGCAAACCGGCAGCATTACGCCGTCGATTGAGCTGTCTCCGGGCGTTTATCAGGTTGAATCCGCTACCGTTATTCATAACGGCGTTGTGTACTACATCGATTTAGCCACGCAGACGCTGAACGTTGAGAAAAATACCCCGCTGACGCTGGTTATCGCGATCGTTGAAGGGGCCAACCTGTGCGTGAAAGGTTTCCCTGAGTTCCTGAGCTTTGGCGGCTGCGCCAATATGTCACCGAGCAACGTGGATGACCTGGCCGAAGCGCGCGTCTCTTCCCTGTTCAAATACTCCGGTGATGACGGCATGGGCGATGCGTCCGCATATCTGGATCCGACGAAAGAGCCGACTTCAAAAATCATCCAGATGGCGCGTGATGTTTCCGCGAAAACTGGCGACAGCGTGCTGCCGATGATGGTCTCCTACACCTGCAACCTGTCGCTGGGTGACGTGGAAAACATTATTGACGATCCTGAGCGCCATCAATTCAGCTTTGCCAACTTCATTCAGGCGCTGCAAATGGCGCAGGCGATGAAAGATGACGAGCATCCGGTTCCGGGCGGCTTTATCGTCAACCCTGATTACCTTGGCGAATGTCAAAAGTACGGTTTCTCTCCCGACTATGTGATTCCGGTTCGCAAGCCGCTGGCGGAAGCTCTGGCACACCATGGCGTGAATATCGCCGTTCCTGCCGCGATTACCGATACCCTGAAAGGCTATATCAAAGGCGTCAACTGGCTGGTGCGCGCAGTGGCTCCGGATGTGGTGCTGGGCTGGCAGGTGAACCTGTGGAGCGTCGGCGGTTCACAGTGGGTTTATAATGATTTCACCTATGACGATGTGTTTGATGCCGTAGACGGCACCAGGAAAAAAATGACCATCGACCCGACTCTGGCAGGCAAGCTGACCGCCGAGTACGCGCTGCTGGTCGGTGTCTTTGAGGATATCGAATACATCGATGCCAAAGGGACCACCGTCGTAGCTAAGGGCGCAGACTTTATGGCCGCAGACCGCTATGAAGCGGATGACTTTACTGCTCGCGCCTACAAAAACGGCTACTGCTACTCGCCGTTTGAATGGGATCGCACCTTCGAATTCTGCGCGGCGCTGAGCCGTTATCTGCGCCAGCCGGTGCTGCCATGGCAGGTTCCGGCCAGCCGTCTGGCCACCGTTTCCGAGCAAGTTGGGGCGTTAGAAGAGAAATTCTGGGGCACCGGCGGCAGCTACCTGATGGGCCATGCGGAAATCGGGAGTTCTATGGAGGCCATTAACGCTGACCTGCTGGACATCGAGTTCCTTGATGTTCACGCCAGCATGATGGGCAAAAATCCGCGCGAGCTGTTCAAGCGTCATGAGTGGGATTTCACTGAGCCAAAATATGTGGATTTCCCGTCACGCGGTATTTTCCATGTGCAGGTTGGCGGCGGTGCCACCACCGGCGTGGTAAGCGCGGTCAATAACAACAGCAGCAGCTGGATGCGCGCGAAGCTGGCGGCCTATCGTAATAACCCGGTTAAACTCAAAGATTGATCCATTAAGATCGTGTTCTTTGTCTGAAACGGAAAAGCCGACACGTTATGCGTCGGCTTTTGTTTTTTGGTTTTCCCCGGAGGCGACGCATTGCGTCTGTCCGGGCTACCGATTATGCGGCTGTCTGGTAGCCCGGACAGGTGCGCAGCACCGCCTCCGGGAATGACTCAGGCCGTGCGCCACTTGCGCGTCAGCGGCTTCTCAATTTCCACAATCAGGAACATCACAAAACCGATAATAAAGGTGATCACCCAGTAGCGGAACGGCAGCGCTTCGGTACCGAACAGCATCTGCATAAACGGCGCGTAGATAATCAGCAGTTGCAGCACCAGCAACACGCCGCTGACAATCCAGATACCCCGGTTCGCCAGCAGCCCTTTGCTCAGTGAGAAACCATCCGCCACCCGGCAGTTGAGCATATAAAACCACTGTGCGGTGACCAGCGTCTGCAACAGTACGGTGCGGATAAACTCAGGTGAGTAGCCTCGCGGCTGTAGCCAGGCCTCCAGCACAAAGGCGCTCACGGCGATCATCGAACCGACAAAAATTACCCGCCAGATGGCAAAGCCGTCCATCGCATGCAGCTTAGGATCGCGCGGCGGACGGCGCATGATGTTCTTTTCACCGGCTTCGAACGCCAGACCAAACGACAGCGTGGCCGACGTCGCCATGTTCATCCACAAAATCAACACCGGCGTCAGCGGAATCAAATTCCCCGCCAGCAGCGCGATAATGATTAACAACCCCTGCGCCAGGTTGGTTGGCATAATGAACAAGATCGTTTTCTTCAGGTTATCGTAAACCCGCCGCCCTTCCCTGACTGCACTGGCGATGGTGGCGAAGTTATCATCGGTCAGCACCATATCAGCGGCCTCTTTGGTCACTTCGGTGCCCTTGATGCCCATCGCGATACCAACATCGGCCTGCTTCAGCGCCGGGGCGTCGTTCACCCCATCACCGGTCATCCCGACCACCTCTTTCCTGCTTTGCAGCGCCTGAACCAGACGGAACTTATCTTCCGGACTGGTACGGGCAAAAATATCGAATTTCTGCGCCGCTTCACTCAGTTGGGTATCGTCCATCACCTCCAGCTCGCGCCCGGTAATGGCGTTCCCGGCGTTGCCGATCCCCAGCATCTTGCCGATACTCATCGCCGTTTGCGGGTGGTCCCCGGTGATCATCTTCACGCGGATCCCCGCCTGCAGGCAGTCGCCGATAGCGGTAATGGCCTCTGGTCGCGGCGGGTCCATCATCCCGGCGATCCCTAACAGAATGACGCCATGCTGCAAATCCTGATGGGTGAGTTCGGTTTGCCCGTCAGCCGCCGGTTTCCACGCTGCCGCCACCATGCGCAGCCCTTCCCGCGCGTACTCTTCAATTTTCGCTTCCCAATACGGCTGGTCCAGCGGCTCCAGCCCATGGTCGGTTTGCTGATGCTGACACAGGCGGAACAGCACATCTGGCGCACCGGTAATTAAAATCGTCTCCTCATTGCCGATGCGGTACAGCGTTGACATATATTTGTATTGCGAATCAAAGGGGATCTTACTGCGCAGTTCGGTGCTCGCCGGCGAAAGCGTCACTTTCGCCGCCAGCACCTTCAGCGCCCCTTCCGTAGGGCCGCCAGTGATTTTCCACAACCCGCTTTCATCTTTGATTAGCTGGCTGTCGTTACACAGGTCGATGGTGCGCAGATAGCGCTCCAGCAGCGTGCCCGGCGCGACGGTTATCGGGTCCGGCTCATCGATCGGGTGAATATTCCCCACCGGCTCGTAGCTGTCCCCTTCCACCCGATAGACTTTATCGGCGGTGATAACGGCCTTAACCGTCATCTCGTTCATGGTCAGCGTCCCGGTTTTATCCGAGCAAATAACCGTCATCGCCCCTAGCGTTTCGACCGTCGGCAGCTTGCGGATAATCGCCTTCTGCCGGGCCATGGTTTGCACGCCAAGCGAGAGGATAATCGAGATAATCGCCGGCAGCCCTTCCGGTACCGACGCCACCGCCAGGCTAATCAGCGACAGCATCAGTTCAGAAACCGGCATATCGCGGAACAGCAGGCTAAAGACGAATAGCGCAGCCATCATCACCAGAATGATGATAAAGATGGCTTTGCCGAGCTTATCCATCTGCACCAACAGCGGAGTACGGTGTTTCTCGATATCCGCCATCATCTGGTTAATATGGCCCAGCTCGGTATCGCCACCGGTTGCCACCACCAGGCCTTTGCCGCCGCCGGAGCTTACCGTGGTACCTGAGAACAGCAGGTTCGTCCGGTCACCCAACGGCAGTTCGCCGCTAAGCGCTTCGGTACTTTTCTCCACCACCGTTGATTCACCGGTCAGAATCGCCTCTTCCACCCGCAGGTTATGCGCTTCGATAACCCGCAGGTCTGCTGGAATGCGGTCGCCGGCGCGGATCACCACGATATCGCCGGGAACCAGCGCCGTGGTCGGAATGGTTTCATGATTCCCCTGACGAACCACCACCGCTTCGCTGGAGAGCATATTGCGAATGCTCTGGAGCGATTTTTCGGCGTTACTCTCCTGAATATGGCCAATCAGGGCGTTGATCACCGCCACGCCGAGGATCACCAGAGTATCGACCCAGTGGCCCATCACCGCCGTCAGCAGCGCCGCCGCCAGCAAGACGTAAATCAGCACATCATTAAAATGCGCCAGAAAACGCAGCCATGCCGGTTTACCCGCTTTTTGCGGTAGCGCATTTTCACCGTACTGCTGTAATCGCGCCGTCGCTTCAGCGCTGCTGATGCCATCGGGAGTGCTGTTGGTGCTGGTCAGGGTTTCATCCACGGAGAGCTGATAAAACGGGCCGCCCGGTTTTTCTGTATTCATAGTTATCTCCTCACTCCTGTAACGGAAATCAGGACAGCCTCAGGCTGCCCTTAGCGCACCACAAAAACCGGCACATGGGCATAACGCACGATACTTGCCGCCTCTGAACCCAACAGATGGGTTTGAATATTGGGATTGCGTGAGCCAATGATCACCACATCCGCCTTCAGTTCATCTGCCAGTTTCGTCACTTCATCGCGGACGTTGCCGCTGCGAATATGAATCTGGACATCGCTTTCCTTCAGAGAGAGTTTATTGATGAGTTCAGCGAGTTTTTCTTTTGAATTATTAACCAGATAGTCTTCCATTTTTCGCGCATCGGAAATAAATCCGCGCGTCAGTGCAGGAGAAAATGTCGGGATGACGTTGAGTAAATGAATCTGCCCGGAGGAGCTTTGCGCGAGGAATTGAGCATGGGACAAAGCCTTGTCCGCAAGGCCGGTTTCAAACACATCAACCGGGACGAGGATATTTTTATACATAGAGACAATCCTTTTATTACCTATAAAAAAAGGTGGTGAAAACAGCGCAGACAATGGCGCTGAGGAAGAAATCTCGATTCGAAGTATGATGGGTATAATTAAACGTAGCACACGGCGATTAACATTATTAAGATGCCAATTAATATATTGAAAAATATCACAGACTCAGTCGACCTCAGACAATTCAACTGAAAACCCAGCAAAATCGTCAACATTACCGCAAATTTTACTCTTTTTAACATTTCCTTTTTTCAACGACTATGCTCATTATCAGAGGCCTGCGCGCCTCTAAAAACCATTCAACAATTATGTAGATAAGAATCTACTTAGCACAAGGTTGATACCAGAGGAGGAGCAATGTTCGGCTACAGCCTGTTTCGCCTGAGCCTGTTTATTGCCCTGGCAATAATCGCCTGTACGGCTTCCGGGTTATTTACCTATTTAGTGGTCTCAGCGCTGGCTGAATAAAGCCGGCATTTGTGAAAAATATGTAAAATAAAACCTTTAGCACCGAGGGGAATACAGTGAACCGTTATTTTTCTCTCATTCCCGTTGTTATTTTAATAACAACGGCTTGCGATCAGAAAGCACCGCAAGTTACCCCGCTGCCGCGGATGGTAAAAGTTGCGGATGTCGTCGCCATTGGTGATTCACAGCAGCGCATTTTTCCTGCCCGTATTGAATCCGGGGATTCTACCGATCTGTCGTTCAAACGCGGCGGACAGATTGAATCCCTTGATGTGCGTCAGGGAGCCAGTATCTCTCAGGGGCAAGCGCTCGCCCGGCTCAACGCCCGGGAAGCGCAGCAACGCGTCAACGAACGGCAGACCGCAGCAACCCTCGCTCAGCGGCAGTTCGACCGCTTCCAGACGCTGGCCGGGTCGCCAGGCCATTTCAAAAGCGGAAATGGATATCCAGCGGGCCAACCGTGATTCCGCCAACGCCGCGCTAAAAATCGCCCGCGAAGAGCTAAGTCAAATGACGCTCACCGCGCCGTTTAGCGGTATTGCCGCCAGCGTCCCGATCCGTAATCACCAGGTTGTCGCCGCCGGACAGCCGATCGTCACCCTGACGCGAACCGATCTGCTCGACGTGGTGTT
Source organism: Klebsiella sp. RHBSTW-00484 (assembly GCF_013705725.1). Taxonomy (NCBI): domain Bacteria; kingdom Pseudomonadati; phylum Pseudomonadota; class Gammaproteobacteria; order Enterobacterales; family Enterobacteriaceae; genus Klebsiella; species Klebsiella sp. RHBSTW-00484. The sequence continues at coordinate 2,326,552 of NZ_CP055481.1, read as the reverse complement.
CAGCATTCCGGAGAATCTTTTTACGACTATTGATATCCGCAATGCGCAGTATCGTCCGGTGGTGAAAATCAACTCTATGCCGGACCGTCAGTTCACCGCCGAATATAAAGAACATACCGGTAGCAGCGACAGCAACACTCTGACCTGGCAGATCATTTTAACCATGCCGCGCCCGGCCGATTTTCCGTCAGTGGGCGGCGTGAGTGGGACCGTGACGGTCAATCTGGCAAACCTGCCCGCCAGCGCGGGCGATAAAGCCGTCGTGGTGCCGGTTGAAGCGGTATTTAATCCGGATAATCGCCAGCGCAATGAGCCCCACGTCTGGGTAGTTAAAGGCGAAGGCGAACAGCTACAGCTTGAGGACAGAAAAGTTGGCGTCGGCCAGGTCACCTCTCAGGGAGTGGTCATTACCGAAGGGCTTAGCGTCGGCGAGCGCGTCGTGGCGGCAGGCGTCAGTGAACTGCATGCGCAGCAACCGGTTCGAATCTGGACGCGTGAACGAGGTTTGTAATGGATATCTCTCGTCAGTTTATTAACAACCCGATTCGCGTCTGGCTGACTATTTTACTGCTGGGCATCGGGGGTATTTTCGCCCTGCTGAATATCGGTCGCCTGGAAGACCCGGCGTTTACCATCAAGACCGCCGTGGTCATCACCCACTATCCGGGAGCCTCGGCGCAGCAGGTTGAGGAAGAAGTCACCCTGCCGCTGGAGAACGCGCTGCAACAGCTGCCCTATCTGGACAACGTCAGCTCAATTTCCTCCAATGGTCTGTCGCAAATCACCGTCAATATCGCCTCGAATTATCACTCCAGCGAGCTGCCGCAAATCTGGGATGAGCTGCGCCGTCGGGTAGGAGACGCCGCCCGGATGTTCCCGCCCGGCGTGGCCTCCCCCTTTGTGAACGACGATTTTGGCGATGTCTTTGGCTTCTTCTTTGCTATCTCCGGCGAGAGCTTTACCAACCCTGAGCTGGTCCGCTACGCCGAGCAGCTCAGGCGCGAACTGGTGCTGGTTCCCGGCGTTGGCAAAGTCGCTATCGGCGGTGCGATCCCACAACAAATCAATATCGATATCTCGCTGGCAAAAATGACCGCCCGCGGTATCACGCTCAACCAACTGGCGGCAATCCTCAGTCGCTTGAACGTAGTGTCTAACGCCGGTGAGATTAAATCCGGCAGCGAGTCAATTCGCCTGCATCCAACGGGGGAGTTTGAAAATCTCGACGAGCTGGGCGATTTGTTAATCAGCCCGCACGGCTCAGGTTCAGCGACGCGATTGCGCGATATTGCCACGCTATCGCGCGGACTCAGCGAATCTCCTTCCAGCATTTATCACGCTAATGGCCGCCAGGCGGTCACTATGGGGGTGTCGTTTATTCCCGGCGTCAACGTCATTGACGTTGGTCGCGCGCTGGAAAGCAAACTGGATCAGATGTCGGCGGAAAAACCGGCAGGGATCAAAATTGACCTGTTCTACGACCAGGCTGCAGAAGTGGCTCACTCGGTGAACGGCTTTATCACTAACTTCCTGATGGCACTGGCCATTGTCGTCGGCGTGCTGCTGATCTTTATGGGCGTGCGCAGCGGTATCATTATTGCCCTGTCGTTAGCGCTTAACGTGCTCGGTACGCTGCTGATTATGTATCTGTGGGGCATCGAGCTACAGCGTATCTCGCTGGGGGCGCTGATTATCGCCCTGAGTATGCTGGTCGATAATGCCATCGTCATCGTCGAAGGGGTACTCATTGCCCGCCAGCAGGGGTCGACGCTGCTCACGGCGATTAATTATGTGATTCGCCGCTCGGCGCTGCCGCTGCTGGGGGCGACGGTGATTGCTATTCTCGCCTTTGCGCCGATTGGCCTGTCGCAGGACTCCACCGGAGAATACTGCAAATCACTGTTCCAGGTGCTGCTGATTTCACTCATGCTGAGCTGGTTCTCAGCGTTAACCATCACGCCAGTACTGATTAAATGGTGGCTGTTCAAAGGGCAACAGCCGCCTGCTGAAACCTCGGATACCGACCCCTACAGCGGGCGCTTTTATCGCATTTATCAGCAGATTCTGCACACCCTACTGATGCGCAAAGCGATCACCCTGACCGTCATGGCGGCGCTGCTGGCAGCTTCAATATGGGGATTCGGCTCGGTGCGGCAGAACTTTTTCCCCTCATCGAACACGCCTATCTTCTTTGTTGACCTCTGGCTTCCCTATGGCACTGATATTGCGACAACCGAAAAGATGGCCAGCGATATTGAAACCTCGATTAACGGCCAGCCGGGCGTTGTCACCACCATCGCCACCGTTGGTCAGGGCAGTATGCGTTTTATCCTCACCTACAGCGGGCAACGGCAATACAGCAACTACGCGCAGATCATGGTACGCATGGACGACCAGCGCAGTATTAACGCTCTGACGCAGCATGTTGACAGCTATATTGCGCGCAACTATCCGCAGGTTAATGCCAGCAGCAAACGCGTGATGTTCGGCCCTTCCGGCGATAGCGCCATTGAAGTGCGCATCAAAGGCCCGGATCCCGACCGCCTGCGCCTGCTCGCCAGCCAGGTGGGCGATATTCTCTCCGCAGACCCGGCCACCGACGGCGTGCGCAACGACTGGCAGAACCGCAGCAAGGTTATCCGCCCACAATATTCCGCCAGCTTAGGCCGCGAACTGGGAGTAGATAAACAGGATATCGATAACGCGCTGGAGATGAATTTCTCTGGTAGCCGTGCGGGACTCTATCGCGAAGGGGCTGACCTGCTGCCGGTGGTGGTTCGCCCACCAGCCGCCGAGCGCCAGGATGCTAACCACCTGAATAATGTGCTGGTCTGGAGCCAAAACCGCCAGCAGTATATCCCGCTCAGTAACGTGGTCAGCGGCTTTAATCTCGAGTGGGAAGATCCTTTGATCCTGCGCCGCGACCGCAGCCGCGTACTGACCGTGCAGACCGACCCCGATCCGCTGAGCAATCAAACCTCAGGCGATATTCTGGCGCGCGTGAAGCCGCAAATCGATGCCCTCGCCCTACCGCACGGCTACAGTATTGAGTGGGGCGGCGACGCGGAGAATTCCCGCGAAGCGCAGCAGGGGTTGTTCACCACCCTGCCGCTGGGTTACCTGGTGATGTTTGTTATCACTGTGCTGATGTTCAGCTCGCTGAAAAACGCGATCGCTATCTGGCTGACGGTGCCGCTGGCGCTGATTGGCGTAACGCCAGGCTTTTTGATTACCGGTATTCCTTTTGGCTTTATGGCATTGATAGGCTTGCTTAGCCTGAGCGGGATGTTGATTCGTAACGGCATCGTGCTGGTTGAGGAAATTGAGCAGCAGAAGCAGGAAAAAGCGCAGCAGGAAGCCATTATTTATGCCGCCACCTCGCGTCTGCGCCCTATTCTGCTGACCGCCTTCACCACCGTTCTCGGTCTGGCCCCTTTATTATTGGATGTCTTCTTCCAGAGTATGGCGGTAGTTATTATGTTTGGTCTGGGTTTTGCTACTATTCTGACGCTGCTGGTTCTGCCAGTGATTTACGCCTGTTTCCATAATAAGAGCCTATCCCAGTAGGCGTATATTGTTGCAGCCAGTTTGGGCACGGACAGCGCGCAACAACCGAAGCGTACACGCAGTACGTGAGGCTTGTGAGCACTGCCCAGGACCAAAATGGCAAATAAAATAGCCTAATGGGATAGGCTCTAAGGATATGAAGCCACAATAATGAACAGTACCGGATTAAATATTATTAAAACGCTGGGATGCATGACGGCGGTGACCTTCTTCACCATTTATAACACCCGGGATCACTATGATTACGACTATCACTGGATCCTCGGTTTTCTGACGTTTATTTCGACCATAGCCACGCCGCTGTTTTTTGTGGTGGCGGGCTATCTGGATTCGCAGTCACGGCACGATGCGCAGTGGCAAATGGGTAAAATCAAAAGCGTAGTTATCGTCTTCCTGTTCTGGATGACAGTGTACTATCTCTGGGAACCCTACCAGCGCGGTTATCTTATCCAGCCGTGGTTTGTTTTTGCCTTTATTGTGATTTACACCTTTCATCCGCTTATCGAGTGGCTCAGCCAGCGACGCAAGCTATTTTTCGGCGTGGTATTTGCGCTGCTGTTGCTCTCATATGGCTACGATCTGCTGTCCGCGCTGTATCCTGATGTTCATGCGCTGAGCCTGGCCCCGCAGTACCGTTTGTGGACCTGGCTGCTGTTTTACCTGACCGGCCAGCTGTTCAGCGATCCGCTGGTCGCCAGTTGGCTGACCCGCGAGAGAGTGGTGAAAGGCGCGATGATCGCCATTCCGTTTATTTATCTCTTCACCTGGTTTTACGAGCGCCATTTCTTCTTCGCCCTGTTTAAGGCTGACAGAAATGCGTTCATTCTTACCGGATCACAAATTTATATTTTGGTGGTGGCGCTGGTGATTGCCGCCAACGGCGTGCGGTTTCGTAAAAACAGCGAGTTTAAAGAGACCATTCTGGCGACTATCAGCAAAACGATGACCGGCGTCTATATTCTTCACTACTCCGTTTTTCATCTGCTGACCGCGCTTATCCCAATTAGCTCGCTGGGAACCAAGTTAATGCTGATTGTCCTGACGTTCATCGCCTCGGTGTTAATTTCAATGCTAGCGCTGTCCAATTCGCTGGTGAAAAAGGTGATTACGATTTGATGCCCTCTTAAAAACCGTAGCGCAGCCACGCAAACAGCACGTTGCCGTTATTGTAGGTGCCGGGAATATAGGTGAACTGCACGCTCAGGCGGCGATAGCTGGCGGAAAAGAGCGGCAAAATAATCGGTAGCGGTACGTAGTTGGCGAAGTCTTCTCGGGCGGTGATCCCGGCGGTCACCCCAAGCCCCAGGCGAAAATCGCGACTACTGTCCAGATACCAGCCCTTCTCCCAGCCGTAGCCGATAATCGGCTGCCACTCGTTGTGCGAATCCTTAAACATCATCGCGTAGAGTGAGCTCCAGTTACCTTCTTCGTTATATCTTGAGACACCAAATCCCCCGCCCCACGGCATCTCATTGTAGTTATCGGTTTTCTCTTTATCGTACATAAAGCGGTTGTGCCAGCTGAGAAATGGCAGATACAGGTCGTAGTTTTGCGGCTGATTCCAGGTTTGCGAGACATCGTCTTTTAGCCAGTTCCACCAGCCGCTGACGCGTTGTTCGCCATAAACCTTTGTTTCCGCCTGTACCGCAAAGGCGAAAATAAACAGAGTTCCCCACACTATCCGCAGACAACGTCGCATTGTTTTATCCTTAAAGAAAAGAAAGTCGCCCGGTGTTAATTCAGTTTGGGAACAAAAAACAGGCTTTGCAAATATCAGAGGGCAAATTTTCCACACCCGGCAGCGCTAATTGCAAGTCCAGTTCGCAACCCTTTTCAGGACAGGGAGAACCTTCACGGCGATTTCATTTCCTCCCCTCTGGGATTATGATGGCGCTAATTATCCTTTCTGTCCGCAGTGATCGAGAAATAGATGGATTTCATCAGCATTATTATGTCGGCGGGAAAAACCTCCGTCGACGTGGCGCTTTATACGCTGCTGCCGATCATGGTTGTCATGCTCATCGTGATGAAATATCTGGAAGTGCGCGGGGTCCTGGACGTTATCGTTCGCTGGCTTGCCCCGCTGCTCAAGCCGTTTGGCCTGACCGGAATGAGCGCTTTCGCTCTGATCCAAATGAATTTTGTCAGCTTTGCCGCCCCGCTGGCAACGTTAGCCATCATGGACAAACGCGGCGCTTCTGACCGACAAATGGCCGCCACCCTGGCGATGCTCTTCGCCATGGGACAAGGCAACGTTTTCTATCCGTTAACGCCTTTTGGTTTGCACTGGCTGGCCTCGATAGTCATTTCGATTGTTGGCGGGCTATGTGCCGCGGCGGTTACCTGGCATATCACCGGCCGCAAGCTGTCTATTGTTGAGAATGCGCGGGCCGAAGATCTGCCGAATGCCGAGCAAAATAATCAGGGAATTATCGCTGTTATCAATAGCGCCGGCGCCGATGCCATTCGCCTGGCGCTCGGCGCGGTGCCGATGCTGATCCTGTCGCTGGCTATCGTCGGGTTTATGCAGGCGGCGGGACTGATTGAGATGCTCCAGCGCCTGCTGTTACCGCTGCTGCTGTGGCTGAATATTCCGGTTAACTTCGTGCTCCCGGCGCTGGTCAAATGTGTTGCGGGCGGTACGGCCTATTTCGGTGTGGTTTCTGAACTCGTACAGCAGGGCAAGGTGACGGTTAGCCAGATTAACGCTTCCGCAGGTCTGTTAATCCAGACTTTTGACCTTCCCGGCATCGGCATCTTTTTAGGCGTCAGTTCCCGTTTCGTACGCCTGTTCCGCTTTGCCGCCACCGGAGCTATCGCCGGGATCGCCATTCGCACCATTATGCACGTGACGCTATTCTGAAGCCGCAGCCTCCGGACGAAGGCAGGCGGCCACATCGGCCTGCTCGCTACAGGCAATATGATGGGTAATTCTCACCATCATCCACGGATAAAACGGGTTGGAGGTGACGCGCATCAGCGTATCCAGCCCGACGCTCAGCGTTGAGGTTTCACCGCGCAGCGAAATTGTGCCAATGCTAATCCCGTAGCGATTCTTCTCGGCCGGTTCACGACCATACAGCGAATCGGTCAGCGGGAACGGCACCGCCACGTGCGACAGCGAATACATATCCTGCGGCCAGGCAATATGCAGCGGCGTGACGGTTTCCGTCCGGGTTCCGGCAAGGGTTGTGCGGGCTACCGTTTCGTAGGTGTCGGGAGCGGCATTAGTAATCACCGTAGTGCCGTAGGGGCGCGGCGCGGGCGGCAATAACGTATTCACTGCCGAGTATAATGAAGGTCGGAACAGCGCGCGTAAATTCGCCGCCTGGTTAATATCAAAAATCACCAGTTCGCTGCCGTTATCGGGTAAATACCGATAAAGCGAATCCACCACCGCCCGCGTGCTCACCGTTGAGTCCATCACAGACTGGAAGGTCAAAACTGGCGCTAACTCTTCCAGCCGCTGACTTTGCGCTTCCTGGACGATTTGCTGTTGCAGCGCCTGTGATAACAGCCACGACTGCCTGGCCGCCTTAACCGGGAACGAATTGTATTTATAGGGATTAAATTCCGGGACGACGTTCAGCCATGCCGCGCGTGCGAAAGCCGGAAATATCGCGGGTAAACCGGCCAGCCCGGCAAAACGGGCAAACGCGGTGACGCCAATCATCGGTGACAGCAGGATTATTTGTTGCGGCCGACGCAGCGATTTATCTTCCAGACTATCAAGAGCATATTTGAGCGCCAGCGCCCCGCCGTTAGAGTAGCCAATCACGTGCAGCGGCACGTCTGGCCCCGCCAGCCGCGTTGCTTCACGCACCGCCAGACGCGTGGTGGCAATCCACTCATCCCGATCGACACCGGTCAACGCGCCCGGCGCGGTACCGTGTCCCGGTAACCTCGGCGCAACGGCGATAAACCCCATCTGCTGATAACGCTGCGCCAGATAATGCACGCTGTAGGGGGAATCCGTCAGGCCGTGGAGCAATACCGCAGCGCCGCGCGGTTTGCCCTGCGGCAACAAAATAAAGGAACGGTTCCAGTCGGGCTGAAACTTATCCGGATAAACCAGGCTTTGTGCGTAGAAACGGTTAATCGCCGTTTTTTCATCGTCGCTCAGCGTGTCGGTCACTTTACTTTTCATATCGCGGAAAATAGCCTCTTCCCGCGCCTGGTATTGGGCAAACGTGGCATGGTCTATCTCGCTGGCAGTCATTTCATCCGCCGTCCAGGTATGCCAGCGGTGCAGCGCCGGACCGCGTTGGGATTCGTAAATACGGCCAATAAAAAAGACAATCACTACTACCACCAGGCCAATCGCCGCCTTCTTTGCCAAAGAGACCATTGTTAAGCCAGACTTATTCAAAAGCCGGGTAAAACGCACCATTGCCATATTTCTGTCCGAATTGTCTCTTTGCACGCCAGGGAGGGGTTATTACGCAGACCGAATCAGATCCTGCGATTCTCTTTTTAAACATAGACTAAACCAAGCGGCTATTCTTATTGCCAGAAGAGGAGCAAACATTAATTATCGCCCAAATGTAACAGCTCAGGGATAAAAAATGGAATGGTGGGTTAAGAAAGTACGCAAGGAGTCGGCGTCAGCGCACACCACTGTGGTCTTACAAAGCAGCCAGTTAATGATTATTGCCGAAATTTCCCTCTGCTGCCGCCGTTTGCAGGAAGGTGACAAGCTAACACCGCTGGCGAACGCGTTGTATTGCATTAATGGTGATAAGGCTTTAACGGTAAAAGTGCTCAATGCCACGCACTTTAGCGCTGAACGTTGGGCTAACATCGACAATATTGTCGCGAATTAATTAGCGCATACCATCATCAACTGGTTCTAATCTCAGTAGTTTCTTAACTAAACAGGTGAAATTCTCCGACGCATATTCCAGTCTGTGACATACTAAGCAAAATGTCAGCAGAGCAGAAACAAGGAGTAAGTCATGAACCAGCAAGCCGCCAGGCTGACCCCAGAACAGGCGCTTACGCAACTCGAAGCGCTGTATGAAAAATCGGTCACTGCGCTGCGTAAAGCCATCGGCGAATATATCAACCATAATACTCTGCCCGATAATAACGCCCGCGCCGCAGGGTTATTCGTTTACCCGCAGCTGTCGGTTTCATGGGACGGTGCCGAGCATAAAGCCTTAAAAACTCGCGCCTGGGGCCGCTTCACCCATAGTGGTTGCTATACCACCACCATTACCAACCCTAAACTGTTTCGCACCTATCTGCTGGAACAGCTCACCATGCTGTATCAGGACTACGATGCCTGTATCTCCGTCGAGCTATCGCAGCATGAAATTCCCTATCCGTACGTCATCGATGGATCTGAGTTAACGCTCGACCGCTCGATGAGCGCCGGTCTGACCCGCTTTTTCCCGACTACCGAGCTGTCGCAGATTGGCGATGAAACCGCCGATGGTCTGTTCCATTCGACCGAGTACTACCCGCTTTCACACTTCGACGCTCGCCGCGTTGATTTCTCGCTGGCGCGACTGCGCCACTACACCGGTACGCCGGTTGACCATTTCCAGCCGTATATGCTGTTTACCAACTACACCCGCTATGTCGATGAGTTCGTGCGCTGGGGTTGTAGTCAGATCCTTGACCCCGATAGCCCATACATCGCCCTCTCCTGCGCGGGCGGGATCTGGATAACAGCGGATACGGAAACCCCGGAAGAGGCGATTTCCGATCTGGCGTGGAAAAAACACCAGATGCCGGCCTGGCACCTGATCACCAAAGATGGTCAGGGGATTACGCTGATTAATATTGGTGTAGGCCCGGCGAATGCTAAAAATATCTGCGATCATTTAGCGGTGCTGCGCCCGGACGTCTGGCTGATGATTGGCCACTGCGGCGGCCTGCGCGAAAGCCAGACCATTGGCGACTACGTGCTCGCCCATGCCTATCTGCGCGACGACCATGTGCTGGATGCGGTACTGCCGCCGGATATCCCTATTCCGAGCATCGCCGAAGTCCAGCGCGCGCTCTACGACGCCACTAAACAGGTCAGCGGGATGCCCGGTGAAGAGGTTAAGCAACGTCTGCGCACCGGAACGGTGGTCACTACTGACGATCGTAACTGGGAGCTGCGCTACTCGGCCTCCGCGCTGCGCTTTAACCTCAGTCGTGCAGTGGCTATCGATATGGAAAGCGCCACTATCGCCGCGCAGGGTTACCGCTTCCGCGTCCCCTACGGCACCCTGCTTTGCGTGTCCGATAAACCGCTTCACGGCGAGATTAAGTTACCAGGTCAGGCCAACCGCTTCTATGAAGGGGCAATTTCCGAGCATTTGCAGATTGGTATTCGAGCAATTGACCTGCTGCGTGCCGAAGGCGATCACATGCACTCGCGTAAGCTAAGAACCTTCAACGAACCGCCGTTCCGTTAATCAGCACTTCCCTGCACAGCCGCGACCGTGCAGGGGTATGACGGCCGGGATAGGCGCAAACATGAACGTGTATCTGCTGGCGAATGACTGGTCTGCCGTGGTGGCGTTTATCGGCGATAAGCTGGTAGGGCTGCGCGTACAGGAAGAGCAGGAGTGCGAAGGGTTAGATATTAACAGCCATGGTGAAAATACCGACCACGGTTGAGTTGAACGGGCTTTCTGTTACCAGGAAGCCCGGGCACGATCACTTAGTGGTGAAAATTCTCTTTTTTATTCTATAAGCTATGCTCTGGACAATATCAAACTGGGCTTCTTTAACGCTATCAACGGTAGCATCCTCTGTCGATTCATAGCCAATAAGATCATCGTTTTTGAGAATGGTGCGGCCATTAATACTCATCGTCATTTTTCCAGCCAGGGTGGTTGTATGGTTTGTTCCGCTTTGTACGGCGTCCTCAGTATAAGTATACGAGCTATCGACACAGCGGCTTTTAGTTTCACCCGTTTTTACTATCTTATCATTGCGGTCGCGACTTAAAACAGGCACATCGTAACAGTGCTGTTCTGTTCCCCGTCTTTCTTCAGGAACTGTTCTTGAATAATTTCCAACAAAACTATCTGCTTTCGTTATGCGCAATGTAATAACAAAATTTGTGCCGGTTTTTTGTGGAGAATCAGGGTAATCGAAAACATAATGGCACATACAGTCTACGTCCAGAGGGTAAGGTAGATCTTTATCCCTGGCAGCTTTTTTCATATCATTGAGTGATTGTGTATTGTAATAGTTACGAAGCCCTGGAGTTACGCCATCGCTCAGTACGTCTTCACTGCCGATAGATTTATCGCCCGCAATTTTCATAATGATATGATTTGTCGCGTTCTCATAAGCCGTTTGCAGGTCGTTATTAAGACCTTTTCGCTCCGGGTTGTAACGATAAGTTGCAAGTAAATCATGGAGCTTTACTGTTTTGTTTTTCTCTTTTTGCGCCAGTTGATAAAAAGCCTCGCCAGCCTGATTTTTTGCGCTTTGTTCATTTGCTGCGGATGGGTAAGATTCAGGGTTAATCTGCGCTTGCATTTCTGCCGTCATTAAGGGTATTACGCGCCGCATTTCCGGCATCCAGCAGGCGTAGCTGTCGCCTTTTCTCCGTATATCATCAATACTGGATTGTGCATTGATATGTTTAATATTATTGATAATCTTATTATAATTATCAATATATGCCTGTAATACTGTTGTTACCAGGCCGGCTCTGGGACCAGTCTGCGCTATTGCCAGCGCATCTTGTAGGTTTTCAACGCTATAACAATAATAATACGGATTCATCCCTGCCTGATTTGACGCGATTTTCAGGTTATAGCTAACTTTCCCTTGAGGGGTTTCCGCACAAGAAGTTAACATCACTGTTGATATCAAAATAGTAATAAGATGCTTATATTTCATAGTTATTTCCATTAACAAAGAAGTGTCTACTCACTGCTCTTCTCGCTGTTCCATCAGCATCTGATTATACGAGTCCATACATGAATGGAAACCGTAAATTGAAAAGAAGTTAATTTATATAGTTGTGCGTGGTGATCGGTTTTTGCAAAGAATTCCTATATGACAGGTTTCCTGGCAACAGAAGGTCTGTCATTACATTTTACTGCAACAGCTAACGCATTCCCCTGCGTTTTTTGACAGCATCAGTATCCAGAATTACCGTTTTACGGAGCAGTCCGCCTTTGTTACCGAAAACAATGTCTAAATGCATACCGCCACGCTCGACGGCCTGTTTCCATGTTTTCAGCGGCTGCACGCTGTCTCAATTAATTCGCTGTGGGCGCATATACGAAACGAATATCCGAATAGTCATATCCAGGCAAAAATTACGTTGTGGGCTCATACTCTGTTCTTATATCAAATGCCCACGTTGTAACTCTCAATGGTTTAAAGCTTATTCATACACCGCAGAGATGATCCATCCCTTCCAGAAAGGATACGTTTTACCATCTGCAACACGAGCAATTTCGAATGCGTGAGGGATCATCATTCCTGCCACCTTGCGATAGTCATCCCGGGAGGCATGCTCTCCTGCGCCGTGATAAGAAGTGGTCAGATCGCCACCCTGTTCCGCATCGAAGCTGGCGAGACGTCCGTCAGGCAGAAAAGTTGCCACCAGCGACGCCTCCAGGCCAAACCCACTGACGATGGCGCGAGCATGGGTTTCATCAATGGCTTCCCAGCGTACAGGGCCTTCGGGCAACAGCGATACGGGATAGAGAGGGCTTTCTAAAAGCCAGCGACGAAGTGAAGTTCGGTTCAGTGCCTCCGTAGCTTGTTCATCGAATACGGTAAATGTTGACAGGATCTTAGCCCGCATCTGCATACGTCCCTCGGCAAAGAAATCATAAGCTCGCGCCCATACTCCTGGAACGATCGGTGTCGTCGCGGCAAATAGCAATGCGGGTGTTCCGGTAGCAACGGTCTGTGAGGCTTTCGTCGGAGCAAACCCCTCTGTCAGGGGACGGCGGAATTCAGCTTCTGCTTTCAGATTGACCACATTGTAACGAACCTGTTGATCAGGCAGTGCAAAGGCAAAGAATTTCTGTACAAGGTCTGCATCGCATCATAATCGACAGAATTCGATTGATGATGACTGGCCCCCCGGAGGACAGCGTCTGAATAATCCGTTATTTCTCGCTCAGTTAAAGATGAAGAAATACCGATCAGACCTAACAGAACAATAACCATAGTGATGAAAACCCGAGCAAAACGTCGCATATAAAACTCCCTCTTTAATCGTTCAACGAAGATTTGAATTTGGTGCCGTGACGCGGGAAAGCTGAATAAAAGACATCATGGTATCGATCACTCCCTTAGCCGCGGCCAAATCATTCAGCGCAGGTTTTCGTCCCAGGAGAATCAGCGATGCCGCACCGTGAACAGCCGACCACAGGGAAAAGGCTGTCTGGACAGCATCCGCTCCCGGCAGATATCCCTCTGCCTGACATAGCTCAATGGATGAACGCAGCTCTGCAAGGCATGCTGCGCCCAGATTAGAAGCAAAAGGATTCTCAGTTCCCCTTTCAGTGTAAGGTGGTGAGAACATCAACCGGTAAAGTCCGGGATACTCAAGAGCAAACTGCAGATAGGCAAGTCCATCTTCACGCAGCCGGACAAAGGGATTGCTCATATTTCTCACCACAACGGAAAGTTTCTCCCGCAACAAAATACGGAAACCTTCATCATGAACTGCCTGTAAAAGTGCGTCCTTATTGGCGAAGTAAGAATACAGCGCAGGTGCCCTGCACCCGGTCGCAGCGGCAACATCTGCCAGAGTAATGTCTCTCATATCCCGCGCATTCAGTAAGCTAATGGTCTGGGCAATGGCTCGAGTTGGAATATCTATTTGCTGATCTTTACGAGGACGGGCCATGATAAGTTCCAGTATGAGCAAGTGCCTGAAGCAAACACGACAGAGCCAAGAGACACAATCCCGGTTAGCTTCTGAATCGTTCCCAGAATAAGGAGCTGTAACCAAATCGGACCAACGGCAGGATTAACAATATGTGGAAGAAACGCGAACATAAAGAGCAATGATTTTGGGTTTGTCAGGCTATTGATTGCACCCTGTTTAACCGCCTCACGCCCGGTGATCCGTACCGTCTTTTTTATCTTCGTATCCGCCCCCGAACTCGCCAGCATTTTGACGCCAAGCCAAATCAGGTAGGCGGCTCCCGCCCACCGCAGAAGATCGAGCGCTATCGGCCACGCATGAACGAGCGAAACTAATCCCAGAACGAGAAATGAAACTTGTACAAAACCGGCAACAAAAACATTGCCGGGCACCGTCAGAAAGGCAATACGTCGTCCCTGGCCGATCCCTCAGGCAATAGTCAGCATCATGTCTGGCCCAGGAGAAATTTCTAATAAAAACAAAGCAAAAAGAAAGGTCAAAAAGGTTTCAACGGTTGGCATAGTCAGGCCATACAAAATTGAGTGTGCCAATAGATTAGCCCTCTACGGCAAACACCCCCAACAACTTTTAGCGGCACGGGTGATGGAGAGTGAATAAATAGCCTGGAACGGCTAAAAGCAAAAAGCCCGCTTAAGTTTCCTTAAGCGGGCTTCTCTAAATATGGCTCCTCTGACTGGACTCGAACCAGTGACATACGGATTAACAGTCCGCCGTTCTACCGACTGAACTACAGAGGAATCGTGTGAACGGGGCGAATATTAACGATCGCGCCCAACCTTGTCAAAGGCTGTTTTCCACATTTCAAATCGTTTGCCGAATTATTCCCCACTTTGGGCAAAAAGTACCGTTTTACCTACATTGAGTTTACGTTTCTTCAGTTTGCGCTTTGCGTCGCGGATACTTCCACAACCAACGCCCGCTGACCATTCGGCAATAAAACAGTACTCCACGAACTGCCCAATCGAGCACCATTCCCAACCAAACCCCTACCACGCCCATCCCGAGCACAATCCCCAGCGTGTAGCCCGCCACCACGCGACAGCCCCACATGCCCAGCATCGATACCCACATGGTATAGCGCACGTCACGCGCACCTTTAAAAGCGCACGGCAGCGTCCAGGCCATCGCCCAAATCGGCATAAAGAAGGCGTTCAGCCACAATAGTTCTTTGACTACGACTTTGACATCATCTTCGCTGGTATAGAACGAGGCGATCAGGCTGGCAAATGGCGCGGTCCCCCAGGCAATCAGCGTCAGGATAATCGTTGACAACCAAAAGACGTGCCACGCCTGACGCTCTGCTTGCCCTATTTGCCCTTTTCCAAGACGTTTACCGGTAATAATCGTTGATGCCGAACCGAGGGCGTTCCCCGGCAGGTTGATCAATGCCGCCACCGAGAAAGCGATAAAGTTACCGGCAATCACATTTGTTCCCATACCAGCAACGAACATCTGCGTCAGCAATTTGCCGCCATTGAACAAAACGGACTCAATACTGGCGGGAATGCCAATCCCCATCACTTCCCAAATAATGGCGAAGTTAAACGGCTTAAAATAACTCTTCAGCGAAATCCGCAGAGCCGGGTTAAAACCGATCATTAATACCCAAATGGTTGCCACGGCACCAATATAGCGGGCAATGGTTAGCCCAAGGCCTGCGCCGACAAATCCCAGACCTGGCCAGGAAAAAATGCCGTAAATCAGGATACTGCTGATGATGATATTGAGAATGTTCATCCCGCCGTTAATTATCAGCGGAATTTTGGTTGTCCCTGCTCCGCGCAGCGCGCCGCTGCCGATAAGGGCAATTGCCGCCGCCGGGTAGCTCAACACCGTCAACTCAAGATAGGTCAGAGCCAGACCTTTTACCTGTTCTGTGGCATCCCCGGCGACAACATTAATAATCTGCTCACCAAAGGCGTGTATCACCACCGCCAGAATGATGGAAAACAGCGTCATGATGGCCAGTGACTGTCGCGCGGCTGCTCTTGCTCGTTTCCGGTCACGCTTGCCCAGACTAAACGCCACCACCACCGTCGTCCCCAGGTCGATCGCCGCAAAGAATGAGAGGATCACCATATTGAAGCTATCAGCCAGGCCCACGCCCGCCATCGCTTCTTTACCCAGCCAACTGACCAAAAAGGTACTCAGTACGCCCATCAGCAAAACGCAGGCGTTTTCCAGCAGAATCGGTACCGCAAGAGGGCTGATTTCACGCCAGTAAAGGACGCGATAGCTCTTGCGTTTTTTGAACCAGGACGTACGTTCAACAGCCTGGCGTAATGCGGAGGTGACGTTCAAGGGAGACCTTAGTGAGAAAAGTTGAAACTACATTTCAAATGATGATAGAGAAAAGCTAATCCTGCAAAGCATTTTTCCCGATGAATTGTCGGTAATTACGACAAATTGTTGATGGATACGCCAGTTGAAAGGCGGATGGCGAATTGATGTTTGACAAAAGTTTTTTCGCCGCTAAGATACGACTCCACAACGATTCCTCTGTAGTTCAGTCGGTAGAACGGCGGACTGTTAATCCGTATGTCACTGGTTCGAGTCCAGTCAGAGGAGCCATACATAGAAAAGCCTGCTTTCGAGCAGGCTTTTTGCTTTTCAGGAATGTACCGATTTTTGCGGCAAAACCCTGGGTAATTTCCTTTATACCGTAAAGATAGACCAAGTTCATTTTGCCCTATCAACAACGCGATGTTTTCACCTACCCGCGTTTTCACGCGCTATCTGCAGAAATGCCTGCACGGCGCCATTATTCTCCTGCCGCCTGCTGATAAGCATCAGATTCGCTGACAGTTCCGGCGCATCCAGTGGCCGGTATACCAACCCCGGAATACTCACATGTTTCAGCGGATCGGGCACCAGCGCCAGCCCCTGCCCGGCGGCGGCGAGCGCCAGCACGCTAAGGGTGCTGGCGGTGCAATGGGCGATACGCGGAGCATGGCCCATAATCGCGGTGAGCGCCGTATAAAGCGGCTCATCAGCACCATGGGTGTCATAGAAAATGAGCGGTTCCTCGACCAACATCTCTATCGTCAGAGACGCCTGGCTGGCCAGCGGATGGTCATCGGCCATCGCGACCTGACGGTGCCAGATACCGACCTGTTCAGCCATTAGCGCGGGGTCATGGATTTTGCCGTGATTGGGGGTATAGCCCACGTCGAGTTGGCCCGCCATAATCGCATCGGCTTGCAGCAGCGGTGCGACTTCACTCACTACCAAATCAGCATCAGGATAGGTTCTGCGAAAAGCGCGCAGATCGTTGGTTAATCTGCCGCTAAAGACAGCATTACCAGCAAAGCCAACGCGCACATGGCCCGTTTCGCCGCGTATCGACCGCTGTACGGTTAGCCGGGTATGTTCGGCCTGTTCGAGCGTCCGCCGTGCTTCGGTCTGCAATAGCAGCCCGGCTTCGGTCAACTCAACTTTGCGGCTGGTGCGCACAAACAGCGGACCGCCCAGTTCCTCTTCCAGCGCTTTGATTTGCATACTCAGCGCAGGCTGGACGATATGCAGGCGTTGGGCGGCGCGGCCGAAATGGCCTTCTTCGGCAACGGCCAGAAAGTAGCGCAGGTGACGTAGATCCATGCGTCAGCTCCATCATCAAATAAAATGATTAATCAGTCATATCTATCTATTTGAGTTTATCGCTATTCACGACGAAACTGAAATCCGTCAACTAACCGGAGTACATGTTATGCACAATCTTCTGAACGATCGCCTGCAAATCACCGACCTTCTCACCGGCTGGATGCACCGCGATCTGGGTGAATGGGACCAACTGCGCAATCTGTTTCACCCGGACGGTACCATCGAAATTACCTGGTTTGAGGGGCTCGCCAGCGATTTTGTTGACGGCTCAATGCGGATGGGAGCGTCGGATGTGCGCACCAAACACCTGATCGGTACGCCAGTGGTGACCTTCAATGCCGAGGCGACAAGGGCGATTGTTGAAACCAACGCGATGATTATCGGCGAGAACGTTAAGTTGAATCTGGGCTGTATTGGTCATAACCGCTTTTATGATATGGCGGAAAAGCGCGATGGCGTATGGAAACTGTTTCACCGCCAGAGTATTTACGATATGGCCAGCTTCACTTTTCCGCTCGGCGTGGTCCCGGTTGACCAAAGTGCGGTGGAGAAATATCCGCGCGAATACGCAGCGCTGGCTTACCTGCTGGAAAAAAGCGGCTTTCCGGTTCAGCGCGTTTTTGCCACCCGCGGTAGTATTCTCGAACAACAAATGAAAGCCGACGGGAAACGCTGGCTGTCCGGGCAGCCGATCTGATCGGTCGCCAACATCCCCTCATTAATATCAGCAACGCAAAGGAAATGTATGCGCTCTCAAAAAACCATCGGAAAATGTCTGGCCATCCTGCTCGCCGCCCTGCTGCTGCCCACCGCAGCTTCGGCTACGCAAACCCTGACCTACAGCGATCATGAGCCGCTGGGCGGCATGCGTACTCGCTTTATCAACGACGTGCTCTTCCCCGCTATAGAGAAGGAATCAGACGGGCGCCTGAAAATAGAGGCGCACTGGGGCGGTGAACTCAGTAGCGGTTACGACGCGTTACGCAACGTCGGCAAAGAAGGAAAGGCGGATATGGCGATTGTCGTGCCCGAATATGCCTCCGACGCGCTGCCGCTGAACCAGATCTTCAAAAGCTTTCCCGTCGGCCCTGCCGGTGAACAACAGGTTGCCTTCTTCCGCCGCGTTTATGCTGATATCCCGGCATTCCCGGCAGAGCTTGAGAAAAATAACGTGGTGAGCATTTTTCTCGCCACCGGCTATCCGCTGTCCTTTTTCAGCACCAAATCAATGGCGACCCTGAACGATATCAAAGGCGGCACGTGGCGCTCCGCCAGCTTCTGGCAGCGTGATTTTCTGCAAAACTCGGGCGCTAAACCGGTGACCATGCCCTGGGGTGAAGAAACCTACAACGCGCTGAAAAGCGGCGCTATCGACGGCATGATGCTGAACGTGGACAGCGGCTACGATCTGAAAGCGTATCAGCTCGCACCCAACGTGCTGATCTCCAAAGATCTGTGGCTGGGTCATCTCTACATTCTGACAATAAACAAACAGACCTGGGACGCGCTTTCCTCTGAAGATCGGGCCGCCATTCAGCGTGCTGCACAAACGGCATATCAATCTCTGGGTTCAGTGATGGACAGCAGTTTTAATACTCAGATAGACAATTTACGCAAAGCCGGGGCAACGGTGCGCGTTCTGCAACCGCAAGAGGTCGCGCAATGGGAAACCACCACCCGCTATCGGGCGGTGCAAGATAAGTGGGTAAAAGAGAAGGAAGCGAAAGGCGTCAAAGATGCAGGCACGGTGATGAAACAGGTCAACGCTATCATGGATGAAACCATGCCGAAAAAAGCGCACTGATACTGGCAGGCCCAGAATGGGCCAACCGCTAGTGAACGGCTGGAGCGAGTGAAAAAGGATCCAGCGATCGCTCAGATAACTGACAAAGCTTCCCTTTGTTAAATTCCCCGGAGGCGCTTCGCTTACACAGGACTACGGAAAACGGTGAATTATCCAGGCCAGATAGCCCTCCGGCAAAAGTGAGTACGGTATCTCAACTGGCTTGCCATTTACTCAACATCCTCCCGCTAAGAGAGGATGTTTTCTTCGATTAACTTTTTACTGAACAATACGTTAAAATCCGCTGCTGGTCTGCATCGCTGTAGTGCCAATCTCCATCGGCATTCCCGAGCGACGCTCAAGCGCCTGCTCCGCGCGATTCATATCAACCCCCTCACCTTTCACAAAAGCCTGAATGGCGGTCGTCGTCGGTAGCGGAACCTTTCTGTCAGATTCATATTCCGCGCGATTACGCGACAATGGCTCATGGACTTCAACCCATCGGCTACCATCCGGCTCGGTGGTGTATTTCACCGGCTGATCGATTATTTGCACGCGGGTCCCCACCGGCACGGTGTCAAACAGGTACTTAATATCATCGTTACGCAAGCGGATGCAGCCCTGGCTCACGCGCAGACCAATACCGAAATTGGCATTGGTGCCGTGAATGGCGTAAAGCCTGCCGATATAAATTGCGTACAGCCCCATCGGATTATCCGGACCGGCCGGAACAAACGCGGGCAAACTTTCTCCTCGACTGGCATATTCACGGCGGGTATTGGCAGTCGGCGTCCATGACGGCGCTTCCTGCTTGCGTTCGACCGTAGTCACCCAGTTGCGCGGCGTTTCTCGCCCTGCCTGGCCAATGCCAATCGGCAGAATCTCGACCGTTGCACCATCGGGCGGGTAGTAATAGAGGCGCATTTCAGCAACGTTGATCACGATGCCGTTGCGTACCGTGGCGGGTAGAATAACCTGCTGCGGTATCACCAGCGTGGACCCCGATTTCGGCAGGAACACATCGACGCCAGGGTTGGCTTCAAGCATGTTGCTCAGGCCCTGACCGTACTGAGCGGCAAACGCCTCCAGCGGCTGGGTATTGCTTTGCGGAACAGTGATGGTCAGCGGGCTGCCCACCAGACGGCTTCCTTCCGGCGGTAACGGGTAGCTCACCGCCAGAGCGCTCTGGCTGGTGAGGATCATAATAAGAGAACAAAGCAGTTTCATACGCCGCACAATTTCCCTTCCTCTGTGGCGACAATCGTGAATGAATTATAGCTTTGTTTATTAACTCATATACGACTAAATCTGATAATCGATCGCCGCCTCTTCCGGTTCCATCGCCTGGCGTTTAATTTCATCCAGAGACAGGCCCGCATTGCACAGCTCGATAAAGCGCCAGACGTAGTTACGCTGCAGCTGTCCGCGCTTGAGGCCTAACCAGACGGTGTTGGCATCAAACAAATGGCGGGTTTCCAGGCGGGTAAAGGTATCAGACTCGCGATTATCGCCCGACTGCTCTGCGACCAGCCCTACCCCGAGACCGAGCTCAACGTAGGTTTTAATCACATCGGAGTCCTGCGCGCTCAGCACAATGTCCGGTACCAGGCCTTTACGGTTGAAGGCTTCATCAATACGCGAACGCCCGGTAATTCCCTGACGGTAGGTGATCAGCGGCCAGCGGGAAATGGCTTCCAGCGTTAAGGGCGTAACCTGAGTTAGCGGGTGATCTTTTGGCACCAGCAGGCTGTGGTGCCAACGGAACCAGGGGAAAGCCACCAGCGTCGGATCGTTGCTCAAGCGCTCGCTGGCGATACCGATATCCGCGCCGCCGTTGTGCAGCAGCGCTTCAATTTCCTGCGGTGTCCCCTGAACCAGCTCAAGACGCACGTCAGAAAAGAGTTCACGAAAAGCTTTGATGACCGGCGGCAGGCTATAGCGCGCCTGCGTGTGCGTCGTTGCGATGGTTAAGACGCCGGACGCATCGTTGGTAAACAGGTCAGCCAGACGGCGGACGTTGCTGGCTTCGTTGAGAATACGCTCAGCAATTGATAGCAGCGCTTTGCCCGGTTCCGTCATCCCCAGAAGACGTTTACCGCGGCGGATAAAGATCTCGATCCCCAGCTCTTCTTCCAGTTCACGAATATGACGGCTGACGCCCGATTGCGATGTATAGAGCATATTGGCGACCTCCGTCAGGTTGTAATCCTGACGGGCCGCTTCACGAATAATTTTAAGTTGCTGGAAATTCACCCTTTCCTCCGGGCTATCAGACATAACATATGCTCTATTGTTAAAGTCTGTTGTCCTTGCTAACAAATAATAAAAACCAGCAACTTATTCCTTTAAGGAATATACCCGTCATACTTCAAGTTGCTTATGTGTTGGCTGCGCTCGCTCACCCCGGTCACATAGTTATCTATGCTCCCGGGGACTCACTCCCTTGCCGCCTTTAAACAACTCGAATTATTTAGGGTATAGACTAACTCACTAACAGCAATTCACGGTTTTCAAGCGACGGACGGCTCACAAGCGACATCAAAATCTCCTTCACGGCCTGTGCCTGCGGCGACAAACTACCACGCGCTGACATATTCAATGAGAGTGAGAGACTCATTGACGGCGTACTAATACGCGCCATCCAGCCATTAGCCGCACCACACAGTGAACGCGCAGCAGACTCCGGTAATACGGTCACACCCATTCCGCTGGCAATCGCCGCCGTTAAGGTGGTGATTGATTCAATTTCACCAATAATTTTTGCTGAGAGACGACGTAGAGTGAAGGCCTCAGTGACCCGCGCACGCACAGCGCTGTAATCGCGCGGCAGGAACAGATTCATCTCTGCAACGGCGGTCAGATCGATACTCTGACCCGGGCAGTCTCGGGTGCCGACCAGGTAAAGATCTTCTTTCAACAACGGCTGGCTGATGATCCCGGCGACCGGAGAACGTTCGTAGAGCACCGCCATATCCAGTTGCCCTTCAATCAGCTTGTCATTGAGGATAGTGCCGCTGCTTTCCTGCAAATAGACCATCACTTCCGGAAGTTCATTACGCACCGTCTGCAACAGAGGCATGGTAATTGCCGAAGCCGCCGTTCCCGGAGCGAGGCCAATTGACACCTGACCGCTCAGGGTCTGCCCGACATTGTTGACCGCCAGTTGAGCCTGTTCACACTGGCGTAGAATGGTACGGGCATGGGTATAGAGGATCTTGCCCGCTTCAGTCGGTGTGACGCCGCGCTTGGTACGGATCAACAGTTGCTGATCCAGTTCGCCTTCCAGGGTCGCAACCTGCTGACTCAACGCCGGTTGTGCGATGTGCAAGACTTCAGCGGCCTGGGTCAGACTGCCGATATCGACGATTTTCACAAAATACTTCAGTCGTCTTAAGTTCATTTTGCCTCCTGTAAGGAACACCAGTGCCAACGCTGGCTGTTTAGATACAGAAGGTTTTGCAATTTGCTTGCCAGTTTTTTATACCCGGCGCAAACGCCGCTGTGAGCCGCGTAATAAGGGATACTGATAGCAAGCCACGATTTTGTTGCCCGGTAAGCAGATTGCGATATGCCCCATTAGGGGTATAAATGCACTACGACAGTGCAGATTGCCACGCACAGTGGCAAAAATGGGCTTATTGCTGAAATAGTCAGCAAACGAACGGACTTTGTCGATTCAGGCTTTGACAAGGTGGGTGGTCATCGTTACTATGCGCCCCGTTCACACGATTCCTCTGTAGTTCAGTCGGTAGAACGGCGGACTGTTAATCCGTATGTCACTGGTTCGAGTCCAGTCAGAGGAGCCAAATTTAAGAAGCCTGCTTAGGAAACTAAGCAGGCTTTTTGCTTTTCTGCATCTATCTGTCACTTCAAAAACATCAGCTCAGAATGGCTTCCAGCCTGGCCAGCACTTCATTCACGATAGCTTCAGGTATTCGCTCCAGACGCTTGCCGTTCCGGGCTTCCATATCAATGGTTCTGGGCTGGTCACAGCGAATGATGCCCGTTGTTTTCGTTCCTGCCCCGTCAAGCGATACGGCAAAACCCGCTGTACGGGCAAAATTTCCGCCGCTGGTGACGGGTACAACTACAGGTAGCCGAGTGAACTGATTAAACGATGCTTTCGATACGATCAGCACTGGACGCCTCCCGCTTTGTTCATGTCCAGCAATCTGATCCAGTGAGACGAGCCAGATTTCCCCTCTGTCCATTTACAGAATCTCCTTACCCACCGCAGGCGCATCAACCCATTCCCGATCCTCTTCGCCCATTTCGGCGTGCGGATCGCACTGTGCCAGCAGTTCTTCCAGCGAATATCGAGGCCGTTTCTGAGGTTCAATAACCAGGCGACCATTATCAATGGTCATGCCCACTTCGCTGTCCGCCGACAGCGCCAGCGTTTTCAGCACGGCAGGTGGGACCGCCAGCATGACGGATCCACCAACCTTTTTCAGGCGAGTGATGTACATAGAACACCTTCAAATATTATATTTAAATATAACATCAGGGCTGGTAATGCATAGTTTTTAGTCAATTCCCTTGTGGGTGATTTCCTTAGTGTAACGAAGCCTGATAATAGAAAACTGTTTTGTGTTTCAAAGGATTATGACGAATCAGATAAACAAAATGCGGCGCATCTCAAGCAGGCTTTTTGCTTTCTGACTCCTCCACATCATCGATGACGACAACCTTCCAGTCTCCATAGCACGCTCTTCAGTACCAGAAGAGGAATATAAGTCAAAAAATATCAATTAGATACACATATAAACGATGGCGAATACAGGTTTTGCACCACGTAGGTATTTTTCATCTTCTGGATTTTGATATACCGCCCGGAATCTGGATCAGGGCTAAAGAAGACCTTCTGCATCACCCCTTCAATCATGTTGTCCGCGTCTCTCTTTGAGAGGGAGGTTTTGACCAGGTGGTAAATGTTATTTTCTTTCACTTCATAATCAAAATGATATGACCTTTCAACGGTGTATCTCACATCGTTGATCATCACCTTGCCAGACACATCAAAGTATCCAGAATGATTTCCCCGCATAAGCAAGAAAGTCTTGAAGCTTGCATCAAAGCCGGATGAACCTGATTCAATTCGCATATTGGCCGAGCAATCAAAACCACTCTTATGATGGTATGAGTACATCAACAAGCCAAAAGCCAAAATGATACAGAGGATGAAAGAGGCAATGTAAACATTCATTCTTGGGAGTTTACTGAGTAATTGCATAATCTGCCCTGTAATAGTTCTCACATGAGTAAAAGTTGTCCTTTTTTGCATTTGAATATATGCAGTGAGCTAAAAATCCCCTTCCCTCATTCCCTTTTAATACTGACTCTGAAACGCTAAAGTAAAAAACACTGTTATCTGAGCAGCGCATCCCCTCTTTTGCGATAAGCTGCCGGGCCAGATCAATAAGCTGTTTTCTATGTTCCACCGGAACTGAGCTAAAACTCCGAACCGGGCAAGTATCAATATCACCTAAATAAGGGTATACGGATTTAATGGTTGATGGGGCACCTTCACCCCATCAATCTGATACCACCCTCAGATGGTTGATAGATCGACTCCGTAGTTGAGTTCCTCTGCGAAGTCCGGCAGTCCGTAACCGATGGTTTTCTTGTAGAAAGGAGAGACCTTCGCAGTCGGTGCCTTCTTCTTGTGCTTCGTGGTGTAGAGCATTCGTGCCCGCATCACCTCGAAGGAGTAACCGCGCCCTTCACGGTTCTTGTCCTTGGCCAGTCGGTTGATGGACTCCGTGTAAGCGTTGGTGACGGGCATGTCCGTCTCGAAGTAGGTCATGGTCTCTTCGCGCCAGTTTCCCACTGCCCTGACCAGATCGCTCCAGACTTCCTTTTGGCCCTTCGGGATGGTGGCTATCCACTCGTCCAGGGCGGCTTCTGCCTGGAGCCGTGTGGTGGCGTCCCAGATGCCGTAGAAGCGCTCCTTGTGCTCGTAGGCGGCCAGCAGTTGCGGGAACGCGCCTGTCCAGGTCTCCATGATGAGGCGCTCCCGGTCTGAGACTTCGTGAGCGCGTTTCAGCAGGATTTTCCGGTCTCCCTTGAGAGTCCGGCTCTGGGACGGTTTCAGCTCCTTTCTGAGGCCCTTGCGCACTCTCTCTAGGGCATCGTTGGCCATGCGCACCACATGGAACTTATCGACCACGATACGGGCCTGGGGCAGCACAGCCTTGACCGCTGCCCGGTAGGGGTTCCACATGTCCATGCTGACGATCTCGACCTTCTGCCGGTCTTTCAGCTTCATCAGGTAGTTGGTCACCACGTCCTGGCGGCGGGTGGCCAGCAGGTCGAGCAGGGTTCGCTCCTCAATGTTGGTCAGAATGCAGCGGTAGCGCTTGTTCAGGTATAGCTCGTCAATGCCCAGGATGCGGGGCGTCTCGAAGCGGTGCCAGCGCCCCAGGAACTCGGCGCGGGCGTTGAAGATGTCGCGCACCGTCTTCTCGTCCAGGCCGGTCTGTGCCGCCACAAAGGTGTAGGGGTGGTTGAAGGATTCCTTCTCCACGTACTCATGCAGCCGCAGTGTCATACGGAATCCGTCCACCATCTCCGGTAGCTGGGGCCTGAATGTTGTCTTGCAGGCCCGGCAGGTGTATCGGCGGCGGACCACCCAGAGAGTGACCCGCTTGCCGTGGATGGGCAGATCACGATAGGGAACGTCACGCTTGCCGAACCGTACGAACTCACCCTGCACGCCGCATTCCTCGCAGGCGATGGGATCGGGCACGTCCACCTGGAAGTGCATTTCGTCGTCGGTTGATTTGCAGCCCAGTACTTGGTATTGCGGCAGGTGAAGGATGTTGTCGGGAAGTTCGGTCATGGTGTTGTATAGGCGTAGGTGTCAGTCAGATCCATCCGACTCGGCATTGGTGTTTGCTTTTTTACCCAACAAGCTGCTGGAAACGAAAAGTAAGGCACCGAGGACAATTGCAATATCAGCCAGGTTGAAGGCCGGCCAATGCCAGTCTCGCCAATAGAAATCAAAGGAATCCACAACATAGCCGCGAAAGACCCGGTCAATCAGGTTGCCCATGGCGCCACCGAGGATAAGACTGTAAGCGATGGCTTCTCCTTTATGACGATTTTCAAGGATCAGCTTGATCAGAAAAATCGAGACCACTACCGCGATTCCGATAAAAAAGTAGCGCTGCCAGCCTCCACCATTCGCAAAAAGACTGAATGCGGCACCGGTGTTCCATAGGTGCACCCAGTTAAAGAACGGGGTCACCGAAACATACTCGCCATAGGCCATTGATTGCTGCACCAGCCACTTTACAGCCTGATCAGACGCTGCCAGCAGGCCCGATATGGACAATAGGGCATACGGCGAGAGCTTTTTGCCAATAATGAGCATTATTTAACCCTTCAACGCCAAAATGCGTCTGGCACCGTTAAGTACAATGCCCCCCGCGATGGTGCCGATAATCAGATCCGGATAATTGGAACCGGTCCACGCGACCAGGGCGCCGGCGGTGATGACCCCCAGGTTGATCACCACGTCGTTGGCCGAGAATATCCAGCTTGCCTTCATGTGCGCCCCGCCTTCCCGATGTTTGGATATGAGCAGCAGACAACTGGTATTGGCAATCAATGCGACGAATGCGATAGCCATCATCACCAGCGATTCAGGCTCACTACCGAATACAAAGCGTCTCACCACCTCTACGAGCACGCCCACAGCCAAGATCAGTTGCAGTACACCAGCAAGATGCGCGGCACGTACCTGCATTTTCACGCTATGTCCAACCGCATAAAGGGCAAGCCCGTACACCGCCGCATCGGCAAAATTGTCCAGGGATTCTCCAATCAGGCCGGTGGACCGGGCGATCAGACCGGCAGTCATTTCCACCACGAACAGAAGTGCATTGATGCCGAGCAACCAGCGCAGGGTCCCGGATTCTTGCTTAGCAGAAGCTGCCGAAAACTCGGCGGCCTTGATGGTCTCCGGATTTGCAGCGACGGTTTCCTGAAGCGAGGCGCCTAGCCCCAAGGTCTTCAGTTTCGAGGTGACGGGCTCGACCTCGCCGTCATGCACGACCTTCAGCCGGCGGTTCGACAAGTCGAAGGACAGCGCCCGAATCTCCTCAAAGCCGTTCAGGGCTAGGCGAATCATTCGTTCTTCTGATGGACAGTCCATCTTCGGCACGGCATAAACACTGACCCATCTCCCTGGCGCCTCGGAGGAGGCCTGTATATCGGTATCCGCTGCGGACGTTGCATCACCGCCACAGGCGCCACCACAGGATTTGCTCATGATACGACTCCACTTGAACAATGTTGTGGTACCATTTTAAACTATAAAGCTACTATAAGGTCAATAGAGTAAAGAATCCGTTGGGGAGGAGGCTGATGCGCATTGGTCAGTTGGCGCAGTTGGTAGGGGTCGAAACACAGACGATCCGCTTCTATGAACAGCAGGGCTTGTTGCCGCCGCCTGATCGGCAGGACAACGGTTACCGTGTCTATACCGAGAAGCATGGTGAGGGGCTGGCCTTCATCCGTCGCTGCAGAATCCTGGGCCTGTCACTGGCTGAGATTCACGAACTACAGAGCTATCAGGACGACCCTCATCAGCCTTGTACCGCCGTCAACGCCTTGCTCGATGATCACATCTCTCATGTGCGGTCGCAGATAACCGCTCTGCAAGCGCTTGAGAAACAACTCGTTTCACTGAGAGCGAGTTGCAACGATGACCGGGAAGTTGAGGCGTGTGGGGTTCTTGCTGGAATTAGCGAAGGAAACATGCACCAGCAGTAGGTGAAGCATCAACCAGATAATCCGATGAGATGCCGGTCTGTCTCACTCTCATGCAAAGGTAAGATCAACCATTTAATCCGCTTACCCCTAAATAATAGATATCATCCTTCTCAGCCCAAAAATGCAGGTGAAAGAAATCATTTTTGAAGCCCACAAACAGCAGCGTTAAAGTGAGCAGCGCAAGACAGGCATAAGAGACGTTCTTGATAACAGAGCTTGATGATCTATTTTGTTGATTGCCGGCTTTGCTTTCACGACTCTCTTCAACGTCACTTTCAATATGACTTCCAACGCCATTTAGACTGCGGGCATCGTTTTCTGGGCGGTCAATTATCTCTATCGCAATGCTTTCAGATACCCTGAACCCAATTTTTGGTACGGTAACGATAACCTCTTCAGTACACCCCATATGCCTGAATACGGCTCTCAGGTCCGAAATATACTTATTGAGACTATGGCTGGAAGTCCGTAGCCCATGCGCATCCCAGACTTTTTCAAGGATCTCATCCCGATAAACCACACGCTCTCTATGGTCTAAAAGGAATTTAAGCAGGCGACTTGTTGTGGCTGTTAGCGCGACGTTAGAGTCATCATCGAGCCATACCAGCCCGTCATCACTCCTGAAATGAATCGTACCTTGAATTTTGTAGATCATATACTAGCCTTTCAAATAATCCTCAGACGCACACAATCCGCATAGATTTGGCACAAACAGCATCTTATGCTGAATTCCATTATAATTTTCTTATAAATTAGATTATAACATCTAAAAATCGAAAAAACAAAATACATATAACCAATGAAAAATTCAATGGTATTATTGTCCTCATCGAAACAAGGGGGCAGCCTGACTCATCGGAGCTCACCTTCCACTGAAGACAACATGGCCACGCCGCGATAAGCAGAGATAAAGAAACCTGATGCTGCGGTAAAGATTAAGAGACAAATACATAAGCATAAAATAATAACGCCATGTAATTAACTGCATGGAAAAACATAGCATCAACGGCAGTATTTTCCTCTTCATGATTAGATGCCCGGAGCGGAATATGCAGATATTTTATGTGAGTATAAAAGAACAAAAATATGCTTTTAGCATACTAATGATAAGAAACACTGGAAAACAGGAAAGAATATTCCCTAAGAAAATTCCAATATAAAGAGTATGCCTATTGTTTTATGTAAAATGATAACTAAATCCTATCATTTTATTTATATAAAAATCGTTATGAACATTGAAATTTGAGATTTTAAACCGCCAGACAGGCAATTTTGCAACATATAACCCTACAGTTTATGCGATTAATAGCTACTAAGTCCTTTAGCTTATCTACTGCGTGTCTCATAACGATATGCGATGGTAGATTACTCCTAATTCGCTGAATGGTTTTAATAACGATGAGTTAAAGGTCAACCCAAGGATGAGATTGCGTTCAGATATGAATCTATCAACTAATATTTTATCTAAGGATAAATATTTTACCCAGGGCCTTATTGAATTACTTGGGGTAGAGTTTATTGACAATTTCTTTTTGATTATAGACCTGGACTCCAACGATCTTTCAGGCTCGGAGTGGATTTATTTTTCGAATAAGAACATTGTTGCCTTTGCATCCAGCGACTTAGCCTTTTATAAGTCGGAGCTATTTGAAAAAATAACAGTATTAGACAAAAAGAGTAATACCAAGAGCATCCTGAATTTCTTCTTAAAGAAAGAGATGTCGGGAAACTATCATACTAAATTCCATCTGAGTCTGCGTGAAAAACAGATATTAAGTATGTTAAGCAGAGGGGAAAGCAACCAGGAAATAGCAGAAGAATTTGGCGTGAAACTTAAGACTATTTATACGCATCGCCGCAACCTGATGAATAAACTGGGTTGCAGAAATAGGATTACGTTTCAAAAATTATTTTTTAACAACAAATGTTTTTTTAAGTGAAGCACCGCTTCAGGATTATTTAATCAACAGGAGATTTACCATGAACAAATTAGCACTCATCGTTATTTCAGCATTGTCCCTGAGCTCTGCAGCGGCCCTGGCAGCGGATGCCACGGTGAACGGCGGTACGGTGCATTTTAAAGGTGAAGTGGTTAACGCAGCCTGTGCAGTTGATGCCGGTTCTATCGACCAGACCGTTCAGTTAGGCCAGGTTCGTTCAGCACGTCTCGCTACCGCGGGCAGCACCAGCTCTGCAGTCGGCTTTAACATCCAGCTGAATGATTGTGACACCACCGTTTCCGAAAAAGCGGCTATCGCTTTCACCGGCACAGCGATTGACAGCACCAACCCAACCGTACTGGCACTGCAGAACTCCGCTGCGGGCGGCGCGACTAACGTCGGCGTGCAGATCCTTGACCGTACCGGTGTTCCACTGGCGCTGGATGGCGCAACCTTCGGCGCGCAAACCACTCTGAACGATGGCACCAACGTCATCCCGTTCCAGGCTCGCTACTTCGCAACAGGTGCAGCCACAGCGGGTACTGCTAACGCTGACGCCACCTTTAAAGTGCAGTACGAGTAATTTCTTCATCAGGCAGGGAAGCACATCGGGCCAGGATGGCCCGTTATCCGAATTAAGACTGGGGTGATAACGATGCAAAGGATGAAGTCAGGTCTGTTGATATTTTTGCTCCCACCGCTGGCGCTGGCCGGTAACCAATGGGACATCATGCTGCCCGGTGGAGGCATGCGTTTCCAGGGGCTTGTCATTGCCGAGTCATGCCGCGTTGAAGCGGGCGATCGGCAGATGACGGTCAAGATGGGGCAAATCAGCAGCAATCGGTTTCATTCTGCGGGCGAGGATACCAATCCCGTCCCCTTCGATATTCACCTGCAGGAGTGCAGTACCGCCGTGAGCCAGCACGTTGGCGTGGCATTTCACGGCGTCGCGGACGGTAAAAACCCGGACGTGCTCTCGGTGGGCGAAGGACCGGGGATCGCCACCGGCATTGGCGTGGCCCTGTTTGATAAAACAGGCAATCTGATCCCACTCAATGCGCCACCAGCATCATGGACACAACTGCACACGGGTCCTACTACCCTGCATTTTGTCGCCAAATATCGTTCCACCGGGAATCAGGTCACCGGAGGAGCAGCAAATGCTCAGGCCTGGTTCTCCCTGACCTACCAGTAATCAGTACCGGTAACAGGAAATAACAGTGAGTAAGAAAGAGGTAAGCATGAAAAATACACTGGGTACTATGCGCGGGATGCGCGGTTTACTGGCAGGACTTTTACTGATCGCCACCACTGGTTTCGCCGCGCAGGCGCAAGCTGGGGTCGCGCTGGGTGCAACTCGCGTCATTTATCCGTCCGGGCAGAAGCAAGTTCAGTTGGCAGTGACCAATAACGACGAGAACACCTATCTGATCCAGTCCTGGGTAGAAAATGCCGATGGCGTGAAAGACGGACGTTTTGTTATCACTCCGCCGCTGTTTGCCATGCAGGGGAAAAAAGAGAACACCCTGCGCATCCTTGATGCCACCAATAACCAGCTGCCACAGGACCGGGAAACCCTGTTCTGGATGAACGTCAAAGCGATCCCGTCGATGGACAAATCGAAACTCAGCGACAACACCCTGCAGCTGGCGATTATCAGCCGCATCAAGCTCTATTATCGCCCGGCAAAGCTGGCGCTGCCGCCGGATCAGGCTCCGGAAAAGCTGAAGTTTCGTCGCAGCGCGGGCTCGCTCACGCTGATTAATCCGACGCCTTATTTTCAGACGGTTACCGAGCTCAATGCCGGAACCCGCATTCTGAAAAATGCGCTGGTCCCGCCGATGGGCGAAACCACCGTCCAGTTACCCTCCGATGCAGGTAGCGAAATTACCTGGCGGACGATCAACGACTACGGCGCCCTGACTCCGCGTATGAAAGGCGCTATGCAGTAACTGAACGGGGAGCCGCGCTCTCCCCCCTGAACTAAAAATATACCGATTGCCGGGCGACTTTGGACCGGAGGGACTATGTCACATCTGAAATATGGACTCGACTGTTTGGATACCCGGCGCATTGCTCCAGGATCTGCGCGCATATTCGCGCAGATCCCTCTTGCCTTTTTACTCGCCTCACCAGCCTTTTATGCACAGGCGGAACTCTATTTTAACCCGCGTTTTCTGGCGGACGATCCCGCGGCCGTAGCGGATCTTTCCAGTTTTGAAAAAGGCCAGGAGTTGCCGCCAGGTACCTATCGCGCAGATATCTATCTGAATGACGGGTATATGACCACCCGCGATGTCACCTTTAATGTCGACGAAAAAAGCCACGAACTGGCCCCCTGCCTGACGCGTGGGCAACTTGCCAGCATGGGCGTCAATACATTGACCATTGCCGGAATCGACGTACTGGCAGCGGACGCCTGCGTGCCGTTGACCGAGATGATAAAAGATGCCACTACCCGCTTTGATGCCGGACAGCAGCGGCTCTGGATAACCGTTCCCCAGGCATTTATGGGCAACCGCGCCCGCGGCTACATTCCGCCTGAGCTCTGGGACCACGGGATTAACGCCGGGTTGCTGAACTACAACTTCACCGGCAACAACGTCCACAACGACGTGGGCGGCAGCAGCAACTACGCCTACCTGAACCTGCAAAGCGGCCTGAATCTGGGCGCCTGGCGCTTGCGTGATAACACCACCTGGAGCTACAGCAGCAGCGGTAGTTCGTCGATCAGTGAAAACAAATGGCAGCACGTCAACACCTGGCTGGAGCGTGACATCACGCTGCTGCGCTCGCGCCTGACGCTTGGCGACAGCTATACCAACGGTGATGTCTTCGATGGCATTAACTTCCGCGGCGTGCAGTTGGCGTCCGACGATAACATGCTGCCGGATAGCCAGAAGGGCTTTGCCCCGGTAATCCACGGGATTGCCCGCGGCACGGCCCAGGTCTCGGTGAAGCAGAACGGCTATGAGATCTACCAAAGTACGGTACCGCCTGGTCCGTTCACTATTAACGATCTCTATGCCGCAGGTAGCGGCGGCGATCTGCAGGTGACCATCAAAGAGGCCGACGGCAGCAGCCAGGTCATCAGTGTCCCCTACTCGTCGGTCCCGGTGCTCCAGCGCGAAGGCCATACCCGCTATGCCGTCACTACCGGTGAATACCGCAGCGGCAGCACCCAGCAGGAAAAACCGAAATTCTTCCAGGGCACCCTACTTCACGGGCTTCCGGCTGGCTGGACGCTGTACGGCGGCACCCAACTGGCGGACCGCTATCGCGCCTTTAACCTCGGCGTGGGGAAAAACATGGGAGAACTGGGCGCCCTGTCGCTGGATATCACCCAGGCCAACGCCACCCTGCCCGATGACAGCGATCATCAGGGGCAGTCGATACGCTTTCTGTATAACAAATCGCTCACGGATACCGGCACTAATATCCAGCTGGTGGGGTATCGCTACTCCACGCGCGGCTATTTCAGCTTCGCCGACACCACTTACAGCCGGATGAGCGGCTACAACGTCGAAACGCAGGATGGTGTGGTTGAAGTGAAGCCGAAGTTCACCGACTACTACAACCTCGCTTACAACAAGCGCGGCAAGGTACAGCTCAGCGTCACCCAGCAATTGGGTCGTACCGCCACCCTCTATCTGAGCGGTAGCCATCAAACCTACTGGGGCACCGGCAAGGCCGATCAGCAGCTACAGGCCGGACTGAACGCCGCCGTCGACGATATTAACTGGACGCTGAGCTACAGCCTGACCAAAAACGCCTGGCAGCAGGGGCGCGATCAGATGCTGGCGGTCAACGTCAATATTCCGTTCAGCCACTGGATGCGCTCGGACAGCAAATCCGCCTGGCGACACGCCAGCGCCAGCTACAGTATGTCTAACGATCTGAATGGTCGAACCACCAGCCTCGCAGGCCTGTACGGCACGCTGCTGGAAGATAACAACCTGAGCTACAGCGTGCAGACCGGCTACGCGGGCGGCGGCGAAGGCAACAGCGGCGCGACCGGTTACACCGCGCTGAACTACCGCGGCGGCTACGGCAACGCCAACATCGGCTATAGCCGCAGCGACGGCATCAAGCAGCTTTATTACGGTCTGAGCGGCGGCGTACTGGCCCACGCCGATGGCGTCACCCTGAGCCAACCCATGAACGACACCGTGGTGCTGATTAAGGCTCCTGGTGCCGACAATGTGAAAGTGGAAAACCAGACCGGAGTTCAGACCGACTGGCGCGGTTACGCCGTGCTGCCTTACGCCACCGAATACCGGGAAAACCGGGTAGCGCTGAATACCAACAGCCTCGCCGATAACGTCGATCTGGACGATGCGGTGGCCAGCGTGGTCCCGACCCACGGGGCGATTGTCCGCGCTGAATTTAAAGCTCACGTCGGGCTCAAGCTACTGATGTCGCTTATCTATAACGGCAAACCGGTCCCCTTCGGCGCGCTGGTCACCTCGGACAGCAAACAGGGCAGCAGCATCGTCGCCGATAACGGCCAGGTTTATCTGAGCGGGATGCCGCTGGTCGGCAAAGTGCAGGCGAAATGGGGTGAAGGCCCGAACGCCAGCTGCGAAGCCGACTATAACCTGTCGCCGGAAAGCCAGAACCAGATGCTGAGCCAGCTATCAGCCGAGTGCCGCTAAGGAAACCATGATGATGAGAAAATCCGTTTATCTGCTGTGCGCCGTTCTGTCGCTGGTGGTTGCCAACGCCACGGCGGCGGACAGCACCATCACCATCAGCGGTTACGTTCGCGATAACGCCTGCGCCGTCGCGGGCGAATCCAAAGATTTTACCGTCGACCTGCTGGATAACGCCGCAAAACAGTTCCATGCGGTCGGGGCCACCACGCCTTTGGTGCCCTTTCGCATCGTACTGTCGCCCTGCGGCAGCTCGGTCACGGCGGTGAAAATCGGTTTTGTTGGTATTGCCGATAGCATCAATACCGACTTGCTAAAACTCGACGGCGGGGCGACGGCCGCAGCGGGCATGGGCGTGCAAATCCTTGATGCGCAGCAGACGATGCTACCGCTTAACGCCACGTCAGTCACGATCCCATGGACCACGCTGAGCCCCGGTCAGACCAATACACTGAACTTTTATGCCCGGCTGATGGCCACTCAGGTACCGGTGACCGCCGGACACGTAAATGCAACCGCAACATTCACTCTCGAATTTCAGTAACCGGAGGCGCTGATGAAATTTACCCACACCGGGTGGCTTCTGGCCGCGATGCTGGCAGCGACCTCCCCTACGCTACAGGCCGCCGACGTGACCATTACCGTTAACGGCAAAGTGGTGGCTAAACCCTGTACGGTGTCCACCGTCAACGCCACCGTCGATCTTGGCGATCTTTACACCTTTAGCCTGGTCTCGGCTGGCTCCTCTTCGCCCTGGCACAGCGTGGCGCTCAACCTGAGTAACTGCCCTGTTGGCACCTCACGAGTCACCGCCAGCTTCAGCGGCACAGCGGATGCTACTGGATACTACAAAAACCAGGGCACCGCAGGAAATATCCAGCTCGAGCTGCAAGATGACGGCGGCGTCACCCTGAACACCGGCGCGACAAAAGGGGTTCAGGTGGATGATGCGACCCAATCCGCCAGCTTCCCATTGCAGGTTCGCGCACTGTCAGTCAACGGCGGAGCTACCCAGGGAACCATTCAGGCAGTGATTAGCGTCACCTACACCTACGCCTGATTCAGGAGAATATGTTAATGAGAAAGATGATAACCCTGTTGATGACGCTGCTGTTGGCAGGTTGGTCGCTCAACGCCTGGTCCTTCGCCTGCAGAACTGCTGGCGGAGCCACGATCCCCATCGGCGGCGGTACGGCGAACGTTTACGTGAACCTCGCCCCGGCGGTCAGCGTCGGGCAGAACCTGGTCGTTGACTTATCAACGCAGATTTTTTGTCATAACGACTTCCCGGAAACGATAACTGACTACGTGACACTACAACGCGGTTCCGCCTACGGCGGCGTACTGTCGAGCTTTTCCGGCACCGTCAGGTACAACGGTACCAGCTACCCGTTTCCAACCACCAGCGAAACCGCGCGGGTGGTATACAACTCAAGTATCGATAAACCCTGGCCTACCCTGCTCTATCTGACGCCCATCAGCACTGCTGGCGGGGTAGCGATTTCCGCCGGGTCATTAATCGCCGTGCTGATCCTGCGCCAGACCAACAACAAGGACAGCGATGACTTTCAGTTCGTATGGAACATTTACGCTAACAACGATGTGGTGGTTCCAACTGGCGGCTGCGACGTTTCTGCTCGCGACGTGACGGTGACGCTGCCGGAATATCCAGCTTCAGCGGCAATACCGCTGACGGTTTACTGCGCGCAAAGCCAGAATCTGGGCTATTACCTCTCCGGGACCACGGAAGATGCTGGCAACTCAATATTCACGAATACCGCATCGGCCTCTCCGGCCCTCGGGATTGGCGTTCAGCTAACGCGTAACGGTAGCGCAGTTCCTGCCAACAGTACGGTGTCCTTAGGCAACGTGAGTGCTTCGGCGGTGAGCCTGGGCTTAACCGCTAACTACGCGCGCACCAGCGGACAAGTGACGGCGGGCAACGTGCAGTCAATTATCGGGGTGACTTTTGTTTACGAATAATTCGCGCATACCGAGCAGCGAGTCGGGGGTGGATTATATCTTGTCTCCCTGCTCGCTGGCCGCCGCGGGGCTAGTCGCTATGATGATTGAAGGCGGGATGTCGCCCGTGGTGCTGCCCTCGGATACCCCGGTGATACCCGTCAACACCCACGTTCACCGTATCGTAGTATTTTTGCCCGACGCGCCAGGCAAGCTCCTTAGCACACTACGACAAGCCGCAGACCTGCTGGAGCACTCCAACGTGCCGCTGCCGATGCTGCTTCTCAGCCGCAGCCCGGCGAACTGGCTGTGGCACACGCTGTTGCATCAGGTTGCAGACCGGCGTCTGCTTTCTGAAGTGCGCGCCGCCGCCTCCGATCTCCCCGTTTCCTGCCTGTCAGCACTGCTTCAGGATCACGTTCTGGAAAGCTATCCTTTACTTGAGCAATTATCAGACGAAGAGGCACAAGTTCGCGGAAAACGCCCCGGCGGGCTAACCAGGCCGGAGCTCAACGCCATTCTCGGTTTATTCAGCGGATATAGCGCTATCGTCCAGGCAAAACGCCGCGGCATCAGCCACAAAACCCTCTACAACCAAAGAACTGCAGGACTGAAAAAGATGGTGGAACACCACCCTCAGCTGGCCGCTTGTTTTCCCGGCGGTCAGCTCAAAGGAACGACAAATAAGGCCCTCAACGCGCTGTCCACTTTTGAGCGCGAGTTTGTGCATGCTATTTACAGTCGGCAAATTTTCCCGGTTTTCCAGCCCATCACCGATGAGCATCTGCAGGTTCGGGGAATAGAGATCCTTTCCCGCTGGCGTCGAAATGGCGACGTACTGCTGGCTGGCGATTTTTTGCCGCAGGTACATTCTGAGTACGCCTGGCTGGTACTGACCGCATTTGTGCTCCAGGAGGCGGTACAGAATATTAATCAGCATCCTGGCGAGTGTTATTTCTCGGTGAATATTCCCGCCGCTATCGCCAACAATGAAAACCTGATCCGAATGATGGAAACGGCGCGCCAGCAGCTACGTCATCCCCGAATGTCTGACCGACTGGTGCTGGAATTTGCCGAAACCATAGATCCGAATCATCATGGAAAAATAGCTGAAAATATCGCCCGGCTGCGCAAACGCGGTTTTCGCATCGTACTAGATGACTGCTTTTCACAAACCAGCGTGATGTTTCCGGTGCGCACGGTCATATTCGACGCATATAAGCTGGATATGAGTATTGTGAACGATATGCAGTGCGACCTGCACGCCCTCGCCCTGATTCAAAGCCTGGTCTATTATTGCCAGCTCACCGGTAGCCGCTGCATTGCCGAAGGCGTAGACAGCCAGGAAAAATTCAACCGATTGCAAGCGCTGGGAATCGATCGCTTTCAGGGATATTACCTCTCGCCGCCGGTGGAAAAAGATAACGTGGCTGAGCTGATTTTGCAGCTTTCGCATGGTATGGAAGGTCGGTTCGACGATGCACCTAACGTTCAGGTAAAGCATGCTATTCATTCTTAGCATTTCCAATAAAAATACAACTTCAGTTAATTAAAATATATTTTAAAAATTTAATTGAACTACCCTTCGCTTTTGATAAAGTACTCCTGAAGCCAGAACCATGAGAAAGCACTCATATCTTTTTCAGGAGTTAAAAATGCAAATTAAGGTTCAAGATGAACTGTATGTTGCTTACGTCAGCAATATGTTGTGTATTCCCGAAATCGCCAAATGTTCTATCGATGCACAAAAAACAATAGAATCAGAATTAAAAAAACAGAATATTAAAGTAGATAATAAATGGATTTTCATCTCTTACAACTTGCCTAAAAATGGTAAAACAAAATATAAAATTGATTTTTGCTTAATCGTTGATGAGCGAGCTCAGGCTGCCGGCGCGGTGTCGGTTAAAAAACTGAATAAAGTTTCTTGTGTCTCCTCTTGTTACACTGGCCCTTTACGTTCGCTGTTCACCCAAGGATATGCGCCGCTGCTGAAAGATATTGTTGCGGGAAAAATTATGCTGACCAATGAAAGTCGGGAGGTTTATCACTTCTGGAATGGACCTTCAGCCAAAGATAATCAAATCGAAATCCAGTTTATACTGGCGGACTAGTTATCTTTCCAATAGCAGTGGTGCTGTCAGAAAAAACTTTGGACTTGCCTGATCATCAGTTGGATTCGCCGTCGTACGCCACAGGCAGTTCATCGTCAGCTGACCATCGACGGCAGCTGACGGTTCTGCTTTAACAAACCCACTACCAGCCGCAGACGTTGGTCTCTTCATCAGACTCGTAGCCGCGCACGATGTTGATCAGGTCTTTAACCGCATCTGCGGCGATGGTCGGATCCTGCAACTCAGACAGGGTAGCGAATTCATTGTCTACCGATACACCATTATTATTGTTGGTGACCGTCAATATAAACCCTTTTCCTCCGGCATTATCCGCGGACAGAGTAGAAATAAGCTCAGATACGGCCTGTACGGCGATATCAGGGACATAAAGGGCCATCGGCTTAAGATAGACTTTCTCTTTTTTATCTTTATTGTTGCCGTTAATCACCGCTAACGAGTAACCCAGATTTTCACTGTTCATCATCTTCCTTAGCCCTCAATCAGAATTTTAGGATCGACATAAAAATCGACATTAAAAACGGTATCTTCAGTTAATGCTTCAATGCAGTGCCATTTCTCCGGAGGAAAAACGCCAAATTCACCTTCGGCAATAGTTAACGTTTCAACAGGATCAGGGCTGGTCTCATCAGCAAATCCCAGATAGCGTATCGCCCCTCTCATGACCGACAGACGCGGATAGACGCCCTGCCGGGTCCCGGCATCAAGATGTCGTTTCCAGATTGATGCCGGAGCTGTCTCTTTGGTCCACAGCGGCGTACTGCGGGTCTGGACATAGTGGGTCGGGATAATGATTCGCTGCATGATTCTGCCTCTCTTTACGCACCATAAATACGGTCGGAAATGGGAAAATATGTTGCATATCATATACCCCTTTTAATCACTGAGGGTATTATTTTTTGCCGATAGTTTTTCCTACCTCTATTTATACCCATTAGGGATTACGTAAACCAAAATATAAATACGGAAGATTTCAGATAGACTAAAATCGTCCGTATAAAAGAAAACGTGTTATTTATTATCTGCGAGATTAAGCGGCCCAGGCTTACCGATCAAATACCCCTGCACCAGATCGCATCCTAATTTCTGCAACGACTTCAGCTGCTCTTCTGTTTCAACACCTTCGGCAACGATGCGCATATGCAAGCTTTTACCCATGCTGATGATCAAGCGGACGATATCGAGATCATCTTTCTGACCCGGAATATTAATCACAAATGAACGATCGATTTTTATCTTATCAAAAGGGAAATAACTCAAGCGCGATAGCGATGAATACCCGGTACCAAAATCATCAATAGAAATTTGAACGCCCAGTTCGCGCAGTTGGCTGAGGATCTCTAAGGAACGGGTGTTTTCGTTAAATACATCCGACTCGGTAATCTCCAGATCGAGGCGGTGCGGATCGAGCCCGGTACTTTTCAGTATCGAAATGACGGTATCGGTCAGCGGACTGTTAATAAGCTGAATGGGCGAAACGTTAACCGACACCTTGAGCGGCGATGACCAGCTGGCGGCCTCCCGGCAGGCGGTTCTGAGGACCCACTCGCCCAGCGGGTTAATCAGGCCGATTTTCTCGGCAACCGGGATAAATTCGCTCGGAGGTACGCTACCGCGCAGCGGATGAAACCAACGGACCAGCGCTTCATAACCGTAGATTTCACCGTTAATAGTATCGGCAATAGGCTGGTAGTAAACCCTGAACTCACCTTTATCCAGCGCCTGCAGCAGATCGTCTTCAAAGGATTTATTCTCCTGCAAACGCTCAAGCATATCGGGACGGAATATCTGTACTTTGCCGGCCCCCTCTTTTTTCGCTTCGTACAGCGCCAGATCGGCACACTTGTATAAATAATCGGTACGGCTCTCGCCATCAGAAATAACAATCCCGATGCAAGCGCCGATATGGATCAACGAATCATAAATCTGATACGGCTGACTGATTTTTTCGCGAATGACATTCGCCCGCTCCAGCGCCATCTCCTCGCTTAAATCGTGCGAAACAAGCGCAAACTCATCGCCCCCCAACCGATACAGCGTCTCTGACGTTTTGCGAAAAAAGGAGAGACGGCTGGCTAAATCCTGCAGTAGCTTATCCCCGGCATCGTGGCCCTGGGTATCATTCACATCCTTAAAATTGTCGAGATCGAACAGCATCACCACCGCCGAGCCGTTATAGGGGCGGACCTGGTTAACTATCTCCTGCAGCCGTTGCCAGAAAGAGAGTCGGTTGGGCATACCGGTCAGCGAATCATGATAGGCGTCGTACTGCAGCCGACGGTTCTGCACCTGCAGTTTCTCTTTTGATGTCTGCAGATCGTTGGCCAGTAATTTCATCCGCACATGAGCACGGCGCAGCGTATTATTTTGCCGCAGCATCAGCAGACCCAACGTGATACAGAGGGTAATCAACAGGATAGAAATGGCCGAATAGATATAATACAGGTTCTGTATTTTATCGTGGGTCAGATTAACAATATTGATGTCCTGAGCAAGCGAGGTTGACGCTATTGAAGTCATAGGTCCGTCCAGCGTGCTCATTTCGCGCAGTAGCGGTTTTAACTGCGCAGTCGTCATGGTATCCAGTTGCTTATCCAACTGATTCAGGATACGTACCAGGCGGGCAACCGTCGCCTTACGCTGCGCATCTTTACCAATAAACTTTCCCAGATCGCCCTGCTGTAGCAGCGCAATCTGGCTCATCATAATTTCCAGACGCAGGCGCACCTCATCGTGATCGCTCCCCTCAACGCCCATCCCCATAGCACTCAGCCGCGCTTCAAGGCGCATGTACTCGGAGACTATTTGTGAGACTGACCACGAATCGGTGTAACGCGTTAATTTTTGCAGCTCACTTTGTCGCTCATGTACCAGATAGGTAATGTATCCGGTAACAATGAAAAGCGACAAAATAATGGCAGTGAGTATTCGATTCAAGATCAAACCCTTACTCAATTATAATCTTCGAAACCTGCCATGCTGAACGGGAATAATAGATTTGATTCTGCAATTCCGGGCTGCTGTCATAGGGGTAAACAATAAATAAAGGCCCTTTATCGCGAATGCGCATATATTCGCCATTCATTTTTAAAGCCAAAATAACAGGGAATTTTTGAAAATCATCAAGCGGAACGATGGTGGTATAATCATTTAGCGCCAGCACCCTGGCGGACTTTCCTTTAGCACCGACTAAATCCATGAGTTTACTAAGGGAAACCCCGTCAAAGCGGACTTTCCCGGAATACCATGGTGTCGTGGTCACTGTCGTTTCCATGCCCAGTTTTTCTAATGCTGCGACATCAAAAACGGCCGTATCGCCTTCATTCGTATTCCCAATCAGTCCGGAAATAGTTAAAACGGGTTTCCCCACAGGCATCGGCAGTTTTTCTGCAAAAGCGGAAGGCAAAACCATGACACAAAATAAAGCTGCAAAAAATAAACGCATTTAACTCACCATTCCGAAATTGGAGACATGTTAATTGTAAACCATTTGCGTGAATTCTTAAAAGATGTCCCCATCGAGACTAAAAAATAAATTAAAGACAATAAGCCAACTCTGAAGCTCACATTCTGAGCGGCCAGGAAGACCGTTGTCCTTTCCTCTGTCCAGACGCTATATGCCTTTCAGGACAAAGCCCAGGTAAAAATCTTTTCTCTTTTCCATCAGCGCGGTAGTCTCAATAGAACGCTAATCAGGAAAGCGTCTCATTCCAAAAATTATAAATTCAGCAACAGACAGGACAGGTATGGACTCAACGCTCATTTCTAATCGCCCCGGCAAGGAGGCAACCTCACTCAATCGCGCCCGCAGGGCGGCCTGGGGCAGCTTCGCCGGGGCCGTGGTCGACTGGTACGATTTTCTCCTCTATGGCATTACCGCCGCGCTGGTTTTTAACCGGGAGTTCTTTCCGCAGGTAAGCCCGGCGATGGGCACCCTGGCCGCCTTCGCCACTTTCGGCGTAGGCTTCCTCTTCCGCCCGCTCGGCGGAATTATCTTCGGCCACTTCGGCGATCGCCTTGGGCGCAAGCGTATGCTGATGATGACCGTCTGGATGATGGGGATCGCGACCGCCTGCATCGGCCTGCTGCCTTCGTTCAATCAGATTGGCTGGTGGGCACCAGCTCTGCTGGTTCTACTGCGTGCCGTGCAGGGTTTTGCGGTAGGCGGTGAATGGGGCGGCGCGGCGCTGCTGGCGGTAGAAAGTGCGCCAAAAAATAAAAAAGCGTTCTACAGCAGCGGCGTGCAGGTGGGCTACGGCGTCGGCCTGCTGCTCTCTACCGGCCTGGTCTCGCTGATAAGCTCTTGCACTACTGATGAACAGTTCCTGAGCTGGGGCTGGCGTCTGCCGTTCTTGTTTAGCGTGGTGC
Organism: Klebsiella sp. RHBSTW-00484; assembly: GCF_013705725.1. Lineage (NCBI taxonomy): Bacteria > Pseudomonadati > Pseudomonadota > Gammaproteobacteria > Enterobacterales > Enterobacteriaceae > Klebsiella > Klebsiella sp. RHBSTW-00484. The sequence goes on along the minus strand of NZ_CP055481.1, from coordinate 2,283,899 downwards.
TGGTGCTGGCGGCACTGTGGATCCGTAACGGCATGGCAGAATCGGCTGAATTCGAACAGCAGCAGCGTGATCAGCAGAGCCAACCGAAGAAAAAGCGTCTGCCGGTGGTAGAAGCTCTGCTCCGCCATCCGGGCGCTTTTTTAATGATCATCGGTCTGCGCCTGTGCGAACTGCTGACGATGTACATCGTCACCGCCTTCGCACTGAACTACTCCACGCAGAATCTCGGCCTGCCTCGCGAACTGTTCCTTAATATCGGCCTGTTAGTCGGTGCCATCAGCTGCCTGACCATTCCCTGCTTCGCATGGCTGGCGGATCGCTTCGGGCGACGTCGGGTGTACATCACCGGGGCGCTGATCGGTACGCTTAGCGGTTTCCCATTTTTTATGGCGCTCGAAAGCCAGTCCTATTTCTGGGTCCTGTTCTTCGCGCTGATGCTGGCGAACATCGCCCACGATATGGTGGTTTGCGTCCAGCAGCCGATGTTTACCGAGATGTTTGGCGCCAGCTACCGCTATAGCGGGGCCGGGGTGGGATATCAGGTCGCCAGCGTGGTTGGCGGCGGCTTTACACCGTTTATCGCCGCCGCGCTGGTTACCTTCTCAGGTGGTTCATGGCACAGCGTCGCTATCTATTTGACCGCAGGCTGCCTGCTCTCCGCCCTGACGGCGATGTTGATGAAGCCCAGTCGCCACGCAGAATAGTCTTTAAGGAGACAAAATGACTCAAGACTCTCGCGGCGAGGCATGCTGGCCGACGCGTTTTAATCACCAGTTTCTGCCGATTCAATATTGCTCCGACCCGACGCTGGCGGAGCAGCCGCTGTTTGATCGGGCTATTAACGGTGAAGCCGTCGCCCAGCTATGGCAGGCTCCGCAGGGGTTTGTGGTCCCCGGAAGCTACCGAAAGTTCACGGAACTGGCGGCGGTAAGTGAGCAGTTTGCCCGCCAGGGTTGGCCAGTCTGGCTACGCCGCTCCGGCGGCGGGCTGGTGCCGCAGGGGCCGGGGATTATCAATCTCAGCCTCGCCTGGCCGGTTTACCAACCGCTGGGCGACGCGGCAGAGCCGATTTATCTATTCCTCTGCGGCCTGCTTCAGCGCACGCTGGCAACTTTTAACATCGCCAGCCATTTCCAGGCGGTGAGCGGTTCGTTTTGCGATGGTCGCTACAATCTGGCCTGCGGTGAAGGCGAGCAGGTGCGTAAAATCGCCGGTACGGCTCAGTATTGGCGACCAATGGCTGGGGGCAAAGGCCATGTGGTCCTCGCCCACGCGGTGATATTGCTGGACGCCGATCTCCATGCAGCGCATCAGGCGGCGAATGCCTTTGAAGCGCATCTGGGCAGCGGTCGAATCTACCGCACCGATAAAACCGTGGCCCTGGCGGAGCTTATCCCTGAAGAAGCTGATTTACTCCCCCGCTTTCGCGAGGCGCTGGTGCAAGTGCTGCAAAACATCAGCTAAAAGTGGTCTTCAGATAGCGGCTAAAGGTCTCTACCGCCCGCGATACCCGCGGCGTGTAGGGGCGAATGACGTAAAGATTTTCCGCAAACACATCCACCGGCTGCCAGCCCGGCAACAGTTCCTGTACCAACCCACGGCCAATCGCCTCTCTGGCGCTAAAATCCGGCAGTAATGCAATTCCCAGCCCAGCCAGCACCGCATCGCGTAGGGATTCACTGTTGTTGGTCGAAAACGGCCCCTGCACTTTCACGCTGACTCGTTCATTGCCGCATTCGAAGGTCCAGTGCGGACTTTGCGGCCCACGCGGATAGGTCAGGCAGTGATGCTGACGCAGCGCGTCTGGCGAGTCGGGGCGACCAAAGCGGCGAATATAATCCGCCGAGGCAACAACCAGGGTTGCCGTCCGACAGAGTGGCCAGGCCACATGGGTCTGTGGCAACAGTTCGCGACGGCAGTGGCGAATGGCAAGATCGAATCCTTCGCTAGCCAGCGACACCAGCCGGTCGGTGACTTCCAGTTGAAGATGAAGCTGTGGATGCTGGTGCAAAAAGGGCGTGATAGCCGGGACCAGCTGCTGGCGCGAAAAGGCCACCGGTGCGGTTAGCCGCAGCGTTCCGCGCAGTGGCCCGCCTTCATCATCGCAGGTGCCGGTGAAGATCTCGCGGATCTGCCCAAAAGGCTCGTTAAGCTCCGCCACCAGCCGCAACCCATCTTCGCTTAACGTGACGCTGCGAGTGGTTCGGTGCACCAGCGCCTTGCCGGTCACCCGCTCCAGTTCGCTGATCTTCTGGCTGATGGCAGACTTACTCACCGCCAGCTTTTCAGCCGCGCGGGTGTAGCTTTTTTGCTCCTCCAGTACCGTTAGCCAGTACAGGTGAGTCCAGTAAATTTCCGGGCGGATCTCGTTCATGCCGATTGTTCATGTAGGAAAACAATGAGTTCAAATATAGCGGTTTTTGCCCGCATCAGCATGGGTTAGCATCACATTCATCGCTCGTTAATCCAACAATAAGGACCACCTGCCATGCCGTTACTGACGTTTGATATTATTGAAGGCCGTAGTGAAAGCGAGATCAAAACCCTGCTGGATGCGGCTCACCGCGCCGTGGTGCAGGCATTCAACGTGCCTGAGCGCGACCGTTACCAGATTGTTCACGAAAACAAAGCTCACCATATGGTGATTGAAGATACCGGACTGGAACTAACGCGCAGCAAAGAGGTGGTCGTGGTGAGAGTTTATACCAGCCCGCGCAGCGAACAGCAGAAGCAGCTTTTCTATGCCACTCTGCAAGCTCAATTGCAGGAGCACTGCGGGCTGAGCGGCGATGACCTGATGATCTCGGTGATAAGCAACCACAAAGGCGACTGGAGTTTTGGCCGCGGCGTCGCACAGTATATGACCGGCGAGCTTTAGCCCTGGTGGCGATGAGACTGGCGCACGATCAGTTCCCCGGTGCGCCACGCCGCTGGCAAGCCTTCAGTTGCGTCGATCAGTCGATTCAGTGCCTCTTCAACCAGCCGCTCGCGCCGTTGATCGTAAGTGGTCAGCTGCCACTCCGGCGCTGCCGCTTCGTCGATATTATCGAAACCGACAATACTCATGGTTAAATCGCGCTCGCGCAGCGCCTGCAGCGCGCCAATGGCCAGAATATCGTTTTCGCAGAACAGAGCATCGACTCGCTCGGCTTCAGGCGTAGCGTCAAGATAGTCGCTCATCGCAGCATATCCCCGGGTGCGCAGATACTGCCCGGCAACCAGCAACGTATCAAGCTGACAACCGCCCTTCTCCAGCGCCACCTGATACCCTTCCATTCGCAGTAAATGATGCGACGGGGTGTCAGGCCCTTTCATATAACCAAATGTACGATACCCCTGCCCCAGCAGCAGTTCAGCGATCTGCTTGCCAGCAAGCCAGCCGTCGATATTCACCACCTGGATTTCCGGATTCTCGGTATTACGACCAATCTGCACCAGCGGTACCCGGTGAATTTCAGTGGCGATCGCAATAAGCTCCGGCGTCAGTACCGTTGCCATAAACAGAATGCCGTCGACCTGGAGCTGGTAAGCCAGCGCCATCGCCGTGCGGTTGCTTTCCTGATCGGCGACGTTAATTACCAATGCCATATAGCCGCGATTTTGTAGCTGGCGAGTCACTTCATTGAGCAACAGCACCATATTGGGATTGCGCAGTTCGTCTACCGCCACGCCGATGATGTGGGTTTGCTTTTGCGTCAGGCTGCGCGCCAGCAAATTAGGCCGATACCCCAGGGTATTGGCGGCCTTCATGACATCTTCTCGTGTTTTCGCCTGGATAGATGCCCCGGGGGTAAACGCCCGGGAAACGGTCCACTTTGAGACGCCCGCCAGTAACGCAACATCGCTGGCGGTCGCTTTTTGTCGTTTAGAGGCGCTCATTCTCGGTTTTAACGTTCCTGATGATTAACATCCAATAGAACGTAAAATACAGCAAGATAGAATCCGCTCAACAAAAAACGTACCGCGTTCTCCCGCCCCCCGGTGGAAGAACGCGGCCCGTTATCACTGACTTAAGGTTGCGTTAAGAGCATCAATCGACGTCCGTAGCCCCGCTTCAACGCTCATCGTCAGGTCCTCCATCTCCAGTGATACATAACCGTTGTAACCGGTCATGCGCAGCACTGAGAAGAACTCTTTCCACCACTTCAAATCCTGTCCGCAGCCAACCGCCACGTAGTTCCAGGTCCGGGTTTTGGTTTCAGTCACCGGTTGATACTCCAGTAGACCGTCAACGTCCGCCAGCCCGCGCTCAATACGCGCATCTTTACCGTGAACGTGATAAATCACTCCTTCCAGCTTCCGGGCAGCGGCAATGGGCTCAGCCCCCATGGCAATCAGGTGCGACGGGTCGAGGTTCATGCCGATGATGTCACCCACCGCATCGCGCAGGCGCAGCAACGTGCTCGGGTTGTACACCAGCTGGCTGGGGAACTCTTCGAGGGCAATCTGTTCGATCCCGTGTTCAGCCGCATGGCGGGCAAAAGCCTGCCACCACGGTATCGCCACCTCGTTCCACTGGTAATCAATCACCCCTGGCATATAGTCGGGCCAGGAAACCGTTGAGGTTATCCAGTTAGGGATTTTGTCGTCCGGGCCGCCGCCGGGCAGACCGCTCATCATGACGATTTTTTTCACGCCGAGCTTCGCCGCCAGCTCAACTGTGCGGTAGCTGCTGGCGGTATGCTTTTCGCCCAGCGCGCCGGGTGCCAGCGGATTACCCGAACAGTTCAGGGCAACGATTTCCATGCCGCGTTTTTCCAGTTCCCCGCAAAACGCAGCGAGCTTCGCTGGGGAAGCCAGCAGCTCTTCGGTTTTCACATGCGGGCAAGGCGACCAGCCGCCTGCGGTCATCTCCACGCCGTTAATGCCATACTGCTTCACGCGGTCGAGCATTTCAGGGAAAGCCAGGTCGGCGAGAACATCAGTACAGAGTGCCAGTTTCATATTCTATCCTTCTTAAATGAGTGACCTTCGAGGATCTGCATAAACGCGTCTTTGCTGTCGGCGCTGGCGAGCAGCGTCGTTTTCACTTCGTCATCAAGCAGGTCTGCCAGATCCGCGATAACATCAATGTGTTCATTATTTTTTGCCGCCACGGCGACCACCAGGAAAGCCACTCTGCCTTCCCCCCAGCCCACGCCATCCGGAAACTGAAACAGCTGGAAGCCAGTTTGCCGCACCAAATCAATGCCCTCTTTGCTGCAATGAGGCATCGCCACGCCCGCCCCGAGCCAGGTCGAGAGCGCCTTTTCGCGATCTACCATCGATTCAAAAAAACCGTCGCTGACGTAGCCGCTAGCCTGCAGGGAATCCGCAGCAATGTGCAGCGCCTTCTTCTTTGAATTCGCCCGGCAGCCAATAAAAATATCTTCTTGTTTGAGGGTTAACATGCGCCTCTCCCGTGCGTTAAAGGGTTAGCGATACAGCGCCGGGCATTCCGGCAGAGAGACAGCATGCTTCTCGCCATCCTTCAGCGAAGCCAGCCCGGCATCGCACACCATCGCCACGACAAACCCATCCCACGAAGATGGCCCGGTCATTTCACTGCCTTCATTAACGCGATCAACAAAGTTCTGCACTTCACGATCGTAGGCGGTGGCGAAACGTTCCATGCAGGTCTGCGGGATCGCCCGGCTGTAGCCTTTCGTTGAACGAGTGGTGGTGAGCGCCTGCTCGGTCAGCGCGCTGATGGCGTTTTCACCGATCACTTCACAACGGATGTCGTAGCCGTAATCACAGTTCACAAACAGTTCATCATCGATGCGCACGCCGGATTCGGTTTCAAAAATCACGATCAGCGGATCCTGCAGGTGCGCACAGGCTCTGCGGGTCTTCTTACGGGGTTTGTCGACGCGCACCGACACGATATTTTCGTCGAGCAGATAGCGAATAATGTCTATTTCGTGGGTCGCGGAATCGTTAATCGCCATTTCCAGGGTGTAGTTTTCCGGGACCGAGGCGTTGCGGTGGGCGCAATGAATCAACAAAATTTCGCCTAGTTCGCCACCGTCCAAAGTGGCTTTAAGCTGGTTGTACCCGGGGTCGAAGCGACGCATAAACCCCAATTGCAACATGCGTTTGCCGCACGCTACTTCAGCATCAATAATCGCCCTCGCTTCATCAGCGGTTGGGGTCAGCGGTTTTTCGCAAAATACCGGCTTGCCCGCTTTAATCGCTGCCAATATTTGCTCTTTGTGAACCGGGCCGATTGAGCAAATAAAGACGGCATCTACGTCGTCTGATTGAATCATCTCCACCGCATCGTAATAAGCCTGCGCGCCATATTCACGAGCAATGGAGTCGGTCACGTTGTGATTAATATCGCAAACAGCGCTGACTCTGGCGTTCTGAATAACTGACTGGAAACGCTGTAAATGGTCGCGCCCAATCATGCCCAAACCAATTAAACCGATATTGACTGTCATATGTTCCTCCACATTTCTGAATCAGAATCTGAATTTTTGTTCAATTTGCTCAAGGGTTAATCCGCGGGTTTCCGGAAGATATTTCACCAGCAGAATCAACATAATGACGTTGGTACCGGCGAAGAAACCGAAGGTCATTCCACCGCCATAGTTGTTAAGTAAAATCGGGAACACGGACTGGATGATGAAGTCAAAAATCCATAGCCCGAATACCGCAAAGCCCATTCCCAGGCCGCGCATCCGCAGCGGGTAAATTTCCGCGAGCATTAGCCAGAACACCGGGGCAATCCACCCCTGCATAAAGGTCAGGAACACCAGCATCAGGGCAAGAATGATGTAGCTGGCGCCGGCAAAGTTGGCCTGCAGGCCGCTTACACCATCAACGGTTTCCATATGGAAGAAGAGTTTGAAAGAGAGGCCGATCAGCACCAGGCTTAACGTGACGCCTATCTGCCCGGTGAAGAACATTTTCCGCCGCGAGTGTCTGCCAATCAGCAGCATCCCTAATAGAGTCGCGAGGATAGAAACCACGCCGTTGGCCACCGCGCCGGTCACCGCCGCCGCATCGCCGAGACCGGTGGATTTCAGCACCGTCGGGGCGTAGTACATAATGGTATTAACCCCGGTGACCCGCGTCGCCAGCACAATCATCAGGCCAATTAAAATCAGCTGTAGCACCCATTTCTTTTTCAGCTCGTCGATAAACCGACCATGGATAGCGCCAGCGTGGCTCACCTGCTGAATATCGCGGATCTCCTGCTCCACTTCTTCCGGGCGGCGAATCGTTTTCAACACCGCAACCGCTTTGTCGATTTGCCCCTTACGCACAAAGAAACGTGGAGACTCCGGCATCACCAGCATGCCGATCCACAGCAGCGCGCCGGGCAGCGCCGGGATTGCCAGCATCAAGCGCCAGTTGTGTGACATATCGGGATAGAAATTGACGATGGCGGCGTTGACCGAATAGGCGAGAAACTGCCCGGTGACGATCATCAGCTCGTTGACCGTGACCAGCCGTTCGCGCTGCGAGGGCCTCGCCAGTTCGGAGATATAAATCGGTACCGTCACCGACGCGCAGCCCACCGCCAGGCCAAGGATAAAGCGGGCGATAATCATCGACGACATATCCCACGCTACGGCGGTACCGAGCGCGCCGAAGATAAAGATAATCGCCACCCAAAGGATATTTTTCCGCCTGCCCTGCCGGTCCGACAGCCAGCCGCCACCAACGGAGCCGATTGCAGCGCCGAATAATAAGAACGATGTCACCAGCCCTTCCTGCAACGGGCTGAGGCCAAGGTCGTTTTTCATAAAAATCAGTGCGCCGGAAATGACCCCGGTGTCATAGCCAAAGCACAAACCGCCGATGGTGGAGACGAGGGTTATTAATCTGATTTTCTTATCATTATCTGTTTTACGACTTTCAGTTATCACATGATCGGTCATTTTGTTGTCCTGTCAGGGATGAGCGTTCTATCGTTTTGTTTTTATGAATAAAAAGATCACATTTCCAATGCAGAGACAGCGAGTTCTGGCATCGGAAATCAGTTGCACACCTTTTTGCACCCGGGTGCATAATTTAACAACTTGTTATACGCTTACGAATTAAAAAATCCATATCAATTTATTTTGGAATTTTCATTTCGTTAAGGGCGTCAACTTTTTGCTCATCAAATGGACGATTTTCTCGATCGCAATCACGATCCGCAGAGTTTTGTGCGTACGGGGCGTGAAGAATTGCCGGACTCGGCTATTGGTCGGGAGGAAGTACAATAAAAAAGGGAACGCGAAGTAAATTCACGTTCCCCCGGTGGTAGGAAAGAAAATCAGGATCGTTGCGTGCCGGCGATCCGCAGCCTGGCTTTCTGCTCGATATTTTCCAGCAGTTCCTGCACGTCATCTTCATCAATATCGAGAAACTGACCGTCGAGCAGCGCCGCGTGGATATCGTCGCGCGTCACTGCGATGCCCAGCGGCACCGATTTCGCCTTCACTTCTTCCGCCGCCAGCGGGTGCGGATAGCGGCGTCCAACCAGATTATTAAAGACAATGGCCAGCAGCGCCAGCATTAAGGAGTTGAGTAATACCGGAGTTAAAACAAAGTGATAGCCTTCACTCTGCACGCCAGCGCCGCCGAGGATCGCGGTTAACGCCACCGCCCCGCCCGGCGGATGCAGGCAACGCAGGAAATACATTCCGGCGATCGCCAGCCCTGCCGCCACGCCGCAGGCCAGCGCGAGATCGGGGACCAGTATCCCCACCGTCACTCCGATGAGCGCCGATAATACGTTGCCGCCGACAATCGACCACGGTTGGGCTAGCGGACTGCTCGGCACGCCAAACAGCAACACCGCCGATGCGCCCATTGGCGCGATAAACCAGAGATTGACTTCGCCCAGCAACCAGTGGCTGAACATGCTGGTTACCGCCAGCCCCGTCCCGGCACCGATCGACGCCAAAACAATGTGCTTTCTGGCGACCGGCAAAGCATGTGGTTTCAAACGGCCAAGGAAGATACGGATCCGTGAAAAGAACGATCCGGGTAAAACGCTTAACATCGTACAACTCGCTTACGTCATAATAAGAACTTATGTTTCATTTTCTTTTTTTAACCATAATTTAACAACCATGTCTTTATCGTGGCTTTACAGTATTCATTTTGTGAATATAAAAAATTTACACGCTACGTTAAAATCACTCTCCCCGTCGGGATATATACCCTAAATAATTCAAGTTGCAGGAAGGCGGCAACGCAGTGAGTCCCCAAGAGCTTACTCTAGTAAGTGACTGGGGTGAGCGAGGAAGCCAACGCACATGCAACTTAAAGTATGACGGGTATACCCACTCTATGGATTGAAGGTCAACCACATTGAATAACAAAACAAATTTAGAGAAAGAAGTGGCATGGGCCAGTCAGAATATGCCGCGCACCCTGCGCCAGGTTGCCGCCCTGCCCGACCTCAGCCAGGTCCGCCTGGCCTGCTGCATGCATCTTGATATGAAAATGATCCCGCTGGTACAGGGGATCCTCGAGAAAGGCGCGAAAGTTTTCCTCACCACCTGTAATCCAACGACGGTACAGGACGAGGTTGTCGCCTGGCTGGTGGAACGCGGCGCAGAAGCCTGTGCATGGCGCGATATGAGCGATGCCGACTGGCAGCAATCCTGGGAAAAAGCGATAGCCTGGCAGCCGACGCATCTGTGTGAAATGGGCGCGGATATTACCACGCTGCTGCATCAGCGCGGCGAGTTCGGCAACATCGTGGCTGGGCTTGAAGCGACGGGTTCCGGCGTCAGTCGCCTGGGCGATATCCGTCCCGGCTATCCGATTTTTAACTGGGATGATTTACCGGTTAAAGAGGGGCTGCACAACCGCCATATGGTCGGTTTGACCGCCTGGCACACCTTCTTCCAGACCACCCATCTCACCCTGCATGAGAAAAAAGTACTGGTGATCGGTTATGGTCTGGTTGGTCAGGGCGTAGCGGCGGCAGCAAAAGCCTTCGGCGGCCAGGTGATGGTGGCGGAAATCGATCCGGCCCGTCGACTCCAGGCGGCCTACGACGGCTGGCACGTGGTTGAATTACAGGAAGCGATTGCCTCAGCAGACGTCGTTGCCACGGCGACCGGTGGTAAAAAAGTGGTCAATAGACAGGCGCTGGATAAGGCCAAAGATGGCGTGTTTATCCTTAACGTCGGCCACGTGGCGGAAGAAATTGACTGCGAGTACCTGCGCCAGTTCAGCCATGAAGAGGTGATGCCGTATATCAACGCCTATCGGATGGGCGATAAAACCGTGTATCTGATGGCTAATGGCTCAATGCTCAACCTGACCGCCGGTTTTGGCGATAGCCTGAACGCCTTCGACGTCACCCTGGCGGTGATGACCAGCGGCATTCAGCATATCGTGACCGACGGAATGAACGCGCCAGCGGACGTTTATCTGCTGCCGCAGAGCGTGTGGCAAAAAGCGCTGTAGGCGTAGGCGCTGAATAATTTCCCGGAGGCGGCGCGATGCGCCTGTCCGGGCTACCCAGCTTGTAGACAGTGCCAACCCGTAGCCCGGTCAGCGCAGTGTATGACCGGATACATAGGTGACAGATCAGACCGGGAAGATAGGTAACACTTTTTAGTCTATCCGGAGCACACTCTGGTTTTTTTGGTCATAGTACGCAAGCGTTATTCCATTAAAGATGATGGCTTCCAGGCCATCATCTTGTTCTTTCAGCATAATGTACTCGTCAGTCAGCGCTTCACTCAGGAACACCGCCCCCTTTTTACCCATATAAAGTGTTCCCCTCGATTTCACCCTGTAGACCGTGCCTCCTGCCGGATACACATATTCCGGAACACTGCCATCCCATTGTCGGCCCGACGGTTGCCACACCGTTCCGGGCGTTGCGCCTGCCAGGGCTTCATGCGGCCTCTCGTGGTTAAACTCTTCCCGGTAGTCACTGAACCACCGCTGTTGTTCTGCCATCGTCATGAAGGTGTTGCCATATTTCACCGCACTTTTCAGGGAGCGATGCATTCGCTCATGGCGGCCATTTTCTTCCGGATGACCCTTTCTGATACGTTCCGGTCTGATGCCCAGCTTGATTAGCCAGACGGCAAGACGGCTTAATCCGGCTATACCTGTTCCCGCAAAGGGTTGACCGTTATCAGTTCTGAGGACTTCCGGCAGGCCATATTCCAGGAACGCATCAGTCAGGCACTCTCTGACAAAGGATTCACTCTCCCGGAATGTTCCACGGCAGCTCAGCAGATATCGGCTGTGATTGTCGGTCAGAGTGAAGGGATGGCAGTACTCTCTGCTCAGCAACCTGAACTTGCCTTTAAAATCAGCGCTCCAGACCTGATTGTTCTCAGTGATGAGGGTCAGGGGCTGGCGATTACCCGGTGTTCTGCGTTTTCTCTTTTTATCCGGGACCAGGCCTTCACGCTTGAGGATATCGCCGATAGTGCTGGCAGCAGGTACGGTAAAATCGACATGGTGATTGAGCAACCACATCCGCAGTTTTTTAGGCCCCCAGTCAGGGTGTTTTTGACGCAGGGCAGTCAGATGCCCGACGATATCATCAGGAACAGTCCGGGAGTGGGAGTGGGGAGCGCGTGAGCGGTCAGAGAGAGATGAGAGGTCAGAAGGGTCAAAACGTTCAAGCCATTTATAGCCAGTTTTTCGGCTGATGCCGAAAAGACGGCAAAGAGCAGAGAAGGAGCCCGTACCTGCATGGCAGGCACGGATAAAATCAAGACGTTGCATAGGTCGGGTCTCAGTCCAGGGCATAGTGAGTCTCCTCTTCTATGCCAGTTATAACTGTTACCCATGTATCCGGTCTAAAGTGTTACCCATGTTTCCGGTTCATACCGCAGCGCCACCGGGAAGAAAGCAATTCCTACAGCAGCGCCAGCAGAAATATCACTTCCCCCAGCTCAATCGCTGCGCCTAATGTATCGCCTGTTTGCCCACCCAGGGTACGCTTCAGCGCCTGACCCAACGCCCAGACCAGCACCACCGTGATGAGTGCCGCTCGCAAACCGTTGACTCCGAGCAGCAGCGTCGCCAGCACCAGAGCTATCCCCATGGTAATCAGCGTCTGACGCAGCGTAATCTTGCCGATAAACAGATTACCCAACCCCTCCTCCCGGGCGTAGCGCTGGCGATACATCAGCAGCACCGCCATCCCGCGACCCACGGCGCAGGCGGCCGCCAGCGCAGCAATTGCCGACGTCCCACGTAGCGCGACTTCGCTCACCACCAGCACCTTAGCGACCAGCACGAAGATCAGCGCCAAACCCCCATGGGTTCCTAGCCGACTGTCACGCATGATTTCCAGCATCCGCTCACGGCGACGGGCGGAGAAGATGCCATCGCAGGTATCCGCCAGACCATCAAGATGAAAACCGCCAGTCAACAGCGCCAGCGCCAGCACGCCGAGCAGCGCGGCAAGCGGGCCACCGCACCACGGCTGGAGCAGCATCACCACCGCGCCGCCGATAGCCCCCAGCAAAAGCCCGACGAATGGAAAAGTGACGATACTGCGTTGATATTGTTCTATCTCCAGTCCCTGGGACAAACGCGCCGGGACCGGCAGGCGGCTGATAAACGATAATGCGGCAAAAAAAGACTTAATCATTGAAGTGAGACTCCTGTCGATAAAACCCACGGTCAGCGGTGATTTATCGCCGACCGCTACCCGATTTATCCGCGTAGCAATTTTGCAAAAAATCCCTGGCATCCATCTTCCAGACGCCAGTGAGCCAACCGGGTATCACGGTGGTGTTGGATGCGAGCGGTTACTTGATTGTCGGAAATCCAGGAGGTGACGATGTAGGCAGCCGAAACGAAGGTGTTGAGTATAGATTCGGCATCACGGCATTGGTCGCTATGCGCGCCACCGGCAATCAGTATCATCGCGGCGGCACCTGTTGCAGGGACAGCATGAGATAAACCCTTCCGATATCAATATGTTTACGGCGGGAGTATACCAAATTACAGGGGATTGGGTCAGCGTTATGCGGGCTGTTTTGCTGAGGATTTGAGAGATAACGCAGATTTAAAGAGGGATAACCCCGGCGGCGAGAACCGCCACCGGGGCACTAAAACATGGATTACTCGGCAGATTTGTCTTCGACTTTCGCTTCGCCCATCACTTTCAGCTTTTTAGAGATATCGCGACGTTCTTTGGAGATCTCAGCATTTTTGATGATGTAATCGTCAACGCGATCTTCGTAATCGCTTTTCATGCTGGCAATGATGCCCTGAATAGCTTCAACGCTCATGCCCGGCTTGATGTAGTCGCTGAGGTTGTCCAGCAGCAGTACGCGCTTCTGGTTATCACGGATCTTTTTCTCAACGTCCTGAATTTCACGCTGCAGCTTGTTCTTACGACGGTACAGGCGAACAAACTCCAGTACGTCCTGGAAAGAAGGCTTAATTGTTTCCATTTTTACACCCCTAATATTTGAGATTCGGATTCGCTAAAGCGACTGCTACATAGGGCTAACATAACTGTTAGCAGCCGCTGATGACAATGTTTTTTCCTTTGCCCTAATCATAACCCTAAACGCTGCTGAATCGAAGCAAGCGATGGGCAAACCGCGCGTATCTGGTCTTTATTTACGCAACGCCCGGCAGATTAAATGCGACAGCAGTTCAAGCTGGCGCGCCAGCTCTATGGTTAACCAGACATAACCATGGATCGGCGTTTCGGAGAAATTCTCATCCTGCTGCTCTTTAATAAGCAGACGCAGCTCGGCAACGATTTCATTCAGCTTTTCATTATTGGCGAGAATTGGCTGCGGGTTACCTTCGTAGAGTGCATGAGCGATGGTCAGCAGCGTTTGCTGAGTCATTTGCTGGGTTTCACGCAGCGTATGGGCATTAAGCATCACGAAGTGACCGGGCCTTGAGGCCCAGTAAGCATTGATTTGCAGCTCCAGCATACAGACCAGATTGCGGCTGACGGTCTGGATCGCCTCGAAGATGGATTTCTGGATGTGCGTCTCTTTGCTGGCCGGGGTGATCAAACCACGCATTTTCACCACGTCGTTGAGCACTTTTTGCAGATGTTTTTCCAGACGCGGACGTTCAACGAGATTCGGCGAAAAGCCCGCCTGATACAGCCGGTTAAAAGTGGTGACGTAGCTGGCCATCTGGATACGCCAGTGCAGAAACGCCCGCTGCGGCCAGATACCGGTAAACAGCATCGCCAGCAGGGAACCAAAGATAACGTCGCCGCTTCGCCACAACGCAGTATTCATGTCTCCCGGCGGCGCACCGACAACCACCGCCAGCGTAATGCCAATCAGCAGCGCCTGATAGGGCTTTTTACCCAATGCCAACCAGCCACAGAGGAACATTGCCGCCGCGCACCACAGCAGCATAATGGGCAGCGAGATAAGCTCCAGCTTGAGCGCCACCAGCCCGAGGGCCGAACCAAGAATGGTGCCGCCGATGCGCTGAAACGCACGCGGCACCACGTTTCCCCAAAAGGAGATGGGCCCCATCACCACCACAAGGGTGATGAGTGGCCAGGTCCCTTCCGGAACCTTAAGCAAGCGCACCAGCAGAAAGGTGAGCACAAAGGCCAATGCTATTCGCACACCATGAACTATGCGGTAATGGCGATACAGCCGAATTTCAAATGGCTTAAGTGATTTATCCGCGCGCACAACCGACTCCGACACAACGAAAACGCCAATTGTAACTGCTTTTTCGCCGCAAGCATCACGCGAATGTAAGAAACCTTGTCCACTGAGGGGACAAAGCCTTATTTCACCGAGGGCTCGACCGCAATGTACATCTCGATATCCCAGTAGCCATCCTTATCACCGTCGTTAAGATAGACTTCAAAGCAGGGATCCATCGTCATCTGATACTCTTTGCTTTGCATCAGGCTGTCGAAGAACTGACACCACGGCGTTTTGAAATCAAAATTTTCGACTCTGGCGCGGGCGACAGCATAATCTCCGGCGGCGATTTCGGTCATCATCGCACCTTCGCTGTTAGCGGGGAGCTCGTAGTCTTCCGCTACCGTGACGGCAGTATCGCAGCGCAGTTTTTCCGCCGGGACTTCATCAGGGTTGTCGTAATAGACAGCAACCCACTCCTGTGCCGGAACCTGGCTGTTATCAACCCACATCATCAGCTGTTCAAAGCCCTGTTTTACCGTCTGCTCCCAGGGACCGACCAGATGAAAACCAGCGATTTTTCTTTTGCCCACGGATTTAACGTTATAGTCCATGCTACCTCCATTGTTGATAAAATACTGTATGAATATGGGTCTTCCCCGATCATGGTGGGAAGACTCAGAACGCCATATTCAGTTTTCCATAGTGGAACATCACTCCCAGCTTAAAGCGCTCCCGGTTTCGGTATCCCCTGGCCTTTATCCTCAGCAGTCTGATCTTGCTGTTCAGCGCCTCTGCATTACCATTCGAGACCCGATGACGCATCGCATTCAGTATTCCGTATAACCGTTTTTTGATGGTTTTCGCTGCGTTTTTCATCATCGGCACATCACATTCAGACGCCAGCGATATCCACTGCAACCAGTCATACCTGCGTTCTGTGCTCCATGGGCGATCCCAGATATTTTTGGCCAGCTCTTTCAGTGTCCAGCACTGGCTTGTCTGCTGCATCTGTTCCCGCAGCCACATCAGCTTTTCCTGCCGGGACTCAGTCATCCATTTGTCGCTGTACTGCCACAGGAAGCGGGTACCTTTGGCCTGACGGCGGCTTTCAACCGGAAGACGGGGATGTTCATTCTGGCGGGTTTTATCCACCACCTCACCCAGCTGTTTCGCTACGTGGAAGCGGTCAAAGGCGATTTTATCAACTGCACACGGTAAGTGGATGCGCGCGGCTCTTATATAGCCCGCATTCATGTCCATTGAGAGCGTCTTAATGGCCTGTAGCTGTCCGTCAGTCAGGGTTCTGAGATAACCGGCAAGACTTTCCTTACCTCGATCATCCGTTAAAGCCAGCGCCCGCCCGTCACGATCGGAGATCACCGTTATATAACGATGTCCTTTTTTAAAAGCGACCTCGTCCACATTCATATGCCGGGCTGCTAACGGCTTTTTTATCCGTGCAAGACCTCGTTTAACCGCGCGGGTCATAATGCCGTCAACGGCATTCCAGCTCAGTTTGAGTTGTTTCCTGACTGCATCAACAGTGCTGATTTTCAGCCATGAAAGCACGAATGATTCGAACAGCAGCGTATACCGGCTGCCGGGCCCCGCCCACGGAACAGGCAAAGTCTGGCATCCATGCTTCGGACACATAACTCGGGGCACACTGGCTTCAACTATTGTGGCGAACTGGCAGGTATCGAGGTGGCGCCATTTACGATGCCGGTGATCGTGAACGGGGCAGGATTTCCCGCAGGCTGGACAGGTTAACTGAGTATTTTCAGCGATTCCGACTGTAACGGTAACAGAAGCGGCATTTTCATCGAGAGAAAGAGACTTTACCTGCCACGGAGCTGACAAGTTGAGGATATGTGCATAGAGGGACTTTTCGTCCATGGTGGTGACCTCTGGCGATTTAATACGCCATTATCATGCCTTCAGCCACCACAACAAGGGAAGACCCATGAATATACATGTATATCTAACAGTACTATCACCCATAGTATGTGCGGTAATTCACAAAAATCGCGTGTGAAAAAGCCTAAAAAAAAGCCGCCATGCGATTAGAAGCTGAACGGCAGTTCGAGACCGATACTGATCCCAAGGTCAAGAGAGGTCAACGGCAAAAATGCAAGGGGTAGTTGACAGAAACTAAACGAAGCGCCAACCAAAGTGGCATAATAATCAAACAGCTACGAGGTGCCGCTCCAGAACGGAGCGGCCGGAGAGTTACAGCTTCTGATGCAAATAATCGCTAAAGCGCGAGAAAACACCGCCCTTGCCGACGCTTTCCAGCGTCACCAACGGCCAGTGGGCCACCACTTTATCGCCGTCATAAAGCGAAATTTCACCGACCCGCTGATGGGCGGCAATCGGCGCTTCCAGTACTTTTTTATCCAACACATATTTGGCTTTAATGCGTGACACTTCCGACTTCGGCAATGCCAGCCAGAAGTCCTGATCGGTGCCCAGCGTAATCTGCTCTTTATCACCATACCAAATACGCTCAACCCCGACCTGTTTGCCGTCCTGCAAAACCTGTACGGTGTCGAAATTTTGCTGACCCCAGTGCAGTAGCTTCGCCGCCTGTTGTTCGCGCCCTTTCGGGCTTTCAGCCCCCATCACCACCGCAATCAGACGGCGCTGACCATCCACCGCCGAAGCAATCAGGTTAAATCCCGCCCCGGAAGTATGGCCGGTTTTCAGGCCATCGACGTTCATGGTTTTATCCCATAGCAGGCCATTACGGTTCTGCTGGGTAATGCCGTTCCAGGTCAGGCTTTTCTGACTGTACATATGATACACGTCCGGCGAGCCATGAATTATCGCCCGCGAGAGCACGGCCAAATCGTAGGCCGAACTGTGTTGCCCCGGTGCGTCCAGGCCGTGAACGGTTTCGAAGTGGGTATCCTTTAAGTGCAGTTTTTCCACATAGCTATTCATCAGCGCGACAAACTGCGGCTGACCGCCCGCAACGTAGTCCGCCAACGCCACACAGGCGTCGTTACCAGAGTCAACAATTAGCCCGCGGCTCAAATCACGCACGCTAAGGCGGTCGCCAGGCTTGAGGAACATCAGGGAAGAACCGTCGAATACCGGATTACCCTTGGCCCAGGCATCTTTGCCAACGGTGACGATATCGTCAAAGGTGATACGGTGGCTGTCGATGGCGCGGTCAACCACATAGCCGGTCATAAGTTTGGTCAAACTTGCGGGATTGCGCTGCTGATGCTCGTTACCCGCAGTCAGGATCTGACCGGTGGTGTAATCCATCAGCACCCAGGAACCGGCCTGAATGGAAGGCGGCGTCACGTTGACGGGAAAATCATTAGCGGAAAATGCGCAGGAAACGCTCGCAGCGAGCAAAGTTACAGCAATAAACAAACGGCCTTTCAACGGCATATCCTCTAAATTGACAGATTCGCCGTCCTTTTTACGGAACTTCTCGTTTCATATCAGGGTTTAATTGCAAGAAAATATGACATCTCAGACGATGGGCAAAGTCGATGCCCTTCTGATGGCCCGGTAAATCGTTTACCATGATGGCTGCTCGCCACCAGGGATAATGAACAGATTATGCAAGATAGCGCCAACCAGCCCGGATTTTTGTTTCACGATTACGAGACTTTCGGCACCAGCCCTTCGCTCGACCGACCGTCGCAGTTTGCCGCCATTCGCACCGATGAAGATCTGAACGTTGTCGGTGAACCAGAGGTCTTCTACTGCAAGCTCGCCGATGACTATCTGCCTCAGCCGCAAGCGGTAATGATAACCGGAATAACGCCGCAGGAAGCTATCGCCAAAGGCGACAACGAAGCCGCCTTTGCCCGCCGCATTCACGATCTGTTCACGGTGCCGAAAACCTGTATCGTCGGCTACAACAACGTGCGCTTCGATGACGAAGTGACGCGCAATATCTTTTATCGCAATTTTTACGATCCTTACGCCTGGAGCTGGCAGCATGACAACTCTCGTTGGGATCTGCTGGACGTGATGCGCGCCTGCTATGCACTGCGCCCTGAAGGGATCAACTGGCCGGAAAATGAAGATGGCCTGCCAAGCTTTCGTCTGGAGCATCTGACCGTCGCCAACGGAATCGAGCACAGCAACGCCCACGACGCGATGGCCGACGTTTACGCCACCATTGCGATGGCAAAACTGGTGAAAACCCAGCAGCCGCGCCTGTTTGACTATCTATATACCTATCGCAACAAACGCAAGCTGGCGACGTTGATTGACGTTCCGCAGATCAAACCGCTGGTGCATGTTTCCGGCATGTTTGGCGCGGCGCGGGGCAATACCAGCCTGGTGGCTCCGCTGGCTTGGCATCCGGATAATCGTAATGCAGTAATTATGGTCGACCTGGCCGGGGATATCTCTCCGCTGCTGGAGCTGGATGCCGATACCCTGCGCGAGCGGCTGTATACGCCGAAAAGCGAGCTGGGCGACCTGGCCGCAGTACCGATTAAGCTGGTGCATCTCAATAAGTGCCCGGTGCTGGCGCAGCAAAACACTTTGCGCCCGCAGGATGCCGACCGGTTGGGGATCAATATCCAGCGCTGTCTGGATAACGCCCAGCAGCTACGGGCTAATCCGCAGGTACGCGAAAAAGTGGTGGCGATTTTTGCCGAAGCGGAGCCTTTTGTGCCGTCCGATAACGTCGATGCCCAGCTATATAACGGCTTTTTCAGCGATGCCGATCGCGCGGCAATGAAAATCGTGCTTGAGACCGAGCCGCATAACCTGCCGGCGCTGGATATTACCTTCGCTGATAAACGTATTGAGCGTCTGTTATTCAACTATCGTGCGCGCAATTTCCCCGGCACGCTGGATGAAACCGAGCAGCAGCGCTGGCTGGAGCATCGTCGTGAGGTGTTTACGCCAGAGTTTTTACAGGCCTATGCCGATGAGCTGCAGATGCTGTATCAACAGCATGCGGATGATAAAGAGAAGCTGGCGCAGCTGAAGGCGCTGTGGCAGTACGCGCAGGAGATTGTTTGATTGGGCGAAATTCCCGGAGGCGGCGCTTGACGCGCCTGTCCGGGCTACGAGCCCGCAGGTTTTGCGGATTTTGTAGCCCGGACAGATGCGCAGCATCGCCTCCGGGAAGGTTACTTAGCCTTTAGCGCGGCTAGCGATAATCGCCTCTGCTACGTTGTGCGGGGCTTGTGCGTAGTGGTGGAACTCCATGCTGTAAGTCGCCCGGCCCTGAGACATCGAACGCAGCGTGGTGGAATAGCCAAACATTTCGGCCAGCGGCACGTCGGCGCGGATAATCTGGCTGCCGAACCGCTCTTCCATCCCCTGCACCATCCCGCGACGGGAAGAGAGATCGCCCATAATGTTACCGGCGTAATCTTCCGGCGTTTCCACTTCCACATGCATCACCGGTTCGAGAATCACCGGATCCGCTCTGCGCGCCCCTTCCTTGAAGCCGAAAATCGCCGCCATGCGGAAGGCCATTTCCGAAGAGTCGACATCGTGATACGAACCAAAGGTCAGGGTCGCTTTGATATCCACCACCGGATAGCCCGCCAGCACGCCGGAGCCCAGCGCTTCGCGCAGCCCTTTTTCCACTGAAGGAATGTACTCACGCGGCACCACGCCGCCTTTGGTGGCATCTTCAAACACGAAACCGCTACCCGGCTCCAGCGGTTCAAGGGTTAGTACCACATGACCGTACTGCCCTTTACCACCGGACTGGCGGACGAACTTACCCTCCACCTCTTTCACCGTTTTGCGGATCGTTTCGCGATACGTTACCTGTGGACGACCGATATTCGCCTCAACGCCAAACTCACGTTTCATGCGGTCGACGATGATCTCCAGATGCAGTTCGCCCATCCCGGAAATGATTGTCTGCCCGGACTCTTCGTCAGTATGCAGACGGAACGACGGATCCTCCGCCGCCAGCCGCTGCAGGGCGATGCCCATTTTCTCCTGATCGGCTTTGGTTTTCGGTTCAATCGCCAGCGAAATCACGGGCTCCGGAAACTCCATTCGTTCCAGAGTAATCACCGCGTTCGGGTCGCACAGCGTGTCGCCGGTAGTGACATCCTTCAGGCCGACGCAGGCGGCAATATCCCCGGCGTGCAGCTCGTCCACCTCATGGCGATCGTTGGCCTGCATCAGCACAATACGCCCGATGCGCTCTTTTTTACCTTTTACCGGGTTCCACACCGCATCGCCTTTTCTCAACGTCCCGGAATAGACGCGGATAAAGGTCAGCTGTCCGACGTAGGGATCGGTCATCAGCTTGAAGGCCAGCGCTGAGAACGGCTCGTCGTCGCTCGGGTGACGCTCAGCGGGCTCTCCCTTCTCATCAACGCCCTGAATCGCCGGAATATCCAGCGGCGACGGCATCAGCTCGACTACCGCATCAAGCATCCGCTGGACGCCTTTGTTTTTGAACGCGCTACCGCACAATACCGCCTGAATTTCGCCTTTCACGGTGCGCTGACGCAGCCCGGCGACGATTTCATCCTCGCTCAAATCGCCGGTTTCCAGATATTTGTCCATCAGTTCATCGCTGGCTTCCGCCGCCGCCGAGACCATTTTCTCCCGCCACACGCGGGCGGTTTCCAGGAGGTCGTCAGGCACCGGCGCATAGCTGAAGGTCATGCCCTGGGTGGCGTCATCCCACAGAATGGCGCGCATCTTGATAAGATCCACCACGCCGGTGAAGTGCTCTTCCGCGCCAACAGGAATGACGACAGGCACCGGGTTCGCCTTCAGGCGGTCGGTCATCATCTGCACCACGCGGAAGAAATCCGCCCCGGGGCGGTCCATCTTGTTGACGAAGGCCAGCCGTGGGACATGGTATTTATTCGCCTGCCGCCAGACGGTTTCCGACTGCGGCTGTACGCCGCCGACGGAGTCGTAAACCATCACTGCGCCATCAAGTACGCGCATTGAGCGTTCTACTTCAATGGTGAAATCCACGTGCCCGGGGGTGTCGATAATGTTGATTCGATGCGGCTCAAAGCTGCGGTCCATACCGGGCCAGAAGCAGCTCACCGCAGCGGAAGTGATGGTAATCCCGCGCTCCTGCTCCTGAGCCATCCAGTCGGTAGTTGCCGCACCATCGTGTACTTCCCCCAGCTTGTGGCTCATCCCGGTATAAAACAGGATGCGCTCGGTGGTGGTGGTTTTGCCGGCATCGATATGCGCGGAGATACCGATGTTGCGATAACGTTCGAGGGGGATGGGTCGGGGCATGATGCGTCCTTAGTCATTTTGACTGTCAGTAAGCGGCCGGAATGAGCCGCGATTCATTTAACGCCATCTATCATAGTACAACTGTACGAGTATATTCGAACTATTTTTGCTATCGTTACTATTGGTGAAGCTGCGACGACGCGCGTGGCTTTAAAAAAGCAGTTTGGGTATATTACCGGCCAGCCGCCGATACGGGCTGCTGCTCGCGGAGCAGCACAACCGCCGACACAGGAATATTATGATCGCCAATCACCCCGAACGTGAACAAATCCGCCTGGAAAATGTCCTTTTTGCCCTCGGTAACCCGCTACGACTTGAGATTATCCGCATCCTTGCCGACGGCAGCGAGCAGAGCTGTAATGCTCTGCGCCATGAAGATGTGGCCAAGTCGACCATGACCCACCACTGGCGCGTCCTGCGCGACAGCGGTGTGATTTGGCAGCGGCCACAGGGGCGGGAGAATTTGATTTCGCTGCGCCGGGAAGATTTAGACGCGCGCTTTCCTGGATTGCTGGATACGCTGCTTAAGGTGATGCAGCAAGAGAAGTAGACCGTCCCCATTTCTGCCGTATCTCCCGGAGGCGATGCTGCGCATCTGTCCGGGCTACCAGATCGTAGAAACCCGTAGCCCCGGTAAGGCGACAGCCGCCACCGGGGAATCAGCGAATGCCGGACACAAAAAAGCCGAAGGTTTCCCCTCGGCTTTTCTTATCACAACGCGTGATTAAGCAACGTCTTCGTACTGCGGTACCGGGTTGCGGAAGCTTTTGGTCACGCAGGCCAGATAAACCAGACCAATACCGCCCCAGATCAGGCCGAGAACCATGGAGCTCTCTTCCAGGTTGATCCACAGCGCGCCAACGGTCAACGCGCCGCACACCGGCAGAACCAGATAGTTGAAGTGGTCTTTCAGCGTCTTATTGCGTTTTTCACGGATCCAGAACTGGGAGATCACCGACAGGTTAACGAAGGTGAATGCCACCAGCGCGCCGAAGTTAATCAGCGCCGTCGCCGTCACGAGGTCAAATTTAATCGCCAGCAGAGCAATCGCGCCAACCAGCAGCACGTTCCATGCCGGAGTACGCCACTTCGGATGCACGTAGCCGAAGAAACGCGTCGGGAACACGCCGTCGCGGCCCATTACGTACATCAAACGGGAAACGCCAGCATGCGCGGCCATACCGGATGCCAGAACGGTGACGCTGGAGAAAATCAGCACGCCCCACTGGAAGGTTTTGCCCGCAACGTACAGCATAATTTCAGGCTGCGACGCGTCCGGATCTTTAAAGCGCGAGATATCCGGGAAGTACAGCTGCAGGAAGTAGGAAGCGCCGATAAAGATCAGGCCGCCAATCAGCGCGGTCAGGAAGATAGCCTTCGGAATCACGCGCTCTGCGTCTTTGGTCTCTTCAGACAGAGAAGAGATACCGTCAAAGCCGAGGAACGAGAAGCACAGAATAGTCGCGCCGGTAATCATCGGCACCACGTGCGCACCCTCAGACCAGAACGGACGGGTGCTGGTCAACGTGCCCGCGCCTTCACCGTGCGCAACACCGTAGATAATCAGGCCAACAATCACCGCCACGATACCCATCTGCAGGATAACGATCAGGGTGTTGAAGTTCGCCACGGTTTTGATGCTGCGCAGGTTAGAGATGGTCATAAAGGCCACCAGCGCGACAACGAAGATCCACGACGGAATGGAAGGCACCAGCGCTTCAAAGTAAATTTTCGCCAACAGAATGTTAATCATCGGCATGAACAGGTAGTCCAGCAGCGATGACCAGCCAACCATAAAGCCGACAGCCGGGCTAATGGATTTCTGCGCGTAGGTATAAGCGGAACCCGCCGACGGGAAACGGCGAACCAGTTTACCGTAGCTCAGTGCCGTGAAGAGAATGGCGATCAGGGCGAAAGCGTAAGCCGTCGCGACGTGACCATCAGTCAATCCAGAGACGATACCAAACGTATCAAACAGCGTCATTGGCTGCATATAGGCCAGGCCCATCATGACAACCGGAATCAACGTAAGCGTTTTACGTAATTCCACGCGAGAGGTTTTTGGAGTAGCGTTATGCGACATAGTTATCCCCTTTTACGGTGAACGCCAGCGCGTAAGCAAAAAATTGCCCCATTTCTTTGTATTCCTCAGCGACAACCACTGTCGGTTTTTAGTAAATATCTATCCGGTACGAAGCCCGGCCTCTTGGTATTGAATGATGTGTCTTTCAACCAAAAAAATAACCGACACTTTAAAAAAGCGTCGGCCAGTTTCTGATTTTCAGGACGCGTATTTTGCAACAACTACTGGCACGATGACAAGATGTTGCAAGGCCTAATAATCACAGCAATTCTCTAACAGATTAATATTCATACAATTTTAGTATTATAGACCTGACGAATAGCACTATTTGCTAATATCTCATTTCGCCACCACTCGCCCGTAAGCCCGCAGATATCTTCATTCCAGCCAATCCACGCGCAATTTAGCGGTTCAGGCACCGTCGTCTTGATTATTTGTAAGTCGCCGTTCGCTAATAAAGGCTGAACCTGAAATAACGGCAAATAGCCCCATCCCAGCCCGGCGCAAAGCAACATCAGTTGGCTGGGGAGATCAAATACCGTCAGGCTATCCTGACTTTCACCTTGCGACCATAGGGGGTGGGTAATAATTGCACGATGGCGCCGCAGCGCTTGCCAGCCCAAGGTTTTGGTAGACTGAGCAAGCGGGTGCTTTGGGGAAACAACAAACGCCTGAGCCAGCGCGCCCAGAGAGGCAAAGCCGTAGCCGCTCAATGCCGGAGGGTCGCTCAACGCCCCGAGCAAGAGATCCGCCCGCCCTTCCGTGAGTGGCTGCCAGCCTGCAGAGGTGTTGTCACGACGGAATTCAAGGCGAATAGCGGGGTGCTGCTGATAAAACGCCATCAACAACGGAGCTAATAAAGAGAAAGGAAAAGTGTTATCGACGGCCAGCACCAGCGTATTTTCCCAGCCCTGATGCAGCTTTACCGCCTGCTTTTCCAGCTCGCGGACGGTATGCAGCACATCGCGCCCTTTTTCCAGCAGCATCTGTCCGGTACGGGTAAAACGCGCCCGGTGGCCGCTGCGGTCAAGAAGTTGGATATTGAGATTGTTTTCCAGCTTATGAATGGTATAGCTCAGCGCCGAAGGCGTTTTATAGAGCTTCGCCGAGGCGGCGGCAAAACTGCCCTCTTTGTCGAGGGCATCAAGGATCACCAGCACATCCAGCAGTGGTTTCATCGCTATCCCCTTACGGTAGGCGATTCGCCGCTGGCGGATTACTCCATCGGCATCACCAGCGGGTCGGGGTATTGATATTCAAACCCCAGTTCGTTGCAAATACGGTTGCCATCAACGATCTTGCCCGTACCATTCTCCGGATTATCACTGAATACCGGCACAGGAAGCCCAAGTTCGCGAGCCATCTGCGGGTAAAACACGCCGCGCGCAGGATGCTTAGGCGCACATATATTATAGATGCGCCCGCCTTTCGGGGCCTGTAATAACAGCTCAATGGCGGCAATCACATCCTGGAGATGCACCAGATTGACGCCGTGCTGGCCGTCCGGCGCGGACTTCCCGGCAAAGAAACGCCCCGGATGGCGCGATGGTCCTACCAGCCCGGCAAGGCGCAAAATGTCCACCGACGTACCAGGAAGGTTATGCAGCCAGTCCTCCAGCTCTTTCAGCACGCGCCCGCTGGCGGTTTGCGGGTCGCGCGGTGAGTTCTCTCTCAGCGTGCCGCTGGCGTTACCGTAAACGGACGTTGAGCTGGTAAATATGATCCGCGGCACGTGATGCGCCAGCGCGGTATCAACGATTTCCTGTACCGCCTGCAGGTAAAAATCCTCCCCCGGCCCGGTGCGGCGCGCCGGTAAGGTGATCACCAGCGCATCAACGTTCATTAGTGCATCCAGGTCTTCGGTGTCACACACCAGCTGCGGCTCCAGGCGAAGCGGATAGCTGTCGATACCGCACATCCGCGCCGCTTCCACGCCATCCTGCGTGGTCTTACTGCCGGTCACCTGCCATCCACGCGACATCAACGACAGCGCAAGCGGCATACCTAGCCATCCTAAACCTACAATTGCGACCTTTTTCATCCCCTTGCTCCTGACTTTTCGCTGTGCTGACTTAAGGCTACGCCAGGCGGGGGCAACTGACAATTTCTTCGGTCAATATGAAATGAATTAATTGACTAGTCCTGATATAGGTTGACAGTTTTCTGTCGATAAAACGCCTGATGAACATCATCGGGCGTTTTGTACTTCAGGGCCAGATGTGGCCGCTCATGGTTATAAATTCCCACCGACTCTTTTACCATCATTCTGGCTTGTGCCAGATCGGCTGGACGCGAGAGTAAAAACTCATTTTTCAGGATACCGTTTATTCGCTCTGCCAGTGCATTCTGGTAGCAGTCGTAACCATCGGTCATTGAACAGGTTATCCCGTTTCTTTCATGGACTGACTGATAGAGCGCTGAACAGTATTGCAGCCCTCTGTCAGAATGATGTACCAGCGGACCTGTCGTTTTTCTCCGCCTCAGCGCCTGTCTGAACGCTTTTACCACGTTTTCTGTCTGCAGGTTTTCCCCGACATGGTAACCCACGATTTTTCTGGAGCAGGCATCGGTGACCAGACTCAGATAGGCCGTGCCGCTACGTAGCGGAAGGTAAGTAATATCGGCAACCCAGACCTGCTCCGGCTCAAGGGCGATAACCTGTTCAGGGCCGGGTTTCAGCAGGTTAGGATGCCAGTGAAAGCGATGATGGCTGTTGGTGGTTTTGTGATATGCCCGTTTCACCGGCACCAGGAGCCGGTATTCATCCAGCAAGTTAAACAGCTGGTCCCGCCCGATATTCAGCGTTTTATCGGCCTGAGTATTCAGCAGATAGTGCAGTTTACGCGTACCGATTCTCGGCTGACGACACCGGATGCGGGCAACAAATTCCAGAACCTGAGCATGATGTTCCTGCCGTTTTCTGCGCCTTGTGTTGTCCTGGTACCATGCCTGTCTGCTGTGCCCCAGGAACTGGCATGCACGCGTAACGGTTATTTTCGGGATCGGACTTTGCGCGAGGACTTGCCGGGCCGCTTTTTTACGATGCTCACCCCATAATCATTTTTCAGAACATTGATAACCGACTCAAAAAACTCAGCTTTCTGGTTTGCCAGCTCAAGCTGTTCTTCAAGTTCCCTGATTCTTTGCTCGGGTGTAAGCGGGACAGTCGTCTGAGCCACAGGCAGTTTCCTCTTCACCAGGTCAGGAAGTCCGGGGCTCCAGTCAAGCCGGCCATATTTACGCAGCCAGACAAGAACGGTGGAGCGCCCCTGAATGCCATACCGCTGCTGAGCCTGTTTATAGGTCATCTCGCCTTTTTCAACCTGTTCAACAACGGCTATTTTAAAGGATAGAGGATAATCACGTTGGGTGCGTTTGAACTCAGTCATCATCACGTTCTCCGGATTTAAGTCAGGAACGTGTCAACGCTATTCAGGACGGGTCAAATGATAGAAAAAAGCCCTTGCTTTATGCGAGTGAAGTGGTTTAGGTTAAAAGGCATCAAATGCATAGTCATTCACAGAGAATTTTATGAACAGCGTTCAATTTAAAAACCACCATCATCACCATCATCCTGACTAGTCTTTCAGGCGATGTGTGCTGGAAGACGTTTGGATCTTCCAGTGGTGCATGAACGCAAAGAGAGCCCCCGGAAGATTCACTTCCGGGGGCTTTTTTTTGGACCGAATTCGGACAGATTCAGACAGGTATACAGAGGAAAACAAGAATGTTAGACAACAGCCGTTTACGCATAGCTATTCAGAAATCAGGGCGTTTAAGTGAAGATTCACGCGAATTACTCAGCCGCTGCGGCATCAAAGTGAATCTGCACACCCAGCGCCTGATCGCGATGGCGGAAAATATGCCGATCGACATTCTGCGCGTGCGTGATGACGATATCCCGGGCCTTATCATGGATGGCGTGGTCGATTTGGGGATTATCGGCGAAAACGTGCTGGAAGAAGAACTGCTGAGCCGCCGCGCTCAGGGCGAAGATCCACGCTACTTCACCCTGCGCCGTCTCGATTTCGGCGGCTGCCGCCTGTCGCTGGCAACGCCGGCGGATGAAAACTGGGATGGCCCGGCAGCGCTGGACGGCAAACGCATCGCCACCTCCTACCCGCACCTGCTGAAGCGTTATCTCGATCAGAAAGGCATCAGCTTTAAATCCTGCCTGCTGAACGGTTCGGTTGAAGTCGCCCCGCGCGCCGGTCTGGCCGATGCGATTTGCGACCTGGTCTCTACCGGCGCGACCCTCGAAGCGAACGGCCTGCGCGAAGTAGAAGTCATGTTCCGCTCCAAAGCCTGCCTGATTCAGCGCGATGGCGAGATGGCCGACGCTAAACAGCAGTTGATTGACCGCCTGCTGACCCGTATCCAGGGCGTGATTCAGGCCCGCGAATCAAAATACATCATGATGCACGCGCCGACCGAGCGTCTGGAAGAAGTGGTGGCCCTGCTGCCGGGTGCCGAGCGTCCGACCATTCTGCCGCTGGCAGGCGACAAGCAGCGCGTGGCGATGCACATGGTCAGTAGCGAAACCCTGTTCTGGGAAACCATGGAAAAACTGAAAGCGCTGGGCGCCAGCTCCATTCTGGTCCTGCCGATTGAGAAAATGATGGAGTAATCCGGCGGGTCGGTAACGGGATAAACAGGGGAAACAAATCATGAGCTTCAACACAATCATCGACTGGAACGGCTGTAGCGCAGAACAACAGCAACAACTCTTAATGCGCCCGGCAATTTCCGCCTCCGAAAGCATCAGCAAAACGGTGTCGGAGATCCTTAATAATGTGAAAGACAACGGCGATGCGGCCCTGCGCGAGTACAGCGCAAAGTTCGATAAAACCGACGTCAAGGCGCTGAAGGTCAGTGAAGAAGAGATTGCTGCTGCCAGCGCACGCCTGAACGATGAGCTTAAAGAGGCAATGGCCGTCGCGGTTAAAAACATCGAAACCTTTCACAACGCGCAGAAACTACAGGCCGTTGATGTGGAAACTCTGCCAGGCGTACGCTGCCAGCAGGTGACCCGCCCTATCGCCTCCGTCGGCTTGTATATTCCCGGTGGCTCGGCACCGCTGTTTTCAACGGTACTGATGCTGGCGACGCCTGCGCGCATCGCCGGTTGCCAGCAGGTGGTACTGTGCTCGCCGCCGCCGATTGCCGATGAAATCCTCTATGCCGCCCAGCTGTGCGGCGTGCGCAATATCTTTAACGTCGGCGGCGCGCAGGCGATTGCCGCCCTGGCCTTCGGCACTGAATCGGTAGCGAAGGTGGATAAAATCTTTGGCCCGGGCAACGCCTTTGTGACCGAAGCCAAACGCCAGGTGAGCCAGCGTCTCGACGGCGCGGCGATCGATATGCCCGCCGGGCCATCGGAAGTGCTGGTGATCGCCGACAGCGGCGCCACCCCGGATTTTGTCGCCTCTGACCTGCTTTCCCAGGCGGAGCACGGCCCGGATTCGCAGGTGATTCTTCTGACGCCGGACGCCGATATGGGCACCCGTGTTGCGCAAGCCGTCGAGCGCCAGCTGGCTGCGCTACCGCGTGCGGAAACTGCCCGTGAAGCGCTCTCCGCCAGCCGGATTATCGTGGCCCGCGATATCGCCCAGTGCGTTGAGATTTCCAACCAGTACGGTCCGGAGCACCTGATCATTCAGACCCGCAACGCTCGCGAGCTGGTCGACGGCATCACCAGCGCCGGTTCCGTGTTCCTTGGTGACTGGTCGCCGGAATCCGCAGGCGATTACGCCTCAGGAACCAACCACGTGCTGCCGACCTACGGCTACACCGCGACCTGCTCCAGCCTTGGCCTTGCGGATTTCCAGAAACGCATGACCGTGCAGGAGCTGTCGCGCGAAGGGTTTGCCGCCCTCGCCTCCACCATTGAGATTCTGGCCGCCGCCGAGCGCCTGGATGCCCACAAAAACGCCGTTACGCTGCGCGTCGCAGCCCTTAAGGAGCAAGCATGAGCATCGAAGATTTAGCCCGCGCCAACGTTCGCGCGCTGACGCCGTATCAATCTGCTCGCCGTCTGGGCGGAAAAGGCGATGTCTGGCTGAACGCCAACGAATTCCCCACGGCGGTAGAATTTCAGCTAACCGAGCAGACGCTGAACCGTTACCCGGAGCCGCAGCCGAAAGCAGTGATTGAACGCTACGCGCAGTATGCTGGCGTCAAGCCAGAGCAGGTTCTGGTCAGCCGCGGCGCTGATGAAGGTATCGAACTGCTGATACGCGCCTTCTGCGAACCGGGTCAGGACGCGGTGCTCTACTGCCCGCCAACCTACGGCATGTACAGCGTCAGCGCAGAAACCATCGGCGTGAGCTGCCGCACGGTACCAACGCTTGCCGATTGGCAGCTGGATCTGCCGGGCATCGCGGCGAATCTCGATGGCGTTAAAGTCATTTTCGTATGTAGCCCAAATAACCCGACCGGGCAGATTATCAACCCGAAAGATTTTCGCACCCTGCTGGAGATGGCGCGCGGTAAAGCTATCGTGGTGGCGGATGAAGCCTATATTGAGTTCTGCCCGCAGGCGACGCTGGCAACCTGGCTGAGTGAGTATCCGCACCTGGTGGTCCTGCGAACCCTGTCCAAAGCGTTCGCGCTGGCCGGGCTGCGCTGCGGCTTTACCCTCGCCAACGCCGAAGTGATTAACGTGCTGCTGAAGGTTATCGCCCCTTACCCGCTTTCTACCCCGGTTGCCGATATCGCCGCCCAGGCGCTCAGCGCGGAAGGGATTGCCGCAATGCGGGCACGCGTGGCGCAGATCCTCGACGAGCGCGATTATCTGGTCAGCCAGTTGCGCAACATCGCCTGCGTTGAAGAAGTGTTCGACTCCGAGACTAACTACGTTCTGGCGCGGATTACCGCTTCCAGCGCGGTGTTTAAATCTTTGTGGGATCAGGGCATTATCTTACGTGACCAGAATAAACAACCTTCATTAAGCGGCTGTTTGCGTATCACTATCGGTACCCGTGCAGAGAGCCAGCGCGTCATTGACGCTTTGACTGCGGAGAATGTATGACCCAGAAGTTTCTCTTTATTGACCGTGACGGTACGCTGATTTCCGAGCCACCGGTTGATTTTCAGGTAGACCGCTTTGATAAGCTGGCCTTTGAGCCGCAGGTGATCCCGGCCCTGCTGAAGCTGCAGCAGGAAGGCTACAAGCTGGTGATGATCACCAATCAGGACGGTCTGGGGACCGCCAGCCTGCCGCAGGACGAGTTCGACGGTCCGCACAACCTGATGATGCAGATTTTCACCTCGCAGGGCGTTAACTTTGAGGAAGTGCTGATTTGCCCGCATCTTCCGGCCGAGAACTGCGATTGCCGCAAGCCGAAGACTAAGCTGGTGCTGCCGTGGCTGGCAGAAGGCGTGATGGATACCGCCCACAGCTACGTGATCGGCGACCGCGCCACCGACATTCAGTTGGCGGATAACATGGGCATTATCGGCCTGCGCTATGACCGCGAAAAGCTCGACTGGCCGACGATCTGCGAACAGCTGACCCGCCGAGACCGCTACGCCCACGTTGAGCGCATCACCAAAGAGACGCAGGTTGATGTCAAAGTGTGGCTGGACCGCGAAGGCGGCAGCAAAATCTCCACCGGGGTCGGCTTCTTCGATCATATGCTTGACCAAATCGCCACCCACGGCGGCTTCCGTCTGGAAATCAACGTCGGCGGCGACCTCTATATCGACGATCACCACACCGTGGAAGATACCGGTCTGGCGCTGGGCGAAGCGCTGAAGCTGGCGCTCGGCGACAAGCGCGGCATCGGCCGTTTCGGCTTTGTGCTGCCGATGGATGAATGTCTGGCCCGCTGCGCGCTGGATATCTCCGGCCGCCCGCACCTGGAATATCGCGCCGACTTTACCTATCAGCGCGTTGGCGACCTGAGCACCGAGATGGTTGAGCACTTCTTCCGCTCGCTCTCCTACACCATGGCGGTGACTTTGCACCTGAAAACCAAGGGCAAAAACGACCACCACCGCGTAGAGAGCCTGTTTAAAGCCTTTGGCCGCACGCTGCGCCAGGCAATTCGCGTCCAGGGCGACACGCTGCCGTCTTCAAAAGGGGTACTGTGATGAACGTGGTGATCCTTGATACCGGCTGCGCTAACCTCAATTCGGTGAAATCTGCGGTAAGCCGCCACGGCTATGAGCCGGTGGTCAGCCGCGACCCGGACGTGGTGCTGCGCGCCGACAAGCTGTTTCTCCCGGGCGTCGGTACCGCTCAGGCGGCAATGGACCAACTGCGCGAGCGCGATTTGATCGAGCTGATCAAAGCCTGTACGCAGCCGGTGCTGGGCATCTGCCTCGGCATGCAGCTACTGGGAAAACGCAGCGAAGAGAATAGCGGCGTCGACCTGCTGGGCATTATCGAACAGGATGTGCCGAAAATGACCGACCACGGCCTGCCGCTGCCGCATATGGGTTGGAACCGGGTGTACGCCAAAGCAGGCGACCGTCTGTTCCGTGGCATTGAAGACGGGGCGTATTTCTATTTCGTCCATAGCTATGCAATGCCGGTTAACGCCAATACCATTGCCCAGTGCAACTACGGCGAAGCCTTCACCGCGGCGGTGCAGAAAGATAACTTTTTTGGCGTCCAGTTCCACCCCGAACGCTCCGGCAGCGCCGGGGCGCAGCTGCTGAAAAACTTCCTGGAGATGTGATGATCATTCCTGCTTTAGATTTAATTGACGGCACGGTTGTCCGTCTCCATCAGGGCGATTACGGCCAGCAGCGCGATTACGGCAACGATCCGCTGCCGCGCCTGCAATCCTATGCGGCGCAAGGGGCCGAAGTGCTGCACCTGGTCGACCTGACCGGCGCAAAAGACCCGGCGAAGCGCCAGATCCCCTTACTAAAAACGTTAGTTGCCGGAGTCAATGTACCGGTGCAGGTTGGCGGCGGCGTGCGCACGGAAGAAGACGTGGCAGCCCTGCTTGAAGCGGGCGTGGCGCGCGTGGTGGTGGGTTCGACAGCGGTGAAGTCGCCGGAAGTGGTGAAAGGCTGGTTTAAACGTTTTGGCCCACAGCACCTGGTGCTGGCGCTGGACGTGCGCATCGACGCAGAAGGTAATAAGCAGGTGGCGGTTAGCGGCTGGCAGGAAAATTCCGGCGTCACGCTGGAAGAGCTGGTGGAAAGCTATCAATCCGTCGGCCTGCAGCACGTCCTGTGTACCGATATTTCCCGCGACGGCACCCTGGCCGGGTCAAACGTCTCGCTGTATGAGGAAGTTTGCGCTCGCTATCCGCAGGTAGCGTTTCAGTCCTCCGGCGGCATTGGCGATCTCAATGATATCGCCGCGCTGCGCGGTACCGGAGTGCGCGGGGTGATTGTCGGTCGCGCGCTGCTGGAAGGTAAATTTAACGTAACGGAGGCCATTCAATGCTGGCAAAACGGATAATCCCCTGTCTCGACGTTCGCGATGGCCAGGTAGTGAAAGGCGTGCAGTTCCGTAATCACGAAATCATCGGTGATATCGTCCCGCTGGCAAAACGCTATGCCGACGAAGGCGCCGATGAGCTGGTGTTCTACGATATTACCGCCTCCAGCGATGGCCGCGTGGTGGACAAAAGCTGGGTGTCGCGTGTCGCGGAAGTGATCGACATTCCGTTCTGCGTCGCTGGCGGTATTAAGTCGCTGGACGATGCTGCGCAGATCCTCTCCTTCGGTGCGGATAAAATCTCCATCAACTCCCCCGCCCTGGCGGACCCAACGCTGATTACTCGCCTCGCCGACCGTTTCGGCGTGCAGTGTATTGTGGTAGGAATCGATACCTGGTTTGACGCCGAGAGCGGCAAGTATCACGTCAACCAGTATACTGGCGATGAGAGCCGCACGCGGGTGACGCAGTGGGAAACGCTGGACTGGGTGCAGGAAGTACAAAAGCGCGGGGCTGGCGAGATTGTCCTTAATATGATGAACCAGGACGGCGTGCGTAACGGCTACGATCTGGAACAGTTAAGCAAGGTGCGCGCCGTATGCCATGTTCCGCTGATCGCTTCCGGCGGCGCAGGCGCCATGGAGCACTTCCTGGAAGCCTTCCGCGACGCCAACGTCGACGGTGCGCTGGCCGCCTCGGTGTTCCATAAGCAAATTATCAATATTGGTGAACTGAAAACGTACCTGGCAGCACAGGGCGTGGAGATTAGGGTATGTTAACTGAACAGCTGGATTGGCAAAAAACCGACGGTCTGATGCCGGTCATCGTGCAGCACGCCGTTTCCGGGGAAGTGCTGATGCTGGGCTATATGAACCAGGACGCGCTGGCGAAAACCGAAGAAACCGGCAAAGTGACCTTTTATTCACGGACTAAACAGCGTCTGTGGACCAAGGGCGAGACGTCGGGCAATTTCCTCAACGTGGTGAGCATCACCCCGGACTGTGATAACGACACCCTGCTGGTGCTGGTCAATCCGATTGGCCCAACCTGCCATAAAGGCACTTCAAGCTGTTTCGGCGATACCGGCCACCAGTGGCTGTTCTTGTATCAGCTGGAGCAGTTGCTGGCGGAACGCAAGCACGCGGACCCTGAGAGCTCTTACACCGCGAAGCTGTACGCCAGCGGCACCAAGCGTATTGCGCAGAAAGTGGGAGAAGAAGGCGTGGAGACCGCGCTGGCCGCGACGGTGCATGATAAGTTCGAGCTGAAGAATGAGGCGTCGGATTTGATGTATCACCTGCTGGTGCTGCTGAAGGATCAGGGGCTGAATTTGACGGATGTGATTGATAATTTGAAATCAAGACACTAAAGACTTCACATAACTGGGGCCTGGATAGCTGGGCCTCACTGCAAAAAATATGCATCACAACAGGTTGACCATTCTCTTAGACAATCAACAACATCAAATAATCCTCACACGTCAATACGGCGGAAGGCCATGACGGCCTGAAAAGCCATTGACTAAAATTATATACATAACAAAAATGATAGTCTGATTCCAGAAAGCCGCGCAGTGGTCAAATCTCCCCCTAAGATAAATCCCATAAATCTGTAAACGGAAATGTTAAACCACTCTGTTGAGTAACATATCAGAAAAAATATCTCATAGCTTTTACCAGACTGGCAATATGTGATTAAAAGAATATAATTATCGCAGCATGTAAAGGATAAATTCATTTACTGCAGCTATGAATAAAGATGAATTCATTTGATAATGATTATCAATAACCACGGCTTTGTTGAATAAATCGAACTTTTGCTGAGTTGAAGGATCAGATCACGCATCCTCCCGACAACACAGACCATTCCGTGGCAAAGCAAAAGTTCAGAATCACCAACTGGTCCACCTACAACAAAGCTCTCATCAACCGTGGCTCCCTCACTTTCTGGCTGGATGATGAGGCGATTCAGGCCTGGTATGAGTCGGCAACACCTTCATCACGAGGAAGGCCCCAGCGCTATTCTGATCTCGCCATCACCACCGTTCTGGTGATTAAACGCGTATTCCGGCTGACCCTGCGGGCTGCGCAGGGTTTTATTGATTCCATTTTTGCCCTGATGAACGTTCCGTTGCGCTGCCCGGATTACACCAGTGTCAGTAAGCGGGCAAAGTCGGTTAATGTCAGTTTCAAAACGTCCACCCGGGGTGAAATCGCACACCTGGTGATTGATTCCACCGGGCTGAAGGTCTTTGGTGAAGGCGAATGGAAAGTCAGAAAGCACGGCAAAGAGCGCCGTCGTATCTGGCGAAAGTTGCATCTTGCTGTTGACAGCAACACACATGAAGTTGTCTGTGCAGACCTGTCGCTGAATAACGTCACGGACTCAGAAGCCTTCCCGGGCCTTATCCGGCAGACTCACAGAAAAATCAGGGCAGCCGCGGCAGACGGGGCTTACGATACCCGGCTCTGTCACGATGAACTGCGCCGCAAAAAAATCAGCGCGCTTATTCCTCCCCGAAAAGGAGCAGGTTACTGGCCCGGTGAGTACGCAGACCGCAACCGTGCCGTTGCTAATCAGCGGCTGAGCGGAAGCAATGCACGGTGGAAATGGACAACGGAATATAACCGTCGCTCGATAGCGGAAACGGCAATGTACAGAATGAAGCAGTTGTTGGGAGATTCACTGACGCTGCGTGACTACGATGGTCAGGTAGCGGAAGCTATGGCCATGGTGCGTGCGTTGAACAGGATGACAAAGGCTGGGATGCCAGAAAGCGTGCGTATTGCCTGAAAATCCAGCCAGCTACAGGGTCGTTCGCAAGAAATCTTATTTATTCAACAAAGCCAGGTATTATCCTCAATGGCGGTAAGTCAGGTGAGATTTATGGTGGTACACGTTGGGATAACGCAGCTAACAAGCAAAACTGGATTTCCATTCGTAACGGCCAAGGAGGAACACGTATCGTAACAAATGATAATACTAAAGAGATTTTAGCTGTGGATAACAATAACGGAATCTATATTAATGGCGATGTTTACATCAATGGCAAAAAAATTAATGATCTGCTAGCACTTGATGAACGCATCAGCAAAATTGAACAACAATTAGCAATATTAAAAAAATAAATTCTCACTCATATATAATTTAAACAAAATAAGTTCTTATTTTTAACAATATCATTTCAACAGTTAAAATAGGCAAGCCTTGAAAAAATAGCCTGTTGACACATAGACAATTGTATAACTTTAATTGAAGCCATCAAACAATTGTATATAACAACAAAACTGTTCGTCGTAACAAAGCATTACTCTATTTACTGAACCAGAGAAATACCTCCTGGCAGATACAAATATCTATAGGAAATCATTGCGCTGTATTCCTCTACTCACCGTTTTCTGCACCCGACATCTCCTTTCAGTTTTAGTCCTGACTTCGTCAACACCAGAAGTTACTTAAACGCCTATTATACTAATTCCTGGCCGTCCTCAAGATTTATTTTGTAGGTATAACATTATACAATCTTTCAAAGACTTACCGACCGTAGCGGTAAAGCAGGTGATCCACACAGCAAGCCAGTGTAAAATCGGCAATTATATGTAGCGGGGCAACGTGAACCCGGAGGATAAATATGAAGTTTTTAGTGACTGGAGCCGCAGGATTCATCGGTTTTCATGCGTGTAAGCGCCTTCTGGAGGCGGGTCATGAGGTTGTCGGTATCGACAATATGAACGACTACTACGACGTCAATCTTAAACAGTCTCGCCTGGACTTACTGCAATTTCCCCTGTTCAGTTTTCACAAAATTGATCTGGCCGATCGTGAAGGTATGGCTCAACTTTTCGCTAGTGAGAAGTTTAATCGAGTGATCCATCTCGCCGCCCAGGCAGGTGTACGTTATTCCCTGGAAAATCCGTTCGCTTACGCTGATTCGAACCTGATTGGTTATCTGAACATTCTGGAAGGTTGCCGACATAATAAAGTTGAGCACCTGCTCTACGCCTCATCCAGTTCAGTCTATGGTTTAAACCGCAAGATGCCGTTCTCAACCGACGATTCGGTTGACCATCCGGTTTCTCTCTATGCGGCGACGAAGAAAGCCAATGAACTGATGGCCCATACCTACTCTCACCTGTACGGTATCCCGACGACAGGACTAAGGTTCTTTACCGTCTATGGTCCATGGGGCCGACCGGATATGGCGCTCTTCAAGTTCACAAAGGCCATGCTGGAAGGAAAGAGCATTGATGTATACAACTACGGGAAGATGAAGCGCGACTTCA
Source organism: Klebsiella sp. RHBSTW-00484 (assembly GCF_013705725.1). NCBI lineage: Bacteria > Pseudomonadati > Pseudomonadota > Gammaproteobacteria > Enterobacterales > Enterobacteriaceae > Klebsiella > Klebsiella sp. RHBSTW-00484. Next base: position 2,246,354 of record NZ_CP055481.1, on the reverse strand, counting down.
CCTACATTGACGATATCGTTGAGGCCATTGTGCGGATGCAGGATATTATCCCGCAACCTAACCCTGAATGGACCGTCGAAACAGGTTCACCTGCTGATAGTTCAGCGCCCTACCGGGTATACAACATCGGTAATAGCTCACCAGTTGAACTGATGGATTATATCACTGCACTGGAAGATGCTCTGGGAATGGTCGCCGAGAAGAATATGATGCCGATTCAGCCAGGCGATGTACTTGAAACCAGCGCTGATACTAAGCCGCTGTATGATATGGTGGGATTCAGGCCGCAAACCTCGGTCAAGCAAGGAGTTAAGAACTTCGTTGACTGGTACAAGGCGTATTACAAGGCGTAACAACGTAAGGTAGTGGATTTATCTATAGCCGCAGTGAGACTCCATTGCGGCTTTTTTATACCGAAAAAGTTATGCAGCTGTCATATCCCTTAAGGCGCTATTGATAGCACCAACGTATGCATCACTCGTCTTCAAACTGGAAACATCAACAAAGCATTAACTCAACAAAATAGAAACAAACGCACTTATAATCATCATTCAAGCCACTTCCATTACAATAAAAGAAGGGTATTACCTCATAAAAACAACAAAAGCTGGTCAATCAAACTAACATTAAGAACCGTTTTAGAGGCATGATTTGCCATTGAGTAGTAGAAACGATTTTTTCACTTTCCTGAAAAAAATCATAAACACCATATAGGAATTTTCTTAAATTCAGGGTATGTTAATCAGGCAAAAGATACCTTTGCATATGCTCTATTAGGTCGCAGGCAAATGGATTTATAACACTCCTTTCATTCTGGTACGCATTATGGCAAACATAATTTTCTTAGCAGTCGCTGCCATCCTGTTGATTGTTTCAGTTTATTTTCTGATTTCTTATATTAAAGATCAGAAAAAGACCAAGCTGACGTTTAACAAACGCAGATGGTGAAACGAAAACTTAATATAATTATAATACAGGCATAGGAAATAATAATATAAGAATAAAACACTGCCAGCGGTGGGGATCGGTACAGTCTTCTCAACTGGCATTGAATGCTGCCTATTTAACGCTACAATATTTTTTTCAGGCAATTAAAACAATATGATACTTTTATGATGGTTAATATCTTTTGCTTGCTATGACTTGACGGCACATCCTCCAGTACACCCTTTCATTCTATCATCAGTAAAAATTCCAATCATCAGCCAGGAGGATAGCAAGACAGGGAGCTTAAAGGGCTGGGGGCCAGAAACAACAAAAGCCTGCAAGCAGGCTCTGTTTTACCTTCCGGCGCTTATCTCCAGCATCTACATCTCAGTGACGGTAGCTCTTCACAAGGTAGATTTAACATATCCGACCTCAATGATTGAGACAAGATGATCGATTGAAGAATACAAGCGGGGTCACGTTTTTTGGGTATTTACTCTGGGAAGAAAAGCAGTAAAATTTGCCAGACAAATAGCTGAACAGCTGAGGAGGGAGAAAGAGCAGGTGAAAATTTCAGACCGGCAGCGAAAACCACCGGTCAGAGGAGAGATTAGTCACTGCCAAACAAATCGCGGGTATACACTTTATCTGCAACGTCCGACAGCTCTTCAGCCATACGGTTTGAGACAATTACATCAGCTTCTTGCTTGAACGCTTCGAAATCGCGAACCACGCGGGAATTGAAGAACTCATCTTCCTGCATGACCGGTTCGTAAATAATAACCGGGATACCTTTGGCCTTGATGCGCTTCATGATGCCCTGAATAGAAGAGGCGCGGAAGTTATCGGAACCACTCTTCATTATCAGACGATAGACACCAACAACTTTAGGTTTGCGTGACAAGATAGAGTCGGCGATAAAATCTTTGCGTGTGCGGTTGGCATCAACAATCGCGCCAATGATGTTGTTTGGCACAGATTCATAGTTCGCCAGCAGCTGTTTGGTATCTTTCGGTAGGCAGTAGCCGCCATAACCAAAGGACGGGTTGTTATAGTGATTACCAATGCGTGGATCGAGACACACGCCTTCAATAATCTGCTTGCTGTTCAGGCCCTGGCTCTCAGCGTAGCTGTCCAGTTCATTGAAGTAAGCTACGCGCAGCGCAAGGTAGGTGTTGGCAAATAACTTAATGGCTTCGGCTTCGGTAGAATCAGTAAACAGCGTCGGAATGTCCTGCTTGATCGCCCCTTCTTTAAGGAGGTTAGCAAAACGCTCCGCACGTTCTGAGCGCTCGCCAATGACGATACGAGACGGATGCAGGTTGTCGTAGAGTGCACGGCCTTCACGCAGAAACTCAGGAGAGAAAATAACATTATCAATCCCCAGACGCTCTTTGATATCACGAGTAAAGCCGACGGGAATGGTTGACTTAATAATCATTACCGCATTGGGGGTAATTTCCGTGACATCACGAATAACAGCTTCAACGGTCGAGGTATTGAAGTAGTTCGTTTTCGGATCGTAGTCAGTCGGCGTAGCGATAATGACATAATCAGCATTACGATAGGCGTCATGCTTGTCAGTTGTCGCACGAAAATTCAACGGTTTTTCCGCCAGATATTCCTGGATCTCCTTATCGACAATCGGCGAAATCTTTTGGTTAATCATATCAACTTTGGATTGAATGATATCCAACGCAACCACTTCATGGTTTTGCGCAATCAGGATGCCATTCGACAAACCAACATAACCGGTACCGGAAATAGTAATTTTCATTCGATCACACTTTAATCAGTTAACTGGACGGCGGCGGGTTAGCCACCCTGGTAATCAACACTTGTGGCGGTTTTACTCCGTGGCTGGAGGTATGTCAAGAACTGACCTTACACGCGACAGGGTAATAGATAAAGCTTTAAGGAGGAGGTTCGCTCCCGTTACGAGAGTGTCAGTGTCTGAAGGTTATTTATAAAAATCCCAGCGGGTAAATAACCGGGATTTTGTCTGAACTAACTAATGGAAATTAATCCAGCCACTCGGTATGGAATACGCCTTCTTTATCGGTACGCTTATAAGTATGAGCACCGAAGTAGTCACGCTGCGCCTGAATGAGGTTAGCAGGCAGAACAGCGGAACGATAACTATCGTAATAAGCGATAGCTGCAGAGAAGGTCGGAACCGGAATACCGTTCTGAACGGCATACGCAACTACATCACGAAGCGCTTGTTGATAATCATCAGCGATTTGCTTGAAGTAAGGTGCCAGCAGCAGGTTGGCAATGCCAGCATTTTGCTCATAAGCATCAGTTATCTTCTGCAGGAACTGAGCACGAATGATGCAACCAGCACGGAAGATTTTAGCAATCTTACCGTAGTTCAGATCCCAGTTGTATTCATCAGATGCCGCACGCAGCTGGGAGAAACCCTGAGCATAAGAAACTAGCTTACCCAGATACAGAGCGCGACGTACTTTCTCAATAAACTCTACTTTATCACCAGCAGTCTTTGCTTGCGGTCCAGTAAGAACTTTTGACGCTGCAACACGCTGCTCTTTCAGAGAGGAGATATAGCGAGCAAATACGGATTCGGTAATAAGAGATAATGGTTCACCCAAGTCCAGAGAACTCTGGCTGGTCCATTTACCGGTGCCTTTGTTGGCTGCTTCATCCAGAATCACATCAACCAGGTATTTACCCTCTTCATCTTTTTTGGTGAAGATATCTTTGGTGATGTCGATCAGGTAGCTGCTCAGCTCACCCTCATTCCATTCAGTAAAGGTCTGAGCCAGCTCTTCGTTAGAAAGAGCCAGACCACCTTTCAGTAAAGCGTAGGCTTCAGCAATCAGCTGCATATCGCCATATTCAATACCGTTGTGAACCATTTTGACATAATGACCTGCACCATCCGCACCGATATAGGTTACGCACGGCTCACCATCTTCTGCAACTGCTGCAATCTGCTTAAGAATTGGCGCAACCAGCTCATAAGCTTCTTTCTGACCGCCAGGCATGATAGAAGGACCTTTAAGCGCCCCCTCTTCCCCGCCGGACACACCGGTGCCGATAAAGTTAAAGCCTTCCGCTGAAAGTTCACGATTACGACGGATGGTATCCTGGAAGAAGGTATTGCCACCATCAATGATGATGTCACCCTTGTCCAGGAAAGGCTTCAGGGAGTCGATGGCACTATCTGTGCCTGCGCCCGCCTTCACCATTAACAGGATACGGCGTGGAGTTTCGAGCGATTCAACAAACTCTTGCACTGTATAATGTGGGACCAGTTTCTTGCCGGGGTTCTCGGCAATCACTTCTTCGGTCTTTTCACGGGAGCGGTTGAAAACGGAGACGGTGTAACCACGGCTCTCGATGTTGAGCGCAAGATTACGCCCCATTACTGCCATACCGACAACCCCGATCTGTTGCTTAGACATTACATACTCCTGTCAGGTGTGGTCACTGCGACAAGTTCGCAGCCTAGATAATTCTTATGATAATAACTCAAACTAGAAGAAAAAACCTAAAACTAAAATCAGCTGACATGAGAAGTCGCTCCACTAAAATTTATCTCACGTCTAAGAATCAGAATAATATACAACACTGAAAATTAGTTACAAACTTACACAAATAGAATATTTTTCACCACTTCTTATTTAAGTATCAATCAAGCTCCGAAACCGTCTTCAGTGCGGATGCTATAACTTGATGCATATCATAATATTTATATTCTGCTAGTCGCCCTCCAAATACAACATTAGGTTCATTTTTGCTCAACTCTCTATACTTTTTATAAATGCTCATATTTACTTCATCATTAATTGGATAATAAGGCTCAGATCCTAACGCCCACTCTATTGGATACTCTTTAGTTATAACAGTGTGGTCAGTGCGAACCGTTTCAAAATGTTTATGCTCTATTATTCGGGTATATGGTATTTCATACTCAGTATAGTTAACAACAGCCACCCCTTGATAATTATCCTCTTCTAACACTTCGCTCTCAAAGCGCAACGATCTATATTCAAGTGAACCAAATTGATAGTTAAAATACTTATCAATTGGGCCAGTATAAATAATTTTCTTTGCAATTGCCTTATATCTATCTTTATGAATAAAAAAATCAACATTTAATTCAATATCAATCCCATCAAGCATTTTCTCTATCAAACAAGTGTATCCACCAATTGGTATTCCCTGATAACGATCACTAAAATAGTTATTATCAAAGGTGAATCGAACAGGTAACCTATTTATAATAAATGGCGGCAACTCAGTTGAGTGTCTACCCCACTGTTTTTCAGTATAGCCCTTAATCAGTTTTTCATATATATCCCGACCGACTAAGGATATAGCTTTTTCTTCAAGATTATTGGGCTCCTTTCCATGCATTTCTGTTCTTTGTGAATCAATGATATTTTTTGCATCACTTGGTTTTCTCACCCCCCATAATTGATGAAATGTATTCATATTAAAAGGTAGATTATATAGTTCACCTTTATGGTTAGCAATTGGAGAGTTAATGAAACCGTTAAATTCTGAAAATTGATTTACATATTCCCAAATTTTTTTGTCGTTAGTATGAAAAATATGTGCGCCATATTTATGCACATTGATGCCATTAAAATTTTCAGTAAATGCATTACCCGCGATATGGTTTCTTTTTTCGATGACAAGTACACGTTTTCCTTTTTTTGTAAGCTCATGAGCACATACAGCACCAAAGAATCCAGCACCAACAATAAGATAATCATACATAATATACATCTCCACAAAAGCTTTAAAAAGAAAATCTATGCTAAAGAATCAATGAGAAATCTTAATGAATCACTTCTCAAAAGGTCTAATTTCTGATTCACCTTATTATAATCTATATGGTTATAAAGAATATTATCATCAAACCCATGAATGTCTGTTACTAATCGTTCTTTTAAATCAAATAGTTCTAAGAGAGATAAAAACCTTGCGGTTCCTCTTGCCTGGTTCGCTAATGCAATAAAAGGTTTATTAAAAATAATAGAAAAGACCGTACCATGAAAAGAGTCAGTTACAACAAAATCAGCATTATGAAAAGAGTTCAACCAACTCTCTATTGATGGATATTTGTAGTTATCTATATCTGAGATAAAAACTGACTGTTTTTTTGTTTTAATTGGATAAGTAAAAAACACATCTCTCTGCAACTTTTCTGATATGCTTATCACAAAATCTCTTTTATCTTCACTTGTATCCAATGTATAATTAAATATCTTTCCATTATTATAATCAAGTGGGCTATCTTTAATTAAGAAGAGGTAATCTTCTTTTGTCAATAACATAGTTGGGTCAAGGACATGAGAAGCACTAATGCCAAAATTATCACGGCACATATTGACTGCCAGAGATTCACGTACAGACACGGCATTAAAATGCCTTAGCAATTCTTGGCATCTCCTCTGCTGCTCATGGGAATATTCCCATAACTCAGAGCCAAATGAAGCTGCATAAGATATTTTTTTTATTTCCTTGTTTTTTTCTAAAAAATCAAGAAAATAATGTTCAATATTCTCTGTGTATTTTGGTCTCCACACTTGATCGCTACCAACCAAGATAGCATCAAAATGCTCTGCATCAAATAGTGCACTAAGTGAAGAATATTCTACTGGCTGCGTAATACTAATATATTGATTAATAAAATTCCGGTGATTACATGCAATTGAGTTGAATTCATTTTTAGTTAACAAATAATTTCTTTTATCTTTTGATTGGGTTAAAGTTTTTTTAATTGCGGAGAGAAATTTTCTTACTGGAGATATACTACGGATTTTACAATTTATTGTTACAGGCTCATGTCCTAAATTTTTTAGAGCTCTTTGCAGCGAATAATTTTGGATGTTCCCACCATAATTAACATGAAGCGGTAAAGTCAAAATAGCAATTTTCATTTTTATTTACTCATTAAATGACGTATGAATTTCTTTAATTTTAAAAGTTTTTTATAAAAAGAGGTTACTCTTTGCAACTGTAACAAAAATGGAGCTAAACGTTCATTAAATTTATTGATATTTTGAGTTTCAGACCATATAACCAAACTTTGTTGGCGTGTCTGTAACCGTGATTTCTGTATTAAATTGGAAATGATATTTTGTTTTATTAAAAAACGTTGCCTTTTTATAGGAGTTAGCCTTCCATCCAAACTAGCCTGCGAGATCCTGTAGTATAAACCTTTATGCCGATGATTAAAGCTACCCTGTTGAGATGATTTTATCTGAGATAATGTTGCCTGTTTTACATTCAATTCGCCAGAAACAATTCCCAACTGAATAATTTCAAGGGCTATATTTGTCCTTGCAATAATAACGCTATTTCCTAATCCATCTTTATCATATGGAGAGAACCAAGCGTCACCTAAAGAAATATCAGCTAACTCCGTAGTAACATCATCACAAAAATCACAAGCATTAGATTTAAATAGCCCAGTACCCCACATATCTCCCAAACTTCTCATTTCTACAGTATGAATCCTTTCCCCAAATTTATCCTTACATGTAAACTTATAATCAAGTGCATAACTATCAGGGTTTTTAACTCTATACTCTGCCGAGTCATATTCTTTCTCTTTTGCACATCCAGCCGATTGAGCAAGAAAATCCGTATAATACTTACTTTTAAGCCCACCACAAATAATGCCGACTAAAAAAGTAATTTTCTTCTTATACAATGGCTCTTTAATTTGTTTCAATCTGATTGCTTTGATAAAACATGCAACTCCAGATACTGCAACTGTGCCATCAATCTTATCAATTTCAGAGAATAAAGATTCTAGTGTTACTGGATAATATCGAGTTTTGGAGATCTCCTTTATTTTCTCGCTAGAATTAAAAAGTTGGTATGCATAGCGCCCGTTAAATTCCTTTACAATAAATAAGTTATCAACATACCCTTGAGAAAGTAAAACATTAAACATATAGGTAGCAATACCACCTGAAGAAGAAGTTAATCGATATGAATTAGAATATCCTACAAATAAATCACGATATAATCCAATTTCTGGATCTTCATTATTTGCATCCCAAATAAATTCACTCGCCAAATCATCTTCATTATATATTGGTGATAAGTTAAAAGGACAGACTTTTACCATTTCATCTGAATCAGCAGTCAAACCAACATCAGGTACAAGAAATCCATCTTCTGACCATTTCATTGAGGATGTTCCGCTTTTATCCTCTGAAATGCAGACTCCACAGCCTGTACATAAATCATTCTTGACAATGTCTTTAATACTCATTTGAAGAACCTTACTAAATAATTAAAAACAAACTTTTTCTCATCCATTGATGTTATTAATAAAACAAGCAATAATAAAGTGAGTATATAGTGAAAGATAAGCTTTAACATAAAAAAGACTAATCCCTCACCAATAAATACTTTCATCAATATATAGTTAGAAGCTAAAATTAATATTGCGGAAAAAAAGCAAGGTAATACAACGCATAAATAGTATTTTTTAAATGAGAAATTTATATTTTTTTTCAAAAAATAAATCCGAAGATTAAGATTGATTATTGAAATAATAAAAAGTATAACAAATGCGCTATACGGTTGGTAACCAAATTTATAAAAAACATAAGTTAATGGTAATGATAAAAAAACCATAAAACCGACAACCAATTGATATGTTTTTATCTTTCCTGATGCTTGAATACCTGCGATTATACTTGACGACAAACTATCAACCAAAGCAACAGCCAAAATAAGTCGAACAAATATAACTGTATTGTCAGGTACATTTGTAAGCCATATTGTCAAGACTTCTTTGGCACATATAATTATTGGGCATGCAAGAAAAAATAACAATGCAAATGTATATTTTGAGCCGAATAAAATAAGTAGAAAAAATCTATTATTGTTTTCCGTAGAAACATAAGATTTAAAAATTTGTGGGCGAATAGCTATAGCAAGGGATTGTGTTAGCGACGACATAGCATTCAGAACAGATGCCGAAATGGCATAAGAGGCGTTAATCGCAGTCGAAAAAAATACATTCATTGCTATGTTAACACCTTGAGTACGACATACATAAGCAAAATTACCAAATATATTCCAAAAAGAAAATGATGCTATATTTTTAAAAACGCTAAAGGAGACTTTCCCTCCAAATAAATATCGTCTAAAATAAAATATACAATATATCACATAGATAATTAGCATTAAAGAAGAAGATAGAAGAAGTAACAATGAATAAATAAATAACTTATCATTTGCAATAATAGATATAGAAAAAGCAATAACTAATTTTGAAAACACGTCAAATATAGACATATACGCATAAAATGACATTTTTTCATTGGCGATCACTAGAGCATTAAAAGGAGATTGAATAATTGTTATGGCAATAGATAGCACCGCAACCAAATACAACTTACCAGCAACTGAAATAGCCGTTACGGGAATATTTATTAAAGATAATACGACATAATTTTTAAGCGGAATAAGAACGATAAGGAAGAGTAATGCCGCAATAATATATATAAGGATACTATTTATCATAGTATCCTTGACATTTTTCTCATCTCCGCGTCCTAACCCAATCGAAATATATCGTTGGACTGACTCATTCATAGCAGAAGATAAGAAAATGGCAAACCCGACAACACCATATATAACACTAAATAATCCATAATCATTGGTGCCAAGTTGATTTAGCACCACTCTTGTCGTGTATAAAGAGATAGCTATCGAAACAACTGTTCTAGTTGCTAGATAGATAGTGTTCTTAACTATTAGTTTATTTTTTGACATTGACAATGTTATTCTCTGAAGAGATATTTTTAATTCACTGCTGAAAAACAGAAATCACCATAAACAATTTTGTATAAAATTAAACAATCGACCACACCGCATATAAATTATAAGGAAGAGAAGAAATTCCCTAAAAGAGATAAATGGGAATATTTTTATTTGGTGATTCTTATGTTCATTAATATAATACATATAGGGTTCTTTATTCAAAAACATGAATTCTCGCGTTGTATTAAAAATATGTTTTTTGACTTCCTCTCTTGTGTCCTTTATTTTTTTTAATATGTTTAACGTCTTATTATTTGCTTTAATTATATCTTCTAACCTTTTTTCATTTTTTGAAGAACTTAATGTTCCTTCAGAATAGACATTATATTGATAAAGACAAATATCCTTATATACTATATAGTCCACATGTAATAGTACATCTAGATTAAAACACCGATCTTCTGAGTGCCCCATCTCTTCATCAAAAAAAATACCATGCTGCAGTATAAATAGCCGATTAAATAACTTATTCCATACGGTGCTTATATCATTGTATTGAATACTTTTAAAGTTATTATATTTTAATAAAAAGTCATAATTACTTACAATAGCATTCCCTTTATTAAAAACCTCAATTTTATTTTTTTTTATATTCTTTTTTATAAAAGAAAATGCAAGTAAGTTAACATCTTGATTAAACTCTCTAATAAAGCCACTTGCAACATCATCAATTATTTCGTCATCAGGATCACAGAACCAAATATATTTGGACACAGAGAATTTTATTCCAGCATTTCTTGCTGCTGATACACCTCTGTTTTTTTGATTCAATATATATACATTAGTAAGGGAAAATTTATTAATCTCATCTATAATAGTAGATACTGAATCATCGGTTGAACCATCATTGACAAAAATTACGTTAACTTTATCTACAGGAAGCTGTCTTGTATGAAGTAAAAAAGAGCTAATATAATCTTTCTTATTATAAATAGGACAAATAATGTCTACTTTTTTTGGTTTGATATCCAGATTATCCATCTAATTGTACCTACATCAGTTTTAATCTATTCTGATAATATATAATACTATCTAATATGTTTTACTAATTGTACCATGCCTCATAAATTCCGCCCTGTCTATATTACATCCTTTGGGCTCTGAAAATAACTTGAAATCAGATGTCGTCACATACATGATGCCCTTACGCAGATAATATGAATCAAAGTATACATACCATTTATTTCTTTGCCAACATATTGATGGGCCTTCTATATCCATACTAGAGTTTAGAGAATGCAAGTCTAAACATCCTATATATTTATAATCGCCGGAGATCACTGACGATTCGAAGAAGTCAATTACTCCAAAATTTTCTCTCTTAGTTGCTAATATATATCTAGATTGAGGTTCGTCATAGATGATGAAAGGGTCAATCCTGCTATACTTATTTATAGCGCCATCATATTCAATAAGTTTAATTCGTTTTGCTTTAGAAAATATAAATTTGTTAGTATCATCACATCTAGATAAATACAAGCCAAAAAACTTCATTGTGTTTTTTTTATTACTGTCTATCCCTATTTGTACTGATGCGACTATATAAAGATTATCACGCGAATCTTTAATCAACTCTGGTGCCCATACGTACCTAGAAGGAACATCGCTATTATCCCAAAGACGATAACTACTAGTTATTGTTTCATTACCACCAAGGACGACCCTTAAAAGTTGCCACGAATTTAAATCATCACTTACAAAGAAAGAAGCATCATATTGGTCTTCTTTGCCCCCGGTGAGCAAAAGTAACCATTTTCCTCTATAATAAACCAGAGAAGGATCTCTCCCATTTAATGGCCTACCTTTATAATTTAGAGTAACAGGAATGCTCCAGTTTTCACCGTCAATCGAGTAGGAAAATAACAACATGTTGTTTTGAGTATAATCAAAAAAAACTGAGTAATAAAATTTATCCAGATGAAGACCAATGTTTTTTATAGTCGCACATACTATGCTAGCTGGATAAAGTAAAAGAAAAGTTTTCAGAAAATCTCGTCGTTTCATTCCCGCTCCTCTTAAGGATTTATATTAATTTAGACTTTAATAACAGCGAGTATATAAATTCTTTTTTCACCTGTAGTGAGCAAAAAATAAAATTAATAAGAAAAATAAAATAGCATTTTCTTCCATTATATTTTTTTGATAATTTAAATGCTTTGAACGTATATATATCATTTTTAGTAAGGACAAAAGATAATTCATTCAGCCAATTCATAGAGTATTGTATAGTTTCCCCTTTTTTCTCTGGTGACATAACTGACATTTTATACTTAGATAGTATTTCATCTACAAACTTGAATCTATACCCCAAATAATCTGCTCTGATACAAAATTCATAATCTTGATGTCTTATGAATTTTTCATCAAACATTATTTGTAAATACAATTCTTTCTTTAGTACAATAGTACTTGTCTGGATAAAACCAATACAACCAAATAGATATGAAGCTATCGACCCATTTTTTTTTTCATATGCCCTTAATGGCATTATCTTTCTAAACGCAGGGTCTATCTCGGAAAAAATTGCAACTTTAGAGTAATAGATGAGATCCTCGTTTTTATTTTTGTCTATCTCTCTCCTCATTACACTAAGCTTTGTATCATACCATTCATCATCTGCGTCCAACAGGGCTATATATTTACCGGAGGCTAATTCAACACCTTTATTTCTTGCTCCAGAGCCATTTAATTTTTTTTCGGATAGGAATAACTTAATATTCATACCTGATAACTGAAAAGAATCAACAACACTCTCCAATTCATCTTTATCTTCAGAGCAATCATCTATAATGATGACTTCATAATCCTTTTCCTTCTGATTTTTTATCGATTCCAGTGTGAACACTATTGATTGTGATGCATTGTAAGCCGGAATAACAATACTAAAAAAAGGAATTCTATCCTTCATGTGTGCCCTCAAATATTAATAAATGTTGAATGTATCAGATACCTTGTATCCCATCAAAGATTGTGGATTTGCAATAGTATTGTAATAAAAGTAATACATTATTATAGAAACAATAAATATAACCATTAAGAATCGATATTTTATCAACCTAAAACATAACAATGAAATAAGTAACGGCTCTACATGCAGGAACAGATTCCCTACGCGCCCACCTATAATAGAAAAATCGTGAAAAACCATACGTACACCAGCACCAATTGCATATACAAGAATAAGTATATATGACAACCCAATTTGTTCTGTACTAAGTTTCCCATTCTTATCCAGAAGGAAAAAACAAAAAATGAATACGAAGAACACATTCTTTATGTTGGCTACACTGACAAGTGGTATTTCCGTATCAAATTCAGTACCCTGATAGTTAGAAACTATTTGCGGCAAATATCCGAACGCCCAGCCAAATATATTTTTCCCTCCCAAAAAACCCAATGGAATACATATAAGCACAATTAGGAAAGGCATATATTTCCATTTGACAAAGGGGCGGACTAAATACATCACAACACCCGCTAAAGCAGTTTGGTGAGACAGTGCAGCCATTACGATAAAAATAATAGATTTAGTATATTTATTCTCATGCAAATAGCACATAGATAATACAAAAAGAGCACTACTAAGACCGAACCTAATCTGGTTTAGATCCTTATTCAAATACAGATGAGATGAATAAACAGCCAAAGATATTAAAAATAACGGGGAGTATTTTTTGTATGTATATGAATTGATAAATACCGATATCAGAAGATAAGCAAAAATAAAAATATCAGCATTCTTCGTAAAAATAGAAACAGCCATCATAACAATCGTTGTAATAGGCTCATATTTATACTGATTAATTATATCCCCTATAGAAAGCATTACTGATTTCTGTTCTATTTCACTGAATGTTATTCTGTACATCGAATCATCAACACCAGTACCAGCACCTCTTATACCACCAAAAAAAATCAGTACAATAACGGATAGAATATAGAGGTATAATAATATCTGTTTATTATATTTAACATGCGCGACTTCGTCATTTCTCAAATATACATCAAAAAAAATCATTACAATAAAAAAAAATGAAAGATACCAATATGGAAGCATGGTCATACCTCTTCAATGCCCTAATCAAAAGACTATATATTCTAGTTTAAAATCAGGGCACACCATTTTTTGTTAATATTAGCACTATCAAATCTAAGAGCCGTCTTCAATGTCGCAGAAGAGAAACTATAGAACAGTTCATCATCATTGGCCAGTGTATTCATTTTATAAACAAATTCACTCTGATTATGAAGTTGAACAACAAATCCATCAATACCATCTTCTATAATTTCTTTTGGACCAGTGGGGCAATCATATGCAACCGCTGGTAATGAATAGGATTTAGCCTCTAATAAAGCCATTGGTAGTCCTTCATATACAGAAGTCATAAGGCAGATATCAGAATCCATATAATAATCATGAACATTACTGACTCTCCCTCGCAAAAATATACAACCTTCTAATTCTCTTTTTTTTATTTCACTCGATAAAGACTCCATTTCCTCACCATCTCCAAGTATATTTAGTGTCCATTGAGGATTCTCTTTTATAAATAGCCCCCATATTTTTATTAACTCACAGAAATTTTTTTGTTTATTCAACCTTCCTATAGCGACAGCCTTATAACATCGTTTCTTCCTAAAAAAGTTTTTGTAGTCAATTGGGTTCTCTATTACATCAGCTTTAATTCCCCATTCTACCAAAACATTTTTATCTCTTTCAGTTAACACTATTACTTTATCATATTTTTTCAGCATAATTCTTTTTAGCACACGAACATACCATTTAAGAGAGTCTAACGATATATGTTCACATGATATTTTTTTTAAATTTACTTTTTTAATTCTAAATGACAACAATGCGAAGAAAACACTCAATTTACCCATACTTACAACAAAAATATAATCATAAGACGATTCATTGATAGAATTAACAATATCTAACAATGGCCACTTAGAATTTTCAAATGATTTTATACAATTGACACCACTATATGCGTAAAATGGTTCTCCTGAACCTTTACAGCTGAACACATCAACAACGTTATTTTTCCCACTAAATGATGACACCATAAAATCACATATCTTCTCTCTTCCGGTGTAGGTATATGCATTATCGGTAATCAAAAGTATCTTACTCATGAGCAATACTGCCTTTTAATCAAGTTAATACCTTTTACTATTAAATTCTCACCATCGGTATTGTATACAGGCATTTCATAAATTTTTAATTTATTCTTTTCCCCCTCCAGCCATACGTTAAACAGACGCTCGGCTAAAAACCCAATGACACGCATCTGATATGAGTCATACTTTTCCTTGTCAATTCGCGTATCTAATTCAAATAATATAGGGAATACCCAATTACAGTAAGACTCAAAAATACCCCACGATGTTACAAACATATTATATAGAGATAATGTTTTCCCATTCATAATATTATCAAAATGAACCAAATATTCACTCTGTTTATTTGAAATTATTTCTCTAACCAACATCAAGTCTTTACTATAATGGGCTTTTTTATAATGTTCCTGAACTGAAACAATATAATAGTTCCTTTTTTTAGGTATTATTATATCATAGCTGTTCAATATTTTTTTTATATCTCCTTCTGTTGCTATAATATTTTTGACACCTTTCTTAAAATATCTTCTATAATGCGTCAAACCTATAATATCATTTTCAGAAAATGATGTATTTTTCCAAATCCAGTATAATGCCGTCATTTCACAGAAAGATTTATTTTTTTCTGTGATATTATCACCAATATTATCCCTTACTGCTGAAGAAAGATTAACCTCACCATTGCCAACAATAATAGGCTGATAAATACTTTCAGCTGTTGGTTGAAAGTTTTTATGCGTAACAGTGTATATTCTCATTCTTTCCATTTTAGTATGCCCCATCTTTCTTCAGTACAACACTAACTGTTTTGAATAAAATTGCAATATCATTCCACATAGACCAATTTTTAACATACCATGCATCTAGATATACACGAGTATCATAATCAACATCGCTACGCCCACTTACCTGCCAAAGACCAGTCATACCTGGTTTACTTAATAAATAATAATCGACCTCATCATTATATCGTTCTAATTCTGCGGTAATAATAGGCCGTGGCCCTACTAAACTCATTTCGCCTCTTAGCACATTGAATAATTGCGGAAGCTCATCTAAGCTGGTTTTTCGTAAAAAACGTCCGATTTTAGTTACTCTTGGATCATTTTTTAGCTTAAATGTTTCCTCCCACTCAGATTGGGCATGAGGATCTGTTTTCAATAAATGCTCTAAAACCTCCTGTGAGTTAATTACCATAGATCGAAATTTTAAGCACTTAAAAATTTTACCGCCTTTTCCAACACGCATGTGTCCGTAAATTGCTGGCCCTTTATCTTTCTTTACTTTTAGACTAATGTATATCAATAAGGGAGAGAGAATTAGAATTATCCCCATTGAGCCAAAAACATCAAATAACCTTTTTAAAATACGTGAAGACAATTTGGCCATGTTTTGCTGAACACGAAAGATCATCACCTCATGGCTAAAAATAAATGACATATCTGTGCTATCTAATGGCATACCACGTAAAGTTGGGATAACTGACACATAACGATATCCCCTAATCATAAATTCTCTCAGCCAATTATTGCGTATATCTCCTTGGTTTGACTCAACTGCTACGATGAACTGTGTGCGCTTATTGATTGTGTCCAACCATTGTTGACTTGTCCTCACTACCGGAATGCCATCTATTCCATGTGCTAAATCAGTCTCACGATCAATTGAAACAAAACCTACGACCTTAAGTCCAAGATTACTCTCGCTATTGATTGCCTTATACGCTTCATATGCATTTTTACCATTACCTATAATCCAAGTATCTCGAACCCATATATTGAATGCATTTAAACAATGTTTTATTATAATCCTTGAAACAGGTACAAGAATTACGGCAAATATCCATGTCAAAAGCCATACATATCGTGAAAAATACCATTTAGTAAATGCCATTACAGCTAACTCTATTACGGCAAAAATAACCAAGGTCCGTAGTATTTCTTTTAATTCAAACCAAAACGTTTTACGGTAGAAGTAATGCCGCAATCGTACACCATACCAAGCGATACAAAATAAACCCAACATCCAATGCAGTACAATCCAATGCTCTATTTGATCGTCCGGTACACGCTGATTAAATTCAGTAAGAGTAAAAGAAAGCACACCCAAAGCTAAATACATAGATAATATAAAACTACTTAAATCGGCGAATACTAAAGCTACGCTGCAAATAATATTTCTATTAAAATGCGTCATGATCCCCTCGTAGATATGGGTAAATAAAAGCAAGATTACTAAAAAAAGAATAAGCCCTGCAATATACAGAGCTTATTACATGACTTTAATCTTTTTTATCTGAATATGAATAACCATAATGGTTATAACCATAGCCATAGTAGCTACTAGCTTTTTTTACCACCCCATTCAAGATACTACCCTTAATAACCACGCCACTTTGCTCAAATCGTTTAACACTCACTTCAATTTCTTTAATGGTATTCACCTCAAATCGAGCCACAAGTAAAGATGTCCCAGCATAACGCCCAATAATTGCTGCATCCGTTACAGCCAAAATTGGCGGCGTATCAACAATAATTAATTCATATACTCCCTCAGCCCATTGAAGCAAGTTTTCAAATCGAGGATGCATCAACAATTCAGCTGGATTTGGTGGAACTTGACCTCGCCCAATATAATCAAATCCCCCACCAGATACTTTCTCTATTACAGATTCTACAATTGCCTGTCCAGATAAAATCTCAGACAAACCTTTTGTCTGCTTACGGCCAAACATTTTATGAACATAACCTTTTCGCAAATCAGCATCTATAAATAGTACTTTTTTTCCCGTAGAGGCCATTATAGCCGCTAAATTACTACTGATAAACGTTTTACCTGCACTTGGGCTAGCACCTGAAATCATTAATACATTATTTTTAGCTTCCATCATTGCAAAATGAAGACTTGTACGTAAACTACGGATGGCTTCTATTGCCAAATCAGTCGGATTTTCAACAGCTAATAACATATCAGATTCGTTTTTACGCAATTTCGCTGATTTTCTAGTATTATTTGCTAACCACTCCGAGACCGGTACACTGGCATAAACATTAACACCAATTTCCTCTAGCTGTTCTGGTGATTCAATCCCTCTACGGAGAAAAACTCGCAATAGCACCAAACCAACAGAGATAAACAACCCTAGTATTAACCCGGCGCCTATTACTAATATTTTTTTTGGTTTAACTGGTTTAGGATCAGTTACTGCATTATCAATAATACGAACATTCCCTATTGCACTAGATTTAGCAATATTCAACTCCTGCTGGCGATTGAGCAATTGTAAGTATACCGCACGCCCCGATTCAACATCCCGACTTAAGCGCAAAACTTCTTGTTGTGTAGAAGGCATGGCACTTACACGCTTGTTGAGTTTTGACTTTTCATCTCTAAGGGTTTGGCGTTTCTCCATTAAGGCTTTATATGTAGGGTGTTCTTTCGTATATAACTGTGATATTTCAGCTTCACGGAAAGTCAGTTCATTTAATTGATTATCAACATTAACAATTTGATCAAGTACCGATTTCGCCTCCATATTCAAATCAACGGAGTCTTTTTGTCTACGATATGCATTTAACTTATCTTCTGAAACATCCAAATCATTACGTACTTGTGGTAATTTTTTATTTAAGAAATCTAGGCTTTTAGCATCTTGCGCTGCTTGTCTTGCAATGTTCTGAGCAAGGTAGTTTTCGCTTATACTTTCTAAAACAGTAGAAATTAGCTCTTGATTATCACCAGTTATAGTTAAATTCAGCATCCCTGTATCTTTACCTTGATCGGCTACACTGAATACATCTTGAAGATCGGCAATAGCTCTCAAGCGTGTTAACTGAGTTATCGTGAACTTATCACCAGGTTGAGCATCAAGTGAATCGACTAAAAGTGCAATTCCATGATCATCAAGTAACTGCCCAACTCTACCCATTACACTAAAATTATCACCCTCAACCAAGTATTGATTTTTATCCTTGACCGTTAAAGTAATTTCTGGAGATTTATCATTATCCTTATTCATGGGCAAATAGAGACGTCGAATATTGATATTCCCTGGTTTTTCCCCTAATAATCTAGCGAGACCTTGTCCGACAATAGGAAAATAATTCTGTTTCACTTGAGCTTGTAAATTCAAGTCGTCTACTGTTTTCCCTAGTATCATTCGCGATTGTAACAAAGCAATTTCAGGTGCCGATTGAGGCTGACTATTCGGCAACATTTGGCTTAAACTACTTAAGATAGCATTCCCTTGCTTCTGCTCTACTTGAATCAAAACATCTGACTGATAGATTGGCGTAGCCAATAATGCATAAAGTATCGCAAGCATTGTAAACGCAGCGGTAACTGATACAATTAACTTACGATAATCGATTAGCTCACCGATAAGACGACCTAAATCAATATCATCGGAATCGGTAGTTGCCGGTTTATTTGTTGTTACTGAAGTCATGCAATATTTCCTGAAAATTATCCACCTAGCTTGTCAACCCAGCGCAAACTAGCCTGCTCAATCATTTGAAATACTGAGTCAAATGCTTCCTCACTCTTACGATAGGGGTCAGGAATATCCTTTGCCCCCATCCAATGGCCAAATAGCATTGTTTTGCCTCTTGCTTCTGGCGCAATCCGACTCACTTGCTCAATATGACTATGCTCCATTACTAATAGCAATTCATATTGACGTGCTAACTGTGATGTAAATTGTGCCCCTTTATGACCATCCAGAGATAGGCTATTTTTATTCGCTACCTTTACGGCCATATCATCAGCAGGATGATTAACCAACGCTCCTACCCCAGCAGAATCTATCTTTTTATCTGGGAATTTTTCACGTAAAAGCCGCTCCCCGATAGGGGAACGACAAATGTTGCCTGTGCATATTACTAGAATTGAGTCAAACATTTTTATGGCCATGATTTAATATAGCGGGTGGTTTCAGTCATATCATGTACTCCCGTTATTGTTGGTACGAGCTGAGATATAACTCGATTCCAACGGACTAATGGGGCAGCAGTAACGTATACAATATCATATGGCTGCAATTGGAACTCAGTTCCTAAAACCATCGCCGAAGCATCTTGTGCATTAAGTTGGTAAATACTGGCAATTTTGCCTTGCTTATCCCCTTTCAACTGCCGAACAACAAAGACGCCAGTAGCATCACTTAAAGATTGCGACATTCCTTCAGCATTACCTAACGCTTCGGCAAGCGTCATACCACTACGGTCCATCTTCATAGTACTTTGCTTACCGACTTCGCCCATCACGAAGACTTTTAGATCATCATTGCGAGGAACAAAGAGTATGTCACCAGGATATAAGAGGTGATTTTGGGTCAAATCACCTTTTTGCATCAACGCATACAATGATACTTTTTTATCTTTACCATTATGGGTCAAGACTACATTACGCCAATCAGCATCAGATGATAAGCCTCCTGCTGCATTAATTGCATCCATAACAGTCAATGGTATATTTGTAATAGGTTGCTGCCCTGATTTGGAAACTTCACCTGTAACATAGGCTTTCTGCGACCTAAATGCTGCAATGCTTACATCAACTTGAGGACTTTCAATATAGGTAGTTAGGCGGTTTGCGATTTCCTGCCGAACTTGGCTTAGCGTTTTACCCACAACTTGTACTTTACCAATATACGGATAGAAAATAGTCCCATCAGAGTTTACCCAGTTGCCCGTATCACTTGCGCTACGATATTGACCAGCAGGGGTAGTTAACTCTGGGTGATCCCATACAGTTACCATAAGCACATCGCCAACCCCTATGTGGTACTCATAGTTTTTTAGCAAATTATCAAGTTGTGGATTTGAACGTGCCATCATAGACGCAGGTCGGAGTTGATCAATTAATCCTGGCGTCATCGGATAAACATTTACCAATTTATCAAGATCATAATCGCTATCTGGAAGCTCAACCACATTCTTGCGAAGACTATTTAACCCCTGTCCCGGCATAATTGTACAACCAGATAAAAATCCTATTGCTAATGCCAATGCCGAAAATCTAACAATTTTTTTCTTCATAATGTCACATCATCAGTAAACCAAAAGTTTCTAATTCCTACACAACAGCCTATTTCCAGAAACTGTGTTAAGGCTATAAATTAAATGGGATTTCTATCCCAGCACTTACACCAACATCATCACTATCGCTATTATCAGCGTCGGTATACCAGAGTGAAGTGTTCAGTCGTACCGATTTATACACATCACCACTCCAGCCCAACTGCAAACCTTTCAGGGTATCTGAGTGAGGGAACGCTTTATTTATTGACTGATTTTCAGGGTTTACCTTCGCGTATGCTAAACGAGCACTCCAGCGCTGATTATCTTCTGTCACTAGTTCGACTTTGCCTGCAAAGAGCTGGCCATCGCCTCCCATAGCATCACCGAGTGAGTAACCTTGCTGGTAGTACCCATCTTTATAGATATGATGTGTATAGCTATAGTTGGTTCGGCTCATATTCGATCGGGTATCATAGGCCTCTACATACCAGTTAACAGCATCTTTACCCCAACCGTGATGTCCTTCGACTCCGCCAAGGAACATATTCGCTGAAGGTAAAAAGCCAGATTCATCTTCACCAATCATTTGACCGTATAAACTGATCGGCAGGCCCAGTGTGGGTTCCAGTTTTAACTTAAAGTCAAAACCAGCTAGCTGGTTGCCAGGCTCATTGGGATCGTTTGCTTCGGTATTATCTTTACCCGTCAGACCATCCCAAAAATTACTGAACGATTCCGGTCTCCCCTCCCCTCCCCACTGCATAATGCGCGAAGCACCCAGCTCAAGTGACTGGAAGGGAGAAAATGTCAGACGACCACCAATGATCTTGGTATGCGGTACGGCGGTATATTGATTCATCTGGCTGGCGGAGATCTGATACTGCCACGGACCAATCCAGCGCAGCCACCAGGTTTCCGGTGCAGCCTGCTCAGCACGCTGCATTAAAACGCCGGTCATTGGGCGCGCGGCGTCACCGCGGATCAGGCTGCCTTCATACCCTGGTCCCCACCACTGCGGCATCTGCCCAAAAGAGAGCCACTGGTTCCAGAACTTAACCGCACCATAAGCGCCGTTGGCATTAAAACGCGAACCATTGCTAATGCGTTCGTCAGCTTCGACATTCCCCTGCAGGTGAACATCCCACCACTCACCGCTGTTATTAAAAGCCAATGATAAAGAGCTGTCAGCAGGCTGATTCTGACCAAATCCCTGTGGGGTGCCGGGCTTATCCGTTGAGGTATAACCGCTCACACGAAAATCAGCTTTTAAAGAATCAAGACGTTGGTTGATTCGGGCCAGAACAACCTGTTCGGAAGAGTAAGAGGGTTTTGCTTTCTTGAGCGCCCGGTTGATCTCTTCCTGGCTCAGTGGCCAGGTTGACAGGCTGAGATGAATAACACCACGATCGGAAAGCCACGCAAGGTCGTTACGCAGCTCGTTGTCATTCATTACTAACCCGGAGGCATAGGCAAGTGAGCTGGCAGAAGTAAGCAGCCCTAATGTAAGTGCGATTCGCGCAATTTTTATCATTGTACAAGATCCATTTAAACCCCGTTTCCGCATGCTGGCGCAACAAGGGGAACACTGAGAGATTCAGCGCCCTCTGACGCCAACCTTTGGTATGCTCGACCTACAGGTTTAGTTCTGTTTGCAACAAACAACGCATGTGACCTGAATCCCATGTCAAAGCTTGCTTCCAATTTACACTCTACCTGCAGTACACAATGTATGCGAAATTGTTATCGAAGGCCATTCCATAGCGCATTACACCAGTAGTTTTCTCTCTGTAACCTCATGCAGGCTACACGCTGATTGGGTGACGAACACGCTAGTATATACAGGTTGTGAAGATAATCACCTGTACTAAGGACATTTTAGGAATTTCGGTCGCATGGAATGAGATGTGATTTACAGAAAACGACAGGCAGCAAGTACGCTACCGCCCTTGGCTTAACAGCTACCAATGCACTGTACTTCTTCCATTTGTATTTTAACCGCCGGTTTCAGCGAATCGGTGATTAATCCATCAAAGCAATCAATTTCGCGGGCATAAGTTTACGAGATTATGGTCTCAATTGGGAGTCTAATCTCGAATTATTCGTTGTTCAGACTACGTCCTGCACAGACTCACCCGATAACATTATTGTTTATCGGCAAATACGTATAAGCGTGCTCCACTCATAACAGGCAAAAAACATCAACAGTATGATTTTATTGATGTTTCACCACAAAAACTATACTAAGTCACCTTCTGGATAATTATGTCCAGTCAACTACAAAATTTAATAGTAAAAAGAATTATGCCAGCATGTTGTTATCATTAATAAATTCAATATTTAGCCAAAAAAATTATTTAGGAAACATCCTGGCAGATTATCATTTTGTCAAATATTGCGCAGATTGCACTATCACAAATTTATTTCATGAATGTGAATTCACCTTTATCTGCACACCTGCCAGAGCCTGCCTCTTACAGACGCTAATAGACAGGATATATCTCCAGTCTCAGGTAACACCGTTCTACTACTACAGTCTCAATAAAATCGCTTATGAAGGTCGGCTCGGGTAAAAGGTTTTTCCAGTGATCCAAGCTTCACCGCAATCTCACCCAATAAAGACTGAGTGGGTGCCCTGGCCCCGGTATTCAGCAACAGTGCCGGGATGATAACCACGCTTGCTAACCCTCCCCAGGACAACTGGGCCGTATGAGTACCACTTGTGCGCAACTGTATAAGCAGGAACAATGCGCTTCCCGCAGCCCCCAGCATAAAACCTGCGATAACCTCTGAGGTTGAATGGGCATGAATCATCAATCGTGAATAGCCCACAAATCCGGCTAATGCATAACCCAGAACGACCGAAGAAAAACGAAACGCTGGTGTAGCACGCACGCACAACAGCCATAAGAAGATTGGCCAGAAGGCGGTAGATAATGCGGTGTGCCCGCTAAAACCGGTAAAGTCCAGCTCGCGAATGCCGATACCCCAACCCATAAATGCCAGTTTTGATGCGCAAACAATCGCGCCGGTGATACCAAACAGCAGCGCCCAGTGCCAGGCCACCTGCTTTGAATCTTTTCGCAGAAAAAGAACGATAAACAACACGGCCGCACTGGGTAACAGCACGGTACTATCGCCAAAAAAAGTGACTACCTGCCAGTTCATTTACCTTTCATCCTTTGACGATCTCTCCAGTCCGTAACGTCTTTTCCGCGACATCTATGTGGGCATACACATCCAGCAACTTCACATTTTTATGCATGCAGTACCGTTGTTTAATGCGCAAACATGATCTCAGTCAAGTTTTATTTTTGTATCGTAACCTGCTCAGTGCTTATTTACTTAAGAAAATTCCTGGTAAGTAATTATTAGCAAAGCTGAAATTTAGCTACTCCGACCATCTCATCATGATGGGTCTTTTCTGACTACCAGAAGTCTCTGAACGTTGATGGCAGTTTTAATCGATACAATATAACAAAACAGGCATCAATCCTTTGAATTTAAATAAAAAATCATTAAAAACGAGTCTCGTCGTTCGGTCAGGTGAACAGGTACGGCTGCATCTTGCTTACCAATACCTTGCCGCAACCGTTCACTTTTTCATATGCCCGTAAAATCCAGCACAATAATTACGCTAACAGTTTTTTAATACTCTCGCGGAATTTCGTCCCTTCTTTATGGTTACGCAGCCCGTAGTTTACAAAGGCCTGCATATAACCCATTTTTTTACCGCAGTCATAGCTTTCGCCAGTCATTAACATGGCATCAACCGACTGTTTTTTCGCCAGCTCTGCGATAGCATCGGTTAATTGGATACGGCCCCACGCGCCTGGCTCGGTATGTTCCAGCTCAGACCATACATCCGCAGAAAGCACATAGCGACCAACCGCCATCAGATCGGAATCCAGCGTCTGAGGTTCATCAGGTTTTTCGATGAACTCAACGATACGCGCAACCTGACCGGCAGATTCCAGCGCATCTTTGGTCTGGATCACGGAGTATTCAGAGAGGTCACCTTCCATGCGTTTGGCCAGGACCTGGCTACGACCAGTTTCGTTGAAGCGCGCCACCATCGCCGCAAGGTTGTAGCGCAGCGGGTCAGCGCTGGCGTCATCGAGGATGATATCCGGCAGCACAACCACAAACGGATTGTCGCCAATGACCGGACGTGCACAAAGAATTGAGTGGCCTAATCCAAGCTGTTGGCCCTGACGCACGTTCATAATGGTTACGCCTGGAGGGCAGATAGCCTGAACCTCCGCCAGCAGCTGGCGTTTTACGCGCTGCTCAAGCAAAGCTTCAAGCTCATATGAGGTGTCAAAATGGTTTTCCACGGCGTTCTTCGAGGAGTGGGTGACCAGTACAATCTCCTTGATACCAGCAGCTACGATTTCATCAACAATATACTGCACCATTGGCTTATCGACGATCGGCAGCATCTCTTTTGGGATGGCCTTGGTCGCAGGTAACATATGCATCCCTAGTCCTGCTACCGGTATCACTGCTTTCAAACTCACCATTCTCTGTCCACCTGTATGGTTATAAATCTCTCGATTCCTGTCAGATTGTATGTATCACTGGCATTTATCCATGATGATACACGTTTGCCGTCTACCCTACTGTCCGTCAAATTCTGAAATTACACGTTTAATTTAAGAATACACGTAAAGCATGCGGACCCATAGACGAACTTAAGAAAATTCTTATTCACTATCACCAAACAAAAATCACCAATATTTACAATAAGTTATCATATCCATTTATCTATTCTAATTCATAAGAGATAGCAATGATACTCACAGCCACTGCATCATTCCCCTTTTGATACGCTGTTATCTTTCAACATAAGTTGACACAGAACAAGTGACCACAAAAAAATAGAAAACCAGCCAAAATATTCGTCTATATTCGTTATAAAATTATAACGCACATAAAAATGGTTAAATATCAGTCATATTAGCACTATCAATCTTTCTTAACTGTGCTCATGTGAACTCATCTGGCAATATCTCCATCGCCTCCGCAGACTGACATTTCTAATTTTCTCTTATTTTCTACTACATAAAGCTGACATCATCGTCGCGTAAAAACAGATATACGACAACCCACGACATTAAGTAGTGTAAAAATCTGGAGTCTGGCAAAACCATATTGCATACATCAAATCTATTGATTAATTTCCAGCCCTGCTTCATCAACCACCTGATCTTGACCCGCCATCTCCGAACAGCTTTTGTATCTTAAGTTAACGATGTCCGCTGCCGCCGGTATTCCCTCGGGGAGTGATATCCCAGCGCGCTGTGCGGGTGGTTTTCATTGTAATGCGTGAACGCTGCTGCAAGGTTTTGCAGTGCTGTTCTCACATCCGGTTTTGGCATAAACGCGATATAGTCTTCTTTCATCGTTTTCACGAACCGTTCGGCCATGCCATTACTCTGCGGGCTGCTCACCGCTGTTGTGCAGGGCTCCAGATTCAGCTCTCTCGCGAACCTCCGCGTTTCATACGCGGTATACGCTGAACCGTTGTCCGTCAGCCACTGCACCGCTGTGTCGGGCAACCTGTCGTCGAAGCGCTTTTCCACAGACCTCAGCATCACATCCTGCACGGTCGAACTGTCATAGCCTCCCGTGCTTGCTGCCCAGTCTATGGCCTCACGGTCGCAGCAGTCCAGCGCGAACGTTACCCGCAGTTTTTCGCCGTTGTCGCAGCCGAACTCGAAGCCATCTGAACACCAGCGCATATCGCTTTCTGCCACCGCTATCTTGCCCTTATGTTCACGCTTCGGTCGCTCTGGTTTGTCATGCAACAACAACAGGTTATGCTCGCTCATTATCCTGTAAAGCCGTTTGGCGTTCACAGGTGGCTGTCCCTCTGTGCGACGTTGCTTGCGCAGGATGCCCCACACGCGTCGATAACCATAACTCGGCATATCGCTGATGATGTCGAGGATAGCCGACAGTATTTCTTCGTCTGCTTCGTCATTACGCCGGTTACAGCGCCTGTCCTGCCAGTCGGCAGAACGGTTAATCCGCAGTGACAGCTGCGCACGCGACACGCCCATGGTGCGGCTGACCAGGGCTATTCCCCGTCCTTTGGCAACAAGGGCGCGTGCGCTATCCATTTTCGCGACTGGCCGTACTCCACGGCTTCTTTCAGGATCTCAACTTCCATCGTCTTCTTGCCCAGAAGGCGCTGAAGTTCCCGGACCTGCTTCAGAGCAGCAGTAAGCTCAGAAGCAGGAACGACTTCCTCTCCGGCCGCAACGGCGGTGAGGCTGCCTTCCTGATATTGCTTCTTCCACTTAAACAGCAGGCTGGGCTGGATACCATGCAGGCGGGCAACATGGGAGACATTCATGCCCGGCTCCATCGTCTGCTGGATAATGGCGATCTTCTCCTGAGGAGTTTTACGTTTACGGGCTTCTTGCCCTAACAGGATCCCGGTCATCTCAAAATTGGCGTTAGTGTTAGACATATATTCAAGCCTATCTCTTATCTGGAGATACAGCTACTGTCCGGTGTTTCAGGGGGCTACATCAGCTTCATCAACCACCCGTATCTGGAAACCAATCCCCATTGCGCGATTTATTACTCATCTTGTGTATGTGGTTATAAATAAAACGAACCTATTTCAGAAAATTCTTATGCACTGATAAATACGTCAATTCGCATACGGTAATCCCTGAATGTTGAGCGGTTACCCTATCGCTTGCAACAGAGAATACTTTGCTTGTTGGTGTGACAGAGCCTGACGCCACCTCCAGCGAAGCTGATACAGAAAATATTGCAATTTATCTATGGGTTATCCATGATCGATACATGGCACTCTTAGGTTGTAAAGGTTTTAGCTAAATATGGAATGGATTGCCGACCCCTCTATCTGGGCCGGTCTCATAACTCTTGTCGTTATTGAGCTGGTACTCGGTATTGATAATCTGGTCTTTATCGCAATTCTTGCGGAAAAACTCCCTCCTGCGCAGCGAGATCGCGCGCGGGTAACCGGTTTGCTGCTGGCGATGGTGATGCGCCTGCTGCTGCTGGCCTCTATCTCCTGGCTGGTCACCCTCACTAAGCCCCTGATTATCTGGCACGATTTGAGCTTTAGCGCTCGCGATTTGATCATGCTGTTTGGCGGACTTTTCCTGCTTTTCAAAGCGACAGTTGAGCTAAACGAACGACTGGAAGGAAAGGATAGCGATAACCCTACCCAGCGCAAAGGGGCAAAATTCTGGGGCGTTGTGGCGCAAATCGTCGTTCTTGATGCCATTTTCTCCCTCGACTCGGTAATTACCGCCGTCGGGATGGTTGACCATCTGGCGGTAATGATGGCGGCGGTGATCATCGCTATTAGCCTGATGCTGATGGCCAGTAAAGCCCTGACCCGCTTTGTTAACAGCCATCCGACGATAGTTATCCTTTGCTTAAGCTTCCTGCTGATGATCGGCTTTAGCCTGATAGCCGAAGGCTTTGGCTTCCCGATTCCTAAGGGTTATCTGTATGCGGCTATCGGCTTCTCAGTAATGATTGAATCATTTAATCAGCTGGCAATTTTTAACCGCCGTCGCTTTCTCTCTGCCAACCTGACGCTGCGCCAGAGAACCACTGAGGCGGTAATGAGCCTGTTGAGTGGTCGCAAAAACAATGGCGAGTTAGATAGCGATACCGCCGCACTGGTTGCCGATCGAGAGGAGAACCCGCTATTTAACCCTCAGGAACGGCGGATGATTGAACGGGTGCTGAATCTCAATCAGCGCACCGTCAGTAGCATAATGACCTCACGTCATGATATTGAACATATTGACCTCAGCGCCCCGGAAGAAGAGATCCGCGCTTTACTCGATAAAAATCAGCATACCCGCCTAGTGGTCACCGGCGACGATGACGATGAAGATATGCTTGGCGTTGTGCATGTTATTGATCTTCTGCAACAATCGTTGCACAACGAACCGCTCAATCTGCAGGCCCTGATTCGCCAGCCGCTGGTATTCCCGGAAACGCTGCCGCTGCTCCCCGCACTGGAGCAGTTCCGTAACGCCAGAACCCACTTTGCGTTCGTCGTTGATGAATTTGGTTCCGTTGAAGGCATTGTGACCCTTAGCGATGTGATGGAAACCATTGCCGGTAACCTGCCGAATGAGGTGGAGGAGATCGATGCCCGTCACGATATTCATAAAAACGGCGATGATAGCTGGACGGTCAACGGCCATATGCCGCTGGAAGATTTAGTTCAGTACGTCCCTCTTCCACTGGATGAGAAACGTGAATACCACACGGTTGCCGGTCTGCTGATGGAGTATCTGCAGCATATTCCGCAGGAAGGTGAAGAAGTAGAAATCGGCGGGTATGTTCTGCGCACGTTGCAGGTTGAAAGTCATCGGGTGCAAAAAGTACAGATAGTGCCGCCAGCGCCGGAAGAAAATGAACTGGATTATGAAGTGTAATGCCTTCATATGTGAACAGGCTAAAGGGTAGTAAATCAGTTGTAGAAAGTGCGCTAATGTTTATGTCGGGTGGCGGCTATCGCCTGACCCGACCTTGTATCTTGAACGTCAAGCGGTAGCTACAAAAAAACGATCGATAGCCCGGTATCAGCCAGCAGCACTTTCCCGGAGGCGATGCTACGCATCTGTCCGGGCTACAGGTTTCTTGCTGACCGGACTCACAGCTTATCAAGCAGCTTCTTCACGTCCTTCCCGTCCTGGGTATTTTTATTGCGCTCAGCCCATTCGTTAAGCCGTTTTTTCGCTTCGTCCTGCAGCTGTTTACGCAATATCTGGTCAACCTGCAGGCTGTAGCTCAGCGTCTGCCAGTTACCATAAATACGTAATGGAATCGCCGTCTGCTTGAGCCTGTCGATAAGCTTACTCTCGCCCTTCCAGCCGCCTAAAACCCGAACGTTGAAGCGCATATCGCAGTCTTCTTTCAGCAGGTTGAGCTCGCCCTGCCCGGTTAACGCCATTAGCTCAGATTGCCCCTGCATGCGACTTAAGGTCACCAGGCCATTATCCAGCGCCAGCGCGGTGCTCACCGAATCCAGCCGGGTGGCATTATCGTAGTTTTCCTGTGCCTGAACGTTAGTGCTACGCTCAACGGCCTGCTGGACCAGTTGCTGGAAGTTCAGCCCCTCAGTGCGCGTATCCGTCATCTGAATTTGCGCCTGCCCCTGCCAGCTACGGCGGAAATCGTCGGCATCAATCTTTTCACCCGAGAAATCGCCGTTCAGCGACAGTTTACTGGTAAGGTTTAACGAGTAGTTGAAGGCTTTCAGAATCGAGCTTATCTCAACGTTTTCCAGTTTCGGCTGGAACGAGGCTTGTGGCGTGTCGCCGCGAGCGTCCAGTGAACCCGGTAACGACAGTCGCCCGCCATCCAGACTCCCCTGCATCTGATTGATGGTCAGCAGCCCCTGCTGGTTGCTGATATCGCTTTTAACCTGAGTAAAATGCATCCCCCGCCACTGTAGCTGGTCAGCCGTCAGGGTCATTCGGGCATTAAAGCCGCGCAGAGCGTTGTAGTCCTGCTGAATATCATTATCCGCAATAACCGGGCGTAGCTGTCTGGTCTGGCTCTGACCTTGCTGGTTGATGCCATTTTCAGTAGACGGCGAGGCATGGGAAAGCAGGCTGTCAAGGTTCAACGTACTTGCCTGAAGATTCAGTTCCCAATCCGGCTGCTCGCCCAGCACCACGCTGGCGTTCCCGGCAATGTTGCTACCGTTAGCGGTTAAATTCAGATTATTGAAACTGAGCTTTTTGGCATCTTCAAGCCAGCTAGCCTGCATGCTGCCCTGCCCGCTAATCCCTTCCGCAGGGAGTTCCGCCCCGCGAAGCTGCCAGCTTAACTGCGAAATATCCGCCTTCAGGGAGTGTGGGTAATCGCCGCCTTGCACCTGCGCAGATAAAGAGAGCGCCAGATCCCGCTGATCGCGGTTTACCCGGCCTGAAAAATCAAGCGTGGCGTGATGATTTTCATCCTGTTCCATCTGCAGACGAATATCGCGTACCGTAACCTGTTCGCCATCTTCATGCTGGAAGAAGAGTACGCTATCAACAACCTGAAGCTGCCGAACGTCATATGACCAGCCGCGGTCCTCAGGCACCTGAGGCAGCGTGTTGTCGTGCGGAACCACCGGCGCATTCTGGCTACGCACGGCTTCAGTTTTAGAGGTTAGCTGGATAACCGCACCTTTTAGCATCACCTGCTTGACCTGCAACTGATGGGAAATCAGCGGCATCAGCGCGACGTCAAGGCGCATATTATCAGCGCGAATGACCGGTTCATCTGCGCCAGGCGCGGTCAAAGTCATACGGCCTGAGAGAATACTGAGCTGCGGCCAAACGTGCCAGCGCAGCGGGCCATCGAGTTCAAGCTGATAGCCGCTGCGCTCCGCCACCTCTTTGACCATATAGGCGCGAAAGTCGTTGGGATTGACCAGCAATACCAGCGCGGTAAGACCGGCGACAACTACCGCCAGTAAGATCATCAGCGTGGTCAGAATTCGTCTCATGGCATCCTCAGCAAACCGCTAAAATTATCAGTCCTTGTCGATTCGACTCGCTACCGCGCCCTGCTGGTCGCGATATTTTGCATCTTCGCGACGGTTATAAGGCCGCACCGCCGGGCCGGATAAGGGTTCAAAACTTAACGCGCCGATAAGCATCCCCGGACGCAGCGCCAGCGGCAGCTTACCTGAATTATAGAACTCCAACACGATACAGCCGGACCAGCCTGGATCGATGCGGTGCGCGGTAACGTGCACCATCAAACCCAGACGCGCCAGCGAAGAACGCCCGTCAAGCCAGCCGACCAGATCCGGCGGCAGGGTGACGGATTCAAACGTCACCGCCAGCGCCAGCTCACCCGGATGCAGGAAAAACGCCTCGCCATCCGGCAGAACAATCTCTTCGCTCATCACGCGATCCAGCGCCGCGCTCACTTCCGCTTTAGGCCCGCTCAGGTCAATAAAGCCCGCAGTATGCCCGCGAAAAGTACGGAATTTATTCCCCAGACGTACATCGACCGTCGCGCCATTAATGCGCTCAATGGGCGGGCGCGGGTTAATGCCCAGCCGTCCCTCATCCAACCAGGCTTCTATATCTCGGTCGCACAAACGCATCAACGTTCTCCTTTAAGGCATTGCGCCCTTACGCCTTCCGGGGATAAGGGCAAATTGGCTTCTTCTTTGCACGTTACACAATTCGTTCGTGTTATTCAAAGAACTGACTGATTTTGGCCTTCAGAATATCGATGGCGATACGGTTCTTACCGCCGCGAGGCACAATAATATCGGCATACTGTTTGGAAGGGTCGATAAACTGCAGGAACATCGGACGCACCGTTTTCTGGTACTGCGCCATCACCGAGTCCATTGAACGCCCGCGCTCGTTGACATCGCGCTTAATGCGGCGCATCAGGCAGATATCCAGCGGGGTATCGACGAAAATAGAGAAGCTGAGCTCGTTACGCAGGCGGGCGTCGGTCAGCAGCAGGATCCCTTCAAGGATGATGACTTTCTTCGGTTCAATATGAATGGTTTCCGGCATACGAGTATGTTCAACGTAGCTGTACACCGGTAGCTCAATCGGCTGGCCGCTTCTCAGCATCTGTAAATGCTGAAACAACAGGCTATGATCCATGGAACTCGGATGGTCGTAGTTGGTTTTTACACGCTCTTCCATCGACAGATGACTTTGATCCTTGTAATAGCTGTCTTCCGGAATAACGCCGATATGTTCATCGCCGACCTGTTCACGTAATTCACGATAAAGCGTACTGGCGATAAGGCTTTTGCCCGAAGCCGATGCGCCGGCGATGCCTATAATGACGCACTGATGAGACGTATCAGTCATAAATTTTTGCGACCTGATTAACCTGGGAATGTAGGAAGGGTGGCGGTTGACCGCCAAACGCCGCAATTATAGGGATTTCAGCGCGTCGATACTAGTGCTAAGCGCCCTGCGCGTCTATTCCTCATCCGGCGACCAGCCTTCCGTGTACCATATATGTAGTAACGCGTACGATCGCCACGGCTGCCAGCGGCTGGCATAGCGCGCAATACGAGCAGGTGTCATTTCGGGAAAGCGCTGTTTAATCAGGTAGTCATCCGGCAGGAAGATGTCCTGTGCCTGCCAGCCGCGCAGCGCGAAATAGCTCGCCGTCCAGCGGCCAATGCCCGGCAGGGTCTGCAACTGCTTCATACCCGCTTCTATATTATCCGGCGCAACGAGGGGGAGCTCGCCGCTGATGGCCGCTTGCGCCAGATGAACCAGCGCCTGGGCGCGCCGCAGCGGCATGCCCAAAGCCTTAATCGCCAGCGGATCGGCCTGCGCCAGCCGTTGCGCACCAGGAAACAGGTAAAAACCCGGGGCGTCGATCAGCGGCTCTCCGAAGGCCGCCACCACTTTCCCGGTCAACTTTGCCGCCATCGCTACGCTGACCAACTGCCCCAGCACCGCGCGCACCGCCTGCTCAAACGCGTCGAGGGAGCCCGGCAGCCGAAGCCCCGGCCTCGGCTGAGCGAGGTTTCCCAAGGTCAGGGCGACCTGCTGCGGGTCGCAGGATAAATCAAACAAGCGCGCAATTCTCACCAGGCACTCGTCCGCAACCGGCTGCAGCCCGGCGGAAAGCGTCACCCGCATGCCCTGCGCGGCATCGTCCGGCGTCACCGTGATCAGCCCTGAGTGGCCCTTTAGCGCAAAGCTGCGGCTATAGCTCCCGTCGGCAAAGGTCTCAATCCCCTGCACCGCACGCGCACCAAGAAAACTAAACATCCATTGCCAGTCGTAGGGGGGATGCCAGGGTAACAACGTCATCATTTCTCCTTTTTCAGCGCTTCAATCATAGCGGCTCTGCGCCGGACGTGCCTTGCTTTTAAATTCCAGTTGTCGCAGTGCCGTCAATCCGCTAAAGTCGCCCCCCTTCTTCACCGGCATGGGGATTTTGCAGGCTATGTTTATTGGTTTTGACTACGGTACCGCTAACTGTTCGGTAGCGGTCATGCGTGAGAATACTCCGCAGTTGCTGACGCTGGAAAACGGCAGTTCGCTGCTGCCTTCAATGCTTTGCGCACCTACCCGCGAGGCGGTCAGCGAGTGGCTCTACCGCCATCATGATGTTCCTACCAACGGTGATGAAAACCAGGCGCTGCTGCGTCGCGCCATTAGCTTCAACCGCGAGGAAGATATCGACGTACTCAGCAACAGCGTGCAGTTTGGTCTTGCCTCGCTGCATCAGTACGTCGAAGATCCGGAAGAAGTGTACTTTGTGAAGTCGCCGAAATCGTTCCTCGGCGCCAGCGGGCTCAAGCCGCAGCAGGTTGCGCTGTTTGAAGATTTAGTTTGCGCCATGATGCTGCATATCAAATTACAGGCGCAAACGCAGCTGCCGGAAACTATCGACCAGGCGGTTATCGGGCGGCCAATTAACTTTCAGGGCCTCGGCGGCGATGAAGCCAACGCCCAGGCGCAGGGTATTCTGGAGCGAGCGGCAAAGCGCGCGGGCTTCCGTGACGTGGTATTTCAGTTTGAACCGGTCGCCGCCGGTCTGGATTTCGAAGCAACCCTGACTGAAGAAAAACGCGTTCTGGTCGTCGATATCGGCGGCGGTACTACCGACTGTTCGCTGCTGCTAATGGGCCCGCAGTGGCGAGAAAAAGCCGATCGCCAGCAGAGCCTGCTTGGCCATAGCGGCTGTCGCGTTGGTGGTAACGACCTGGATATCGCCCTGGCCTTTAAGTGCCTGATGCCGCTGCTGGGCATGGGCGGCGACACCGAGAAAGGTATCGCGCTGCCGATTCTACCGTGGTGGAATGCGGTAGCGATTAACGACGTTCCAGCGCAGACCGATTTTTACAGCACCGCCAACGGCCGCCTGCTGAACGATTTACTGCGCAGCGCTCGCGACAGCGAGAAAGTCGCCCTATTACTGAAGGTCTGGCGTCAGCGTCTGAGCTACCGCCTGGTGCGTAGTGCGGAGGAGAGCAAAATCGCCCTTTCCGCACAGCCGAGCGTGATGACCGGACTGCCGTTTATCAGCGACGAACTGGCAACAGCTATCAGCCAGCAGGGACTCGAAGCCGCGCTGGATCAGCCGTTGGCCCGCATTATGGAGCAGGTGCAGTTGGCGCTGGATAACAGCAATGACAAACCTGATGTGATTTACCTGACCGGCGGTAGCGCTCGCTCTCCGCTGATAAAAAAAGCGCTGGCGGCTCACCTGCCGGGTATTCCCGTTGCTGGTGGCGATGATTTTGGCTCGGTAACGGCCGGATTAGCCCGCTGGGCGCAGGTGGTATTTCGCTAGCGATCCTTTGCGATCCCGGATTGCGGCGCACGCGCCTTATCCGGGCTACCGACCTGGGTTTCGTAGGCCGGGCAAGGCGTCATCAGCCACCCGGCAACAATACGAGCACTCTCTCAAAATTGCGCGCTGTTAATTCCCTTCACGGCGCGAAACGTAATCTCGCATCCCTTCCCCGGTATAAATCTGCCGCGGGCGATAAATATTCAGCGGCGCTTCGTGCATTTCATTCCAGTGCGCCACCCAGCCGAGCGTTCTGCCTACAGCGGTAATCACCACAAACATCGACGCAGGTAGCCCCATCGCTTTGAGGATCACCGCAGTATAGAAATCCACGCTTGGCGACAGACCATTTTCGATAAAGTACGGGTCGGTCAGCGCCACCTCTTCAAGCGCCATCGCCACCTGCAGCGGCATATCAGACATCCCCAATTCCTTCAGTACCCGATGACAGGTCTCGCGCAAAATAGCGGCTCTTGGGTCAAGGTTACGGTAGCGGGAGTTACCGAAGCCGAGACGACGAAACGCCTGCGGATCGCGTTTCGCTTTACTCAGAAACGCAGGGATCTGATCAACAGTCTGAATCTCTTCCAGCATCCGCATACTGGCTTCGTTGGCTCCACCGTGGGTCGGCCCCCACAGAGAAGCGAGCCCAGCGGCAATACAGGCAAAAAGATTCGCGCCGGAAGAGCCCGCAGCCCGAACGGTTGTGGTCGATGCGCACTGGCCGTGATCGGCGTGCAGCACCAGGATTTGGTTCATCGCCTGCTCGATCACTGGGTTTAATTGATACTGTTCCGCCGGGATGGCAAACAGCATATGCAGGAAATTACCCGCATAAGAGAGATCGTTCCGTGGATACTGCGCCGGTTGCTCAATAGAAAACTTGTAGCTCATCGCCGCAAGCGTCGGCATTTTCGACAGCAAGCGAGTAGCGGCCAGCGCGCGGTGCTCCGGATTTTCGACGTCCAGCACATCGTGATAGAACGCCGCCAGAGTTCCTACCAGCGCGCACATTAAGGCCATCGGATGAGAGTCGCGACGAAAGCTACTGCACATACGGGCAATCTGCTCGTGCACCAGGCTGTGACGGGTAATATTGTTTTTAAAGATCTGATAGCTGGCTTCATCAGGCGCGTCACCTTGCAGCAGAATATAAGCCACTTCAAGGAAGTCACACTGGCGAGCCAGTTGATCGACCGGGTAACCGCGGTGCAGCAGAATACTTTTTTCGGTATCAATCCAGGAGATGGCCGACGTACAGCCTGCGGTATTAGTAAAACCGGGGTCAAAGCTGCATAGCCCTGCAGACGCCAGCGGACGGATATCCATGCCGACGTGGCCCAGCGTCCCCGAGACCGTACTCAAAGGAATTGACTGTTGTTCATCCAAAGCAAGCGTTAGCGATTTTGTCGTCATCCTGTAAGGTCCCCTTCCACAACGAGTGAATAATTAACCTGGTCATTTCTTCAGGCGGAATTGTCAACATAACCAGTGTGGCTCGTTGGTTCTTTGATGTGAATAGGGCTTTGTTGAATAAATAAGATTTCGTGCGAACGACCCTGTAGCTGGCTGGATTTTCAGGCAATACGCACGCTTTCTGGCATCCCAGCCTTTGTCATCCTGTTCAACGCACGCACCATGGCCATAGCTTCCGCTACCTGACCATCGTAGTCACGCAGCGTCAGTGAATCTCCCAACAACTGCTTCATTCTGTACATTGCCGTTTCCGCTATCGAGCGACGGTTATATTCCGTTGTCCATTTCCACCGTGCATTGCTTCCGCTCAGCCGCTGATTAGCAACGGCACGGTTGCGGTCTGCGTACTCACCGGGCCAGTAACCTGCTCCTTTTCGGGGAGGAATAAGCGCGCTGATTTTTTTGCGGCGCAGTTCATCGTGACAGAGCCGGGTATCGTAAGCCCCGTCTGCCGCGGCTGCCCTGATTTTTCTGTGAGTCTGCCGGATAAGGCCCGGGAAGGCTTCTGAGTCCGTGACGTTATTCAGCGACAGGTCTGCACAGACAACTTCATGTGTGTTGCTGTCAACAGCAAGATGCAACTTTCGCCAGATACGACGGCGCTCTTTGCCGTGCTTTCTGACTTTCCATTCGCCTTCACCAAAGACCTTCAGCCCGGTGGAATCAATCACCAGGTGTGCGATTTCACCCCGGGTAGACGTTTTGAAACTGACATTAACCGACTTTGCCCGCTTACTGACACTGGTGTAATCCGGGCAGCGCAACGGAACGTTCATCAGGGCAAAAATGGAATCAATAAAACCCTGCGCAGCCCGCAGGGTCAGCCGGAATACGCGTTTAATCACCAGAACGGTGGTGATGGCGAGATCAGAATAGCGCTGGGGCCTTCCTCGTGATGAAGGCGTTGCCGACTCATACCAGGCCTGAATCGCCTCATCATCCAGCCAGAAAGTGAGGGAGCCACGGTTGATGAGAGCTTTGTTGTAGGTGGACCAGTTGGTGATTCTGAACTTTTGCTTTGCCACGGAATGGTCTGTGTTGTCGGGAGGATGCGTGATCTGATCCTTCAACTCAGCAAAAGTTCGATTTATTCAACAAAGCCGTGTTGAAGCGCACTGGCCCCAGCCCCACTAAACTCAGAAGTAGATTGACCAGCATCTCGCCGCCGAAGAACAGCAGCAGCATAATGACCAGTTCCGGAATACCGCGCACCAGCGTGGTGTAACCGGTGGAAAACAGGCGCAGCCACGGCGGGCCAAAGAGTTTCACCAGCGAGTTAATCAGCCCCAGCAGCAGAGCCACCAGTAATGAAGAGAGCATCACGCACAGCGAAAGCGCCGCGCCGCGTAACAACAGGGGTAAATAGTCTGCGACCATATTCAGCCTTCCGCGGATGTCGTAAAGCGGCGCAAGCCATTGCCTGCGCCCTCGCCTTCACGACTTATTTGCCATAAATATCAAAGCTAAAGTACTTTTTCTGGATAGCATCGTAGGTACCATCAGCGCGGATGACCTTGATAGCGCCGTTTAGCGCGTCACGCAGCGCCGGATTATCTTTATTCACTGCAATCCCAACATCGGAAGAGATGCCGCCGTCCTGAATAACCGGGCCGGCAAAAGCAAATTTTTGCCCGCGCGGGGTATCAATAAAGCCGGTCGCCGCCTGGATATTGTCCTGCAAAGCGGCGTCGATACGCCCGGAAAGCAGGTCGAGATAGACGTTATCCTGGTTTGCATAACCAACGATTTTCACACCATGATTGGCCCAGTTGGCCTTAGCAAAAGCTTCATGAGTGGAGCCTGTCTGTACGCCGACGGTCTTGCCTTTCAGGCTGGCAACTTCCGGCAGCAGCGGGCTACCTTTACGCGCAACCAGCTGCGCCGCGCTGCGATAGTAGCGATCGGTGAAATCCACTTCCTTTTTGCGCTCATCGGTAATATTGAGCGAGGCGATAATGGCATCGAATTTATGCGCATTCAGCGCAGCGATCATGCTCTCGAACGGCTGCTTAACGAAAACGCATTTCGCTTTTAGCTGCGTACAGAGCGCATTGGCGATATCAATATCAAAACCGGTAATTTCACCGCTGGGTGCCAAGACATCGAAAGGCGGATAGCCGCCATCGACGCCAAAACTGATGGTGTCAAACTGCTGGGCGGCCAGCGGCGCGCTGAGCGCCATACAGGCCAGTAATGCGGCGATGCGTGTTTTCATTTCGGTTTCCCCGGTGTCGGCGCGGTAATTAAAAACGCAGTGAGAGGCAGGTCAGCCCGCCATCCATTTTCTTAAATTCGCTGGTGTCGAGCTGCACAATGGGCATTCCCAGCTTGCTGATTTCGCCCAGGGTATGGGGGTAACCCTGCGGCGTAATTAAGGTATCGTTAATCCACAGCGTATTACCAGCGTAGGACTCTTCTTCAGGGATAACAATGCTGTTAAAACCGTTAAACGCCGGGTGGTTAACGTAGCCTTCCGTCAGCAGCAGCGTATTGCGGCCAACGTAGTTAACAATTGATTTCAGATGCAGACCGGCGCTCACTTCAATCGCCGTCACCTGATAGCCGTGTGGCTCAACGGCGGCGGCAAACTCGCGAATGCCCTGCTCATCGGTACGCGCCGTCAGGCCGATAAAAAACTGCTTGTCCACCAGCAGCACATCGCCGCCGTCCATATGCCCACGCTCGCTCATCTGCACCAGCGGACGAAAACCCGCCAGCACCGGCGCGATGGTGTCAACTTCGCCCTGGCGGCTCGGTGCGCCCGGATGGGTAATCACCGCCAGTTCCGGCATCACCACGGCGGTATCTTCAACAAAGTGCGCATCCGGATAATCTGCCGCCGCAGGCAGCACGGTCACTTTGAGACCGAGCTTAAGCAAAGTTTCGACATAAGCGAGAAACTGGCGAGTGGTGCTGGCAACATCCGGTGCGCCTAGCTGCGCGGTAGTTTGGCCCGCGCCGCAGGTAGCGGCCGGTAGACGAGCGATGGCTTGGGTAAAATGCATAAAGAACCCTCTGGTATTGGTCGCTTTGATAAAGGCAAAATAATGAGTGAATTTGATTATCAAACAGATACGACCGCCAATCAGGTTGAATCGCCTCCAGCGGCTGCTTATTCACGCTGTATATCAGTTCAGATTCGACGCAATCCGCTGTTGGTATCAAGAAGCAACGGATACCGATAAATAAATATCGGCGTTCGCAAGATCGGTGGGTAAAAATCGATAAGCGTAAATTACGCGTAAATATTCACCGTAAGCCTCTCAGCAAAAAGCGTTTTATCCAGACATATCTCAACAGTCTTTTCATAATTCCTCCATTTTTAAGCAGCGTTCACTGACTAAACTAGTATCATTCCGTGAAACGTTTCAGGATGAGATAGCAAATTAATGAAAGGTAGCAAGAAAAGCCGTTGGGTAGCCGTGCTGGTAGTCGCGATCGTCGCGGGTGCAGCGTACTGGTTTTGGCAGGGTCGCGAAGCGGCAAACAGCACCTCTGTAACGGCAGCAGGCCCGGGCCAGCAGGGTCCAGGGCCAGGTGGGCCACGCCACGGTCGTTTTGGCGCAGCCCTTGCGCCGGTGCAGGCGGCAACGGCCACCAGTGAATCGGTCCCTCGCTATCTCTCCGGCCTTGGTACGGTAACGGCGGCGAACACCGTCACCGTGCGCAGCCGCGTTGACGGTCAGCTTTTGGCTATCCACTTCACGGAAGGCCAACAGGTAAAGGCGGGCGACCTGCTCGCCGAAATCGACCCCAGCCAGTTTAAAGTCGCCCTCGCCCAGGCTCAGGGCCAGCTGGCAAAAGATCAGGCCACCCTGGCCAACGCTCGTCGCGATTTGGCGCGCTACCAGCAATTGGTCAAAACCAACCTGGTTTCACGCCAGGAGCTGGATACTCAACAATCGCTGGTCAGCGAATCTCAGGGCACGATTAAAGCCGATGAAGCCGCCGTCGCCAGCGCCCAATTACAGCTGAACTGGAGCCGCATCACCGCGCCGATTGATGGTCGGGTCGGCTTAAAGCAGGTTGATATCGGCAACCAGATCTCTAGCGGCGACACCACCGGGATTGTGGTGCTAACGCAAACTCACCCTATCGACCTGGTCTTTACGCTGCCGGAAAACCAAATCGCCACGGTGGTTCAGGCGCAAAAGGCGGGCAAAAACCTGGTCGTCGAAGCCTGGGACCGTACCAACAAACAGAAGATCAGCGAAGGTTCTCTGCTGAGTCTCGACAACCAGATTGATGCCACCACCGGCACCATCAAGCTTAAAGCACGCTTTAATAATCAGGACGACGCCCTGTTCCCGAATCAGTTCGTCAACGCCCGGATGCTGGTGGATACCGAGCAAAACGCGGTGGTTATTCCGACCGCAGCACTGCAAATGGGCAACGAGGGTCATTTCGTCTGGGTGCTGAACGATGAAAACAAAGTCAGCAAGCATACGGTGACGCCCGGGATTCAGGACAGCCTGAAAGTGGTGATTAACGCCGGGCTTTCCGCCGGAGATCGCGTGGTGACCGACGGCATCGACCGCCTGACGGAAGGCGCGAAGGTCGAAGTGGTTGAGGCTCACGACGCCACCACCGCAGCCGAACCGGCAAAAGCCACCAGCCGTGAATACGGTAAAAAAGGAGCGCGCTCCTGATGCAAGTGTTACCGCCGAGCAGTACGGGTGGCCCTTCCCGTCTGTTTATCATGCGCCCGGTAGCGACGACGCTGTTAATGGCGGCCATTATGCTGGCCGGGATTATCGGCTATCGTTTCCTGCCCGTTTCAGCGCTGCCGGAAGTGGATTACCCAACCATTCAGGTGGTGACGCTCTACCCTGGCGCCAGCCCGGATGTCGTGACCTCGTCGATCACCGCGCCGCTGGAGCGCCAGTTTGGCCAGATGTCCGGGCTTAAGCAGATGTCGTCCCAGAGTTCAGGCGGCGCATCGGTGGTCACGCTCCAGTTCCAGCTCACGCTGCCGCTGGACGTTGCCGAACAGGAAGTTCAGGCGGCCATCAACGCCGCGACTAACCTGCTGCCGTCAGATCTGCCTAACCCGCCGGTCTACAGCAAAGTGAA
Source organism: Klebsiella sp. RHBSTW-00484 (assembly GCF_013705725.1). Classification (NCBI taxonomy): domain Bacteria; kingdom Pseudomonadati; phylum Pseudomonadota; class Gammaproteobacteria; order Enterobacterales; family Enterobacteriaceae; genus Klebsiella; species Klebsiella sp. RHBSTW-00484. Next base: position 2,204,610 of record NZ_CP055481.1, on the reverse strand, counting down.
CCCTGCTGACCCGCCGATTATGACCCTCGCGGTCACCTCTTCCGCCATTCCTATGACTCAGGTCGAAGATATGGTAGAAACCCGCGTGGCGCAGAAAATCTCCCAGGTTTCCGGCGTCGGGCTGGTGACTCTGGCGGGCGGTCAACGCCCGGCGGTGCGCGTGAAGCTGAACGCCCAGGCCATTGCCGCCCTCGGGTTGACCAGCGAAACGGTCCGCACCGCGATTACCAGCGCCAACGTTAACTCGGCAAAAGGTAGCCTCGACGGTCCGTCCCGTGCGGTTACGCTTTCAGCTAACGATCAGATGCAATCGGCGGAAGATTACCGCCGCCTGATTATCGCCTGGCAGAACGGTGCGGCGATTCGCCTCGGCGATGTCGCAACAGTTGAACAGGGGGCGGAAAACAGCTGGCTCGGGGCATGGGCCAATAACCAGCGGGCGATCGTGATGAACGTTCAGCGCCAGCCGGGGGCCAACATCATTTCCACTGCTGACAGCATCCGCGAGATGCTGCCACAGCTGACCGAAAGCCTGCCTAAATCGGTCAAAGTGCAGGTACTTTCTGACCGCACCACCAATATTCGTGCTTCGGTCAGCGACACTCAGTTTGAGCTGATGCTGGCGATCGCCCTGGTGGTGATGATTATTTACGTGTTTCTGCGCAACGTCCCGGCGACCATTATTCCCGGCATCGCCGTGCCGCTGTCGCTGGTCGGCACCTTCGCGGTAATGGTGTTCCTCGACTTCTCGATTAACAACCTGACGCTGATGGCCCTGACCATCGCCACCGGGTTTGTGGTCGATGACGCCATCGTGGTTATCGAAAACATCTCGCGCTATATCGAGAAAGGCGAAAAACCGCTGACCGCTGCCCTGAAAGGCGCGGGTGAGATCGGCTTTACCATTATCTCCCTGACCTTCTCGCTGATCGCGGTGCTGATCCCGCTGCTGTTTATGGGTGATATCGTGGGCCGCCTGTTCCGCGAGTTCGCCGTCACCCTGGCGGTGGCGATCCTTATCTCGGCAGTGGTGTCGCTGACCCTGACGCCGATGATGTGCGCACGCATGTTAAGCCACGAGTCGCTGCGCAAGCAAAACCGCTTCTCCCGCGCCAGCGAACGCTTCTTTGAGCGGGTGATCGCCGTCTATGGCCGCTGGCTGAGCCGGGTGCTGAACCATCCGTGGCTGACGCTGAGCGTGGCCCTTAGCACGCTGGCGCTGTCGATTATGCTATGGGTGTTTATTCCGAAAGGCTTCTTCCCAACGCAGGACAACGGTATCATCCAGGGCACGCTACAGGCCCCGCAGTCGGTATCGTTTGCCAGCATGGCCGAGCGCCAGCAGCAGGTTTCCGCGGTCATTCTTAAAGATCCGGCGGTGGAAAGCCTGACGTCATACGTTGGGGTTGACGGCACCAACCCGGCGCTGAACAGCGCCCGCCTGCAAATCAACCTCAAGCCGTTGGACGAGCGTGACGATCGCGTACAAACGGTCATCGCCCGCCTGCAAAACGCGGTGGACGGCATTCCCGGTATCGAACTTTATCTTCAGCCAACCCAGGACCTGACGATTGACACTACCGTCAGCCGCACCCAGTACCAGTTCACGCTTCAGGCCAACTCGCTTGATGCGCTGAGCAACTGGGTACCACAGCTGTTGACCCGCCTGCAGGCATTGCCGCAGCTCTCCGACGTCAGCAGCGACTGGCAGGATAAAGGCCTGGCGGCGTATATCAACGTTGACCGCGATAGCGCCAGCCGTCTCGGCATCAGCATGTCCGATATCGATAACGCGCTGTACAACGCCTTCGGTCAGCGCCTGATTTCCACCATTTATACTCAGGCGAACCAGTACCGCGTGGTGCTGGAGCATGATACCCAGGCGACGCCGGGGCTGGCGGCGTTGGACAATATCCGCCTGACCAGCAGCGACGGCGGGATCGTGCCGCTTACGGCGATCGCCAAAGTGGAGCAGCGCTTTGCCCCGCTGTCGATTAACCATCTCGATCAGTTCCCGGTCACCACGATCTCGTTTAACGTCCCAGGCAACTATTCGCTGGGCGATGCGGTCGAGGCGATTCTTGGCGCCGAGCAGGCGCTGGAGTTCCCGAGCGATATTCGTACCCAGTTCCAGGGCAGTTCTCTGGCCTTCCAGTCGGCGCTCGGCAGCACCGTCTGGCTGGTGGTTGCCGCCGTGGTGGCGATGTATATCGTGCTCGGCGTGCTGTATGAGAGCTTTATTCATCCAATCACCATCCTGTCTACCCTGCCAACGGCGGGCGTCGGCGCGCTGCTGGCACTGTGGTTGGCCGGTAGCGAGCTGGATGTTATCGCCATTATCGGCATCATTCTGCTTATCGGTATCGTTAAGAAAAACGCCATCATGATGATCGACTTCGCGCTGGCCGCCGAACGCGAACAGGGCATGCCGCCGCGCGAGGCGATTTATCAGGCCTGTCTGTTGCGTTTTCGTCCGATCCTGATGACCACGCTGGCGGCCCTGTTCGGCGCGCTGCCGCTGATGTTGAGCACCGGCGTTGGCGCGGAACTGCGTCGTCCGCTGGGGATCGGTATGGTTGGCGGCCTGATGCTCAGCCAGGTGCTGACCCTGTTCACTACTCCGGTCATCTATCTGCTGTTCGACCGCCTGTCGCTGTATATGAAGAGCCGGTTCCCACGGCGTGAGGAGGAGGCGTAAGTGAAGTTTTTCGCCCTCTTCATTTATCGCCCGGTGGCGACGATTCTGATTTCGCTCGCCATCACCCTGTGCGGCGTCCTCGGTTTCCGCCTGCTGCCGGTCGCGCCGCTGCCGCAGGTGGATTTTCCGGTCATTATGATCAGCGCCTCGCTGCCCGGCGCCTCGCCGGAAACTATGGCCTCTTCGGTGGCGACGCCGCTGGAGCGCTCTTTGGGGCGGATTGCCGGGGTGAACGAGATGACCTCCTCCAGTTCGCTTGGCAGTACGCGAATCATTATGGAGTTCAACTTCGATCGCGATATCAACGGCGCCGCGCGCGACGTACAGGCGGCAATTAACGCCGCGCAAAGCCTGCTGCCGAGCGGCATGCCGAGCCGCCCGACCTATCGCAAGGCCAACCCGTCCGACGCGCCGATCATGATCCTCACCCTCACCTCGGATACCTATTCCCAGGGTGAGCTGTACGATTTCGCCTCTACCCAGCTGGCGCAGACCATTGCGCAGATTGACGGCGTCGGCGACGTTGACGTCGGCGGCAGCTCCCTGCCCGCCGTGCGCGTTGATCTCAACCCGCAGGCGCTGTTTAACCAGGGCGTGTCGCTGGACGCGGTACGCACCGCCATCAGCGACGCCAACGTGCGTAAACCGCAGGGAGCGCTGGAAGACGCCTCCCACCGCTGGCAGGTAGAAACCAACGACGAGCTAAAAACCGCCGCCGAATATCAACCATTAATCGTGCACTACAATAACGGCGCGGCGGTGCGGTTAGGTGATGTCGCCAACGTCACCGACTCGGTACAGGATGTGCGCAACGCCGGGATGACCAACGCTAAACCGGCAATTTTGCTGATGATCCGCAAGCTGCCGGAAGCCAATATCATTGAAACGGTGGACAGCATTCGCGCCCGCCTGCCGGATCTGCAGCGCACGATCCCGGCATCTATCGACCTGCAAATCGCCCAGGACCGGTCGCCAACCATCCGCGCCTCGCTGGAAGAAGTCGAGCAAACGCTGGTGATTTCGGTTGGCCTGGTGATCCTCGTGGTGTTCCTGTTCCTGCGCTCGGGACGAGCAACGCTGATCCCGGCGGTGGCGGTTCCGGTCTCGTTGATTGGCACCTTTGCGGCGATGTACCTGTGCGGCTTCAGCCTGAATAACCTGTCACTGATGGCGCTAACCATCGCCACAGGATTTGTGGTCGATGACGCCATCGTGGTGCTGGAGAACATCTCCCGCCATCTCGAAGCGGGTATGAAGCCGCTACAGGCAGCACTTCAAGGGAGTCGGGAGGTCGGTTTCACCGTGCTGTCGATGAGCGTGTCGCTGGTCGCCGTCTTCCTGCCGCTACTGCTGATGGGCGGGCTACCGGGGAGGTTACTGCGCGAATTTGCCGTTACCCTGTCGGTGGCGATCGGCATTTCGCTAGCGGTGTCGCTGACCCTGACGCCGATGATGTGCGGCTGGCTGCTGAAAAGCGGCAAGCCCAACGAGCCGACGCGCAAGCGCGGTTTTGGTCGTCTGCTGGTGGCTATTCAGGGCGGATACGGCAAGTCGCTGAAATGGGTACTGAAGCACAGCCGCTTAACCGGCCTGGTGCTGCTCGGCACCATCGCGCTCAGTATCTGGCTCTATATCTCGATTCCGAAAACCTTCTTCCCGGAGCAGGATACCGGGGTACTGATGGGCGGCATTCAGGCCGACCAGAGCATTTCGTTCCAGGCAATGCGCGGCAAGCTGCAGGACTTTATGAAGATCATTCGTGAAGATCCGGCGGTGGATAACGTCACTGGCTTTACCGGCGGCTCACGGGTCAACAGCGGGATGATGTTTATCACCCTGAAATCGCGCGATGAACGACACGAAACGGCGCAGCAGATTATCGACCGGCTGCGTAAAAAACTGGCGAAAGAGCCGGGGGCCAACCTGTTCCTGATGGCGGTACAGGATATTCGCGTAGGCGGACGTCAGGCTAATGCCAGCTACCAGTACACCCTGCTGTCGGACGATCTTGCGGCGCTGCGCGAGTGGGAGCCAAAAATCCGCAAAGCGCTGGCGGCGCTGCCGGAACTGGCGGACGTTAACTCGGATCAGCAGGATAACGGTGCGGAGATGGATCTGATCTACGATCGCGATACCATGTCGCGTCTGGGGATCAGCGTGCAGGACGCCAATAACTTGCTCAACAACGCCTTCGGTCAACGGCAGATCTCAACCATTTACCAGCCTCTGAACCAATATAAGGTGGTGATGGAAGTCGATCCGGTTTACACCCAGGACGTCAGCGCGCTGGATAAGATGTTTGTGATCAACAGCGAAGATAAACCCATTCCGCTCTCTTATTTCGCCAAATGGCAACCGGCCAACGCCCCGCTGTCGGTGAACCATCAAGGGCTGTCGGCGGCGTCGACCATCTCCTTTAACCTGCCGACCGGCAAGTCGCTGTCGGAAGCCAGCGATGCGATTAACCGGGCAATGACCCAGCTTGGCGTGCCGTCAAGCGTGCGCGGCTCGTTCGCCGGGACCGCGCAGGTATTCCAGGAGACCATGAACTCGCAGGTGATTCTGATTCTGGCGGCAATCGCCACGGTCTATATCGTGCTGGGGATCCTCTACGAGAGCTACGTTCATCCGCTGACTATCCTTTCGACCATTCCTTCCGCTGGCGTCGGCGCGCTGCTGGCGCTGGAGCTTTTCGATGCCCCGTTCAGCCTAATCGCGCTAATCGGGATTATGCTATTAATTGGCATCGTGAAGAAAAACGCCATCATGATGGTCGATTTTGCCCTTGAGGCGCAGCGTAACGGCAACCTGCCGCCGGAAGAAGCCATCTTCCAGGCTTGCCTGTTGCGTTTTCGCCCGATAATGATGACCACCCTGGCAGCGCTGTTCGGCGCGCTGCCGCTGGTTATCTCCAGTGGTGATGGCTCCGAGCTGCGCCAGCCGCTGGGGATTACCATCGTCGGCGGTCTGGTGATGAGTCAGTTGTTGACCCTGTATACCACGCCAGTGGTCTATCTGTTCTTCGACCGTCTGCGGTTGCGTTTTTCGCGAAAACTCCATCAACCGGTAAGCGAATAACATGACCGATCTCCCCGCCAGCGTGCGCTGGCAGTTATGGATAGTGGCCTTCGGCTTCTTTATGCAGGCGCTGGATACCACTATCGTCAACACCGCCCTCCCCTCAATGGCGAAAAGCCTCGGGGAGAGTCCGTTGCATATGCATATGGTTATCGTCTCTTATGTATTGACGGTAGCGGTGATGCTGCCCGCCAGCGGCTGGCTGGCGGACCGGGTGGGCGTACGTAATATTTTCTTCAGCGCTATCATCCTGTTTACCGCAGGTTCGCTGTTCTGCGCTCAGGCTGCTACTCTCGACCAGTTAATACTTGCCCGCGTATTGCAGGGCGTCGGCGGCGCGATGATGGTTCCCGTCGGTCGCCTGACGGTGATGAAAATCGTCCCGCGCAGTCAATATATGGCGGCGATGACCTTCGTCACCCTCCCCGGCCAGGTCGGCCCGCTGCTCGGCCCAGCGCTCGGCGGAATGCTGGTGGAGTACGCCTCGTGGCACTGGATCTTCCTGATTAATATTCCGGTCGGGATTATCGGCGCCATCGCCACCCTGTGCCTGATGCCCAACTACACCCTGCAAACCCGGCGCTTTGATATCTTCGGCTTTATTCTGCTGGCGGCGGGAATGGCCACGCTAACTCTGGCGCTCGACGGTAAAAAAGGGCTCGGTATCTCTGTGCAGTGGCTGGCGGCGCTGGTAGCGGCCGGCGTTGCATCCATTTTGTTCTATCTGTGGCACGCGCGCGGTAATCGCAACGCGCTGTTTAGCCTGAAACTGTTCAGCAACCGCACCTTCTCTCTCGGCCTCGGCGGCAGCTTCGCCGGGCGCATCGGCAGCGGCATGCTGCCGTTTATGACGCCGGTATTTTTGCAGATTGGCCTCGGCTTTACGCCATTCCACGCCGGGCTGATGATGATCCCGATGGTGCTCGGCAGCATGGGCATGAAGCGTATCGTGGTCCAGGTGGTCAACCGCTTCGGCTATCGTCGGGTGCTGGTGGCCTCAACAATCGGCCTGGCGCTGGTCAGCCTGCTGTTTATGGCGGTCGCTCTCGCGGGCTGGTACTGGCTGCTGCCGGTGGTGCTATTCCTGCAAGGGATGATCAACTCCAGCCGCTTTTCGTCAATGAACACGCTGACTCTGAAAGACCTGCCCGATGACCTCGCCAGCAGCGGCAACAGCATGCTGTCAATGGTCATGCAGCTGTCGATGAGTATCGGCGTCACCATCGCCGGCATGCTGCTGGGTCTCTATGGTCAGCAGCATATCAGCGCCGATGCGACAACCACTCATCAGGTCTTTCTCTATACCTACTTAAGCATGGCGGTGATTATCGCGCTACCCGCGCTGATTTTTTCCCGCGTACCGGACGACGACACCACCAACACCGTGATTGGTCGTCGCAAAAGGAGTGAATCTTGAAGTTCTGGCGTCCCGGCATTACCGGCAAGCTATTTATCGCGATCCTCGCCACCTGCATCGTACTGTTAATCAGCATGCACTGGGCGGTGCGCATCAGTTTTGAACGCGGGTTTATCGACTATATCAAGCGCGGAAACGAGCAGCGGCTGACCATGCTCGGGGACGCCCTGAGCGAACAGTATGCCCAGCACGGTAGCTGGAAGTTCCTGCGCAATAATGACCGGTTTATTTTCCAGTTGCTGAAAACGTTTGAGCGCGACAACGACGACCACTCGCCGCAGGGGCGCGGTATGAGACCTGAGCCAATGGATGAGCCTGGACCGGGTCCCGGCCCCGGGGAGATGCCGCCGGATGCCGCGCCAGACCGACCGCTCGATGGCCCACGCGGCGATCGAGGTCCCGGCCCGGACATTCCGCCGCACGGCTGGCGTACCATGTTCTGGGTGGTCGATCAAAAAGGCCGCGTGCTGGTAGGGCCGCGCGAACGCTTACCGAAAGATGGCACCCGGCGCAATATTATGGTTAACGGCGTGGAAGTCGGCGCGGTGATTGCGTCGCCGGTTGAACGTCTGACGCGCAATACAGATATCAATTTTGACCGCCAGCAGAAACGCACCAGTTGGCTGATTGTCGCCCTCGCGACGCTCCTCGCCGCGCTGGCTACCTTCCCGCTGGCGCGCGGCCTGCTTGCGCCGGTCAAGCGGCTGGTCGAGGGCACCCATCGTCTGGCTGCCGGAGATTTCTCGACCCGTGTTACGGCCAGCAGCAGCGATGAACTGGGCCGCCTGGCGCAGGATTTTAACCAGTTAGCCAGCACCCTGGAGCGCAATCAGCAAATGCGCCGGGACCTGATGGCTGATATTTCTCACGAACTGCGCACGCCGCTGGCAGTGCTGCGCGGCGAGCTGGAAGCGATTCAGGACGGCATCAGGAAATTCACCCCGGACTCCATCACCTCTTTACAGGCCGAGGTCGCCACTCTCACCAAACTGGTTGACGATTTACATCAGCTATCGATGTCCGATGAAGGTGCGCTCTCCTACCAGAAAACCTCGGTGGATATCATCAACCTGCTGGAAGTCGCCGCTGGCGCGTTCCGCGAACGTTTCGCCAGCCGCGGACTGTCGATCGGTGTTTCGCTACCGGAAAGCGCGACGATTTTCGGCGACCGGGATCGCCTGATGCAGCTCTTTAATAACCTGCTGGAAAATAGCCTGCGCTATACCGATAGCGGCGGGGGGCTGCAGATTAGCGCCAGCCAAAATGGCCGCATGCTGGTTCTCGACTTTGCCGATAGCGCTCCGGGTGTAACCGATGAGCAGTTGGAAAGGCTGGTTGAGCGCTTTTACCGTACCGAAGGGTCGCGCAATCGTGCCAGCGGCGGCTCTGGTTTAGGGCTGGCGATTTGCCTTAACATTGTGGCTGCCCACGGTGGCACTTTGCGTGCCGGTCATTCGCCTTTGGGCGGGGTTAGCATTAAAGTAGAGTTACCTCTGGAACGTAATTTATCGAGAGACGTATGACTGAATTACCTGTTGATGAAAACACACCACGCATTCTGATCGTGGAAGATGAGCCCAAGCTAGGCCAGTTGCTGATCGATTATCTCCAGGCGGCGGGCTATTCGCCGACGCTGATTAATCACGGCGATCAGGTTCTACCGTACGTTCGCCAGACGCCGCCGCATCTGATCCTGTTAGATCTGATGCTGCCCGGCACCGACGGACTCACCTTATGCCGCGAAATCCGCCGCTTCTCCGAAGTTCCGGTAGTGATGGTGACGGCGAAAATCGAAGAGATCGACCGTCTGCTCGGGCTGGAAATCGGTGCCGACGACTATATTTGTAAACCCTACAGCCCGCGTGAAGTTGTCGCTCGCGTGAAGACCATTCTTCGCCGCTGCAAGCCGCAGCGCGATCTGCAGGCGCTGGATGCGCAAAGCCCGCTGATCGTTGACGAAGGCCGCTTCCAGGCCTCCTGGCGCGATAAACTGCTGGACCTTACACCCGCAGAGTTCCGCCTGCTGAAAACCCTTTCCCAGGAGCCGGGCAAAGTCTTCTCGCGCGAGCAGTTGTTGAATCATCTGTACGATGATTACCGCGTGGTGACCGACCGAACCATCGATAGCCATATCAAGAACCTACGTCGCAAGCTGGAGTCGCTGGACGCCGAGCAGTCGTTTATCCGCGCCGTTTACGGCGTAGGCTATCGTTGGGAAGCCGACGCCTGCCGCCTGGCGTAGTGAGCCAACTGCCCGACATTTCCCCGGCAACCGGTTCACCGCCGTCTGCGGGCCGGTAGCCGGGGAAATGTGCCGGACCTGATGCATCGGCGTAGCGTCTTCCCGGTGGCGCTGCGCTGACCAGGCAACCGGTTCACCGCCGCCTGCGGGCCGGTAGCCCGGACAGATGCGCAGCATCGCCTCCGGGAAATATCCACCTTCCCCCACGCCATAATCTGAGAATACCCTCAAGAATAAGAAATCATCCGACGTCATGATATATTCCATCCAGATATTCTCTAATACTCAACTGCGCAAGGAATGCCATGAGTGATAATACAAAGAAATATTTACCTTTTTACGCTCTGCTTCTGCTCTGCGCCGCCGCCAGAGCAGAAATCACCGAGCAGCAGATCGAGGCTGATTGTGCAAAAATCCCGGACTGGGCCAATCAGGGCGAGCAGTTCTACAAAGCGAAAAACTATGCCAAAGCGCGTAAAGCTTTTGAGCAGCAGGCCGCGTGGAGCGAAAGCTGCACCCTTGACGACAGCGCCATCGCCACGGCCTACAACAACGTGGCGTTGACCTGGATGCGCGAAGGTCAATGGCGTAAAGCCCGCGCCTGGCTGATGATAAGACCGGACGATAGCAAGTCGATTTACAATCTGGGGCTTATTAAAGATAAGCTGGCGGCTCTGCCGCCTCCAGCTTCCGCTGCGGGTGAATATTGGAACTATTCCGGGCGCGCCTCCTGGAACGTACTGACCATAAAAACGTTGCCCCAGCCATCGCGCTTTCAAGTTGATTTTCAGGGTTATTATTTCGGCATGATGGGGATCTACGTTGGCCCCAATATTGGCGAATTTTCTGAATCGGTATTGCTTGAAAATGGCAAAGGCGTCGTGGCGCTTCGGGAAGGAGACTACATTCACTGCGATATCTCGCTGGCGTTTTCTTCCGAAGCCATCGACGCTAGCACCGATACTCCCATGAACTGCGGTTTTGGCATGAACGTCAGCGCTGACGGACACTATCTGCGCGTTGATTAAGCCGGACGGTTTACTCCCCCCCCCCACAGCGCTACAATGCCCGCCCTTAATGTGGGGGAACTCCCCAACTCGTCGCACCGGGTGCGGCGAATCTGACCTGTCATCAGAACGAGAAAATCATGTTTAAACCGGAACTCCTTTCCCCGGCGGGAACGCTGAAAAATATGCGTTACGCTTTCGCTTACGGCGCAGATGCAGTTTATGCGGGCCAACCGCGTTACTCCCTGCGCGTGCGCAATAACGAATTCAATCACGAAAACCTGCAGCTCGGCATCAACGAAGCCCATGCGCTGGGCAAAAAATTCTATGTGGTCGTCAACATTGCGCCGCATAACGCCAAGCTGAAAACGTTTATTCGCGATCTGAAGCCGGTAGTGGAAATGGGTCCGGATGCGCTGATTATGTCCGACCCGGGTTTAATCATGCTAGTGCGGGAAAACTTCCCCGAGATGGCTATTCACCTGTCAGTACAGGCTAACGCCGTTAACTGGGCGACGGTCAAATTCTGGCAGCAAATGGGGCTCACCCGCGTGATCCTCTCCCGCGAACTGTCGCTGGATGAAATCGCCGAAATTCGCAGCCAGGTGCCGGAAATGGAAATCGAAATTTTCGTTCACGGTGCGCTGTGTATGGCCTACTCCGGCCGCTGCCTGCTCTCCGGCTATATCAACAAGCGCGACCCGAACCAGGGCACCTGCACCAATGCCTGCCGCTGGGAATATAACGTCCAGGAAGGCAAAGAGGACGACGTCGGCAATATCGTGCATAAGCATGAGCCGATCCCGGTGCAGAACGTCGAACCGACGCTGGGTATTGGCGCGCCGACCAACCAGGTCTTTATGATTGAAGAAGCTAAACGTCCGGGCGAGTACATGACCGCCTTTGAAGACGAGCACGGCACCTACATCATGAACTCAAAAGATCTGCGCGCGGTTGCCCACGTTGAGCGTCTGACCCAAATGGGCGTCCACTCGCTGAAAATCGAAGGACGCACCAAATCACATTACTACTGTGCACGTACCGCCCAGGTTTACCGCAAAGCCATTGACGATGCGGCGGCGGGCAAACCGTTCGATACCAATCTGCTGGAAACCCTGGAAAACCTCGCTCACCGTGGCTACACCGAAGGCTTCCTGCGTCGCCATACTCATGAAGATTACCAGAATTACGAATATGGCTACTCCATCTCCGAGCGCCAACAGTTTGTCGGTGAATTTACCGGCGAGCGCAACGGCCAGCTTGCCGCTGTGGCGGTGAAGAATAAATTCTCCGTCGGCGACAGCCTTGAGCTGATGACCCCGCAGGGCAACGTCAACTTTACGCTCGAACATATGGAAAACGGCAAAGGCGAAATCATGCCGGTCGCGCCGGGCGATGGTCACACAGTATGGTTGCCTGTTCCGGAAGATATGGTCCTGCAGTATGCACTGCTGATGCGCAACTTTACGGATCAGACAACCAGAAACCCGCATAGTAACTAGTTATACCCGTCATACTTCAAGTTGCATGTGCGTTGGCCGCGTTACTCGGCCTGTGGCCTCGCCCCTCCGGGGCCAGCGCAAGCGCTGTTCAAGGCACAAGTGCCTTGTCCTGCAACTCGAATTATTTAAGGTATAAATTGGGTTAATTTTTCGCGATGTAAAGATATTAGAAACGGATCACATACCGTTTCGTTCAAAGCAGATATCATCCATTTCGCTGAAAAACATAACCCATAAATGCTAGCTGTACCAGGAACCACCTCCTTAGCCTGCGTAATCTCCCTTACGCGGGCTTATTTTTTATCTATCTCCCCGGCCTTCGCTTCCTGCATGCGGTACACTTTATGCATTACTGTGCAATAAAGGTCCCCTTGATGATGTCAACATTTCCAGCCAGCTTACTGATCCTGAATGGCAAAGGCGCCAATGAACCGCAGCTGCGCGAAGCGGTTAAACTGTTGCGCGACGAAGGTATCGACATTCACGTCCGTGTCACCTGGGAAAAAGGTGATGCCGTGCGCTTTGTCGATGAAGCCCTCGGGCTGGGCGTAGAGACGGTCATTGCTGGCGGCGGTGATGGCACCATCAACGAGGTCGCCACGGCATTGGTCGAGCGCGATGGCAAGATGGCGTTGGGGATTTTACCGTTGGGTACGGCGAACGACTTTGCCACCAGCGTCGGCATTCCTCAGGATCTGGCCAGCGCCCTGAAACTGGCGATTGTCGGGCGCGATGTGGCTATCGATATTGCGCGAGTCAACGACCAGAGCGGATTTATTAATATGGCTACCGGTGGTTTCGGCACCCGTATTACCACTGAAACGCCGGAGAAACTGAAAGCCGCCCTCGGTGGCGTCTCCTATCTGATCCACGGCCTGATGCGCATGGATACCCTTAAGCCAGACCGCTGTGAAATCCGCGGTGAGAATTTTCACTGGCAGGGCGATGCGCTGGTGATAGGTATCGGTAACGGACGCCAGGCCGGTGGCGGCCAGCAACTTTGCCCGGAGGCGTTAATCAACGACGGCCTGCTGCATCTGCGCATTTTTACCGGCGAAGAGCTGATCCCGGCGCTGTTCAGTACCCTGGCAAACCCGGAAACCTCGCCGAATATCATCGATGGCGTCTCCTCATGGTTTGAGATAACCGCCCCCCACGAGATGACGTTTAACCTTGATGGCGAGCCGCTGAGCGGCAAAACCTTCCGCATGGAAATTTTGCCGGCAGCGCTACGCTGCCGACTGCCGCCAGACTGCGTGCTGTTACGTTAATTCAAGTCTCGCAAAGCAAAGAGGGTGCCCGGCTGGTATACAGCAGCCGGGTACGTTCGTTCAAGCGCTGGATATTCAGGTAAAACGGCACCTGCGGCTGGATGAAGAAGGTCGGCAGAATGGATTTGATCTGCTCTTCTTCCTCAAGCTTACCGATACTGGCAGAGACCGTTTCGGAACGCAGGAAGTAGTGCTGACCATCGCGGGTAAAGCTAAACCAGATGTTCTGATTGATAGTGAACGGCTTACCCTGCGGCGGCGTAATTTCCCCACGGACGATCGCCAGACCGCGCTCATCATCAAATATGTAGCGTACAGAAATATCTCCCTGAAAACCCGAGCTAAATAAACTCAACTCACCGCTGCACTGAAAATGATTTCGTTGCCAATATTGCCAGGATTTTATTGCTAATGCCGTTAGTACACAGATAAATATGATTGCTATTAACCATTTAATTTCACTTCTGCGCATTCAGTACCTCCTTAATATAATAATTGGTGAGGCATTGATTATCACGCCATTGACTAAATTGCTGACGGCAGCTTATCACCGAGACGCGGGCCTGGCCGGGATAGAGTGTCAAATAGACCCAAGGGTATTTTTCACATTCAAATTCCCTTCGGTTGATGAATTGTTCATGTCGCTTGTGCTCAACCACATCGCTATTGGCAAAGAAGTGACATTGTTGCGAATATTTTACATTAATGGGCAAATAGTTTTGCAAATAAGATTCGAATTCAGCTTGCCAGGTAACAACCCCAACGACCAGACAGCTCAGTAATGCTGCGATGCCCCATAAGGCGGGACGCCGTAGCCGTAACCGCTTTTTTTCTGCAAACTTCGCAGCAGCGACCTCCTCTGCCACGGGCTTTACGATGGGTTCTGTAATCGGCGCGGCTTCTGACTCAGCTGGTTGGGATTCAATTACGGATAATGTTGCCTCCAGCCTGACGCCGACTCTGGGCACCGTTACAATAATTTCTTCGTCAACACCCAGTTCCTTAAAGGCCCGACGTAATAAAGAAATATTTTGATAAAAACCATTGCTGGTCACCTGTGAGCCATGCTTTATCCATACTTCCTGAAAAAAGGTTTCACGAGCAACCGTTGCGCCATCCTGCTGAATAAGGAGCATCAGGCAACGGCTAACGGGAATATTTAATGATACATTCTTCGTATCATCAGCAATAAGTGACAAAACGCTACGCTGAGGAATAAAATTAATTTTTCCGTTGATGATATATGTTTTTTCCATCCTGTTCCCTGAGTATTGTAACCATTTGGATGAGAGCGGCATGAAAACCAGGCTGTAATTTAGATAACTCGCCTTACGTAGACCACATCTTAGAATTATTCGCCAGCGAGTTTACTCTATTACGGAGAGGATCTGGAGGTGCAATACACAGTTTTTCCTTGCTATATGCAAGGTTTAACTGAGTTTACATTATTGAATATCTGGAAAATAAAACAATAAATAGTGATTTATTTCGCCTTAAATCATACATGCGAATTATAATTTTATATAAATTGGTTATATGCAGTATATATTTCTGTTTTAGATCTAAGCACCATCTTTACACTAAAAGACAACATTTATAGCTATAAATACATTTCCCCTCACTGTTTTATATAAAAAATGGCGCATATCTCGAAAGAGAATGCGCCGTATAGACTAAATAGCTGCGCCTAATACCGCTACACTTTTGCCTGACCATGTTTTCCTCCGGGGAATGGGCTGGCGGTTTCCATAAAATGGCGGACCTTTTTCAGTAACTGCCACATTGAGCGGCACTGATGATTACGGGTTATCGTGTCATGAAGTGCCTGCCATAGCCGTTCCACATGATTCACCCACGGCGAGTAAACCGGCTGGTAAATTACCCTGAACTTGGGATTTGCTTTCAACCAGCGCTGTGTTTCGCGGCTTTTATGGATAATGTAGTTATCAACGATCAGCGTGATTGTTTTCGCCCGCCGGTAAGTGGCTTTCAGGTGCTTCAGCAGAGCGATAAACAGCGCTGAACTTTTGCTGTTGCCGCCCACGTAGCTGACTTTACCCGTGCCACTGTGCAGTGCGCCGGCCAGATAGTATTTTTCGTTCTGCCCCGGCGTCACTACCCGTTTCTGCTGTCCGCGCAACTGCCAGTCCGCACCGATTTTAGGATTAAGGTGGATATCCACTTCATCTTCATAAAATACCGGATGCTCTGCGCTGCATTCATCCAGCGCTTTGTGGATTACCGCCATCTTTTCATCTTTATGTGGGTCACGGATACGCAGAGTTGGCGCGGCCCTGCGCCATACAAGCCCCGCAGATGGCAACCAGCGGCGAACGGTTCCTGCATGTAACTGGCAACCGGTTATCTCATTGATTTTTATTGCCAGTAATTCGGTGCTCCAGCGTGAACGTTGATAACCAAAATCGCCGGGAGAATGCTTTATCAGCTCACGTAACAGGGTGCAGATATGTTCAAAAGGCCAGCGTCGGGAGCGCCCTGCGGGTAAGGATTTCAGGCCTTCAATACCTGAGTGCGTAAACCAGTTAATCCAGCGACCAACGGATGAACGGGCACAACAGAGAGTTCTGGCAACATCGCTGACCCGTTCACCCCGATGAAGCATCAGCATGGCCGTGAGTCTGCGGGCATGATTTTTATCACGCGTTTTATGAATAGCTTTCTGCATCAGGCGTCGTTCGCCACGGGGTATTGGTACTATGATCGGCATCGCTCAGTCCGGTTGGTGATTTTGGTTGGTTTGGCGATTGATCAGATCGCACAATCCGGGCTGAGTTCCCTTTCAGTGATCTACTATTCCGCGCAGCTATTTAGTACGCTGCCACTTCTCGTGCCATTTCACGCGTATATTGCTGACTGGCATTGACCAACATCTGCGTATAGGCCGTTTGCGCCTCGCCGTTCACCAGCGCATCCACGGTCAGTGTTTCGAGGATCTTACCGTACTGCATCACCGCAACCTTCTGACATAAGTGGGCGATAACGCCCAGATCGTGGGTCACCATCAGGTAAGTCAGCTTAGCTTCTTGCTGCAATTCCGCCAGAAGATTGAGGATCTCCGCCTGCACTGACACATCCAACGCTGAGGTTGGCTCATCCAGCAGCAGCACCTGAGGTTCGAGAATTAGCGCTCTGGCAATCGCCACACGCTGGCGCTGCCCCCCGGAGAGCTGGTGCGGATAACGTTCGCGAAAGGCACGGTTCAAGCCGACCTTGTCCAGTAGCGCATTGATCCGCCGGTCGCGATCGTTAATATTATGGATCTGCAGCGGTTCTTCCAGAATGTCGCCGATGGTATGCCGCGGGTGCAGAGAGCCGTAGGGGTCCTGAAACACCATCTGCACCTGACGGCAGCGTTCGCGACTGATCTCGTGGGCCAACTGTTGTCCGTCTATCGCCAGCTCGCCCTTCCAGTGGGTAAATAGCCCGGCGAGGCACTTCAGCACTGTAGTTTTGCCGGAACCAGATTCCCCCACCAGACCGTAGATTTCGCCTGGCTTAACGTGAAAATTCACGTCATACAGCACCTGGTTGCGCTTCTCTCCTTCGCCAAACGCCAGGTTGAGGTTTTTGACTTCAATCATCATGCACTCCTTAGTCCGTCAACCAGCTGGTCTGGCGCTGCAATACCGGTAAAACCGGGCGACGATGCTGCATATCCGGCAGCGAGTTAATCAGTCCCTGAGTATAGGGATGACGGGCGTTATCGAGGTCTTTAGCAGCAATGGATTCCACCACCCGCCCGGCGTACATCACCAGCACGCGGTCACAGAAGCTGCGCACCAGGTTGATATCGTGGCTAATAAAAATCAGCCCCAGACCGCGCGATTTCACCAGGTCATCCAGCAGACCCAACACCTGCAGGCGCACCGACACGTCCAGCGCCGAGGTCGGTTCATCGGCAATCACCAGCTCCGGGTCGGTGATCAGCATCATCGCAATCATGATGCGCTGCCCCTGACCACCGGAAATCTCATGCGGATAGAGCTGATACACGCGCTCCGGCTGGCGAATGCGCACCACTTCCAGCATCTCCAGCGCCTTCTCTTTAGCCTCATCTTTACGCCCCGGATGGTGCGTGAGCCAGGCCTCCGCTATCTGATTACCGACGCAAACCACCGGGTTCAGCGAGTATTTCGGGTCCTGCATAATCATTGAGATGCGTTTGCCGCGTACGCCGCGCATTTGCGCCTCGCTGAGATGCAGTAAATCAAGGTCACCAAACTGCATCCGGCTGGCGGTGACGCGGGCCTTTTTCGGATGCAGTTGCAACAGCGCACGCCCGACGGTGGATTTACCCGAGCCGGACTCGCCAACAATCGCCAGTTTTTCCTGCCCCAACTGGAAGGAGACGCCGCGCACGGCATGGGTCACCGCGCTACCGTTAACAAAGTCGACGCACAGGTCGCGCACGTCGAGCAGTGGAGCATTATTCGCTGCGAGGATCGAGGATGTCACGTAAGCCATCTCCTAAGAAGTTGAACGCTAAGCTGTTGATCAAAATCGCCAGCCCCGGAATCGTTACTACCCACCAGCACTCCATCATATAAGTGCGTCCGCTGGAGATCATCGCTCCCCACTCCGGCTCCGGCGGCTGTGCGCCAAGGCCGAGGAAGCCCAGACCGGCGGCGGTCAGAATGATCCCCGCCATATTCATGGTGATACGAATGATGACCGAAGGCAGGCACAGCGGGACAATATGTCGCCACAGTACGCGAATCGGAGACGCGCCTTGTAAACGCACGGCGGAGATAAAATCAGCCTGACGCAGTGACAGCGTTTCAGCACGCGCCAGACGAGCAATCGGCGGCCAGGCGGTCAGCGTAATGGCGATAACTACGTGCTCCAGCCCCGGGCCTAAAGCAGCGACGAACGCCAGCGCCAGCACCAGGCTTGGGAAGGAAATGAAGATATCGGTGACGCGCATCAGCACCATATCCACCTTGCCACCAAAATATCCGGCGCTGACGCCGAGCAGCAGCCCAAGCGGGCCGACGGTGACCGACACCAGCAGCACGATGTACAGCGTGATACGCGAGCCGTACACCAGACGACTAAAAATATCGCGGCCAAACTCATCGGTACCGAACCAGTGCTGGGCGTTCGGTGCCACCAATGCGCTGTTCAGGTCCTGTACCAGCGGGTTATAAGGCGCGATCAGCGGCGCAAACACCGCCACGACGATCAACAGGAAGATAATCCCACCGCCGATAGCCGTTAGCGGGTTGCGCGCCATTTTGCCGATAAACCCGGCAGCCCGTGTCGCCGCACGTTGCAGCCGCTGGCGGCCTTCGCCCGCCCCGCCCGAAAGCGACGTATCCAGAGAAACGGTCATGATTTTGTCCTCGGGTCAAAGAATTGATACAGCATGTCGGAGAGCAGGTTGAGCATCACGAAGATAACCCCGACGAGTAGCACGCAACCCATCACCGCATTCATATCACCCAGCAGCAGACTGCCGGTGAGGTAAGAGCCAAAACCCGGCCAGGAGAAGACGGTTTCAATCAGTACCGCACCTTCCAACAGCGCGCCGTAGGCCAGCGCCACTACCGTCAGCAGCTGTACGAGGATGTTACGAAACGCATGGTTCCAGATAACCTGACGCTCGGTCAGACCTTTGACGCGCGCCGTGATGATGAACTCTTGCGACAGTTGGGCCAGCATAAAGCTACGGGTCATACGGCTGATGTAAGCCAGCGAGTGAAAGCCGAGCAGCGAGGCGGGTAAAATCAGGTGGTTAATGGCATTCCAGAACACCTGGCTGTTACCTGCCAGCAGCGCATCGACGGTCATCAGGCCGGTGCGACGTGGCACAATACCGTCCAGACCAAGGTCTACCCGTCCAGCACCGCCAACCCAACCAAGCCAGGCGTAAAACACCAGCAGCCCCATCATCCCAACCCAGAAAATCGGCGTTGAATAGCCGGCGAGGCTGATAATACGCACCACATAATCGGAGAGGCTGTTGCGCCGCGCCGCCGCCAGCACGCCCAGCGGAATGCCAAGGCCTGCGCCGACGATAATCGCCATCGTCGCCAGCTCCATGGTGGCCGGGAAGACGCGAATAATGTCGTCTACCACCGGTTTCCCGGTCAGCAATGCATTGCCCAAATCGCCATGCAACAAGTTGACAAAATAGATGCCAAACTGGGTGACCAACGACTGGTCAAACCCCAGTTGCTGATAAACCTGCTGATAAGTGCTCTGGTCGGCATCCGGCCCAACAATCGCCAGTACCGGGTCGATGGGCATCACGCGCCCAATGGTGAAGGTCAGCAGTAGCAGGCCGAACAGCGTAATCGCCACCTGCAGCAGTCGTTTTGATAAGCGCCGGGTGCGGGAGCCGGGCGCAAGGATTGCCGTACTCATCCTTTCTCTCCTTCGCGGGTTTTATAGACTTCACGCAGAAAAGTGGTGGCGGAGGGGTGCGGCTGATAATCCTGCACCTCGTTGCGTACCACGACGGAATCGACCATTTGCGACAGCGGAATTAACGCCGGGATCAGCTGGTCATAGCGTTGCTGAATCGCCTGATAGCTCGCTACCTGTTGCTGCGGGTTACGCTCCAGCAGAGCGTGGTCAATCATGGCGTTCAGCTGCGGGTCGTAAAAACCGGTACGCCAGCCCTGGAAGTTGGTCAGGCGAGCTTCAGCGCTATTATCCGGGTTATAGACCAGCGCACGCAGGCTGGAGTGCGGGTGAGGTTCCATTCCGCTCCCCCCGCGCCCGACCAGCAGGTCAAATTTACGTTCGCGCATCGCGCCGTAAATCTGGTTGCCGGTGCCGGTGATGATTTTGGCGTTAATCCCCGCCTGCATCAGCGTCGACTGAACGGCAATGGCGATATTGAGGAACGGCTGATCGGAGAGCACCCGCAGCGTGGTATCAAATCCGTTGGGATAGCCCGCTTCCGCCAGCAGCTTTTTCGCCCGCGCCACGTCGAGCGTGTAGCCCGGGTCAGGCAGCGTGGATGGCATGCCGGCTTTGATCGGTCGCTGATGCAGCACGCCGTAGCCCGGCATCAGCGCTTTATTGATGCCCTGGTAATCAATCAAATAGCGTACCGCTTCACGCACTTTCGGATTGGCAAAATGATCTTCATTCATGCTCATGGCGACGTAGTACATAGTCCCACGCTGCACCGCGTCGACGGTCAGCTGCGGGTCGCTGCGCAGGGCGTTGATATCGGAGACCGCCATGTTGTTAGCAATATCGAGATCGCCTTTCGCCACCATCAGACGCAGAGTTTGCGACTCCTGGAAGTGGCGCAGCACCACGCGGCTCATTTTCGCCTCACCGCGCCAGTAGTCAGGATTGCGCTTCATGCGCAGGACATCTTTCGCCTGCCAGGTTTCGAGGGTAAACGGCCCGGAACCGGCTTCATGGGTGGTCAGCCAGCGGTTGCCCCAGTCCTTATCCTGCTCGTGGCTCTGCACCGTTTTACTGTCGAGCACGCCGAGGTTGCCCAGCGCCGCCAGCGAGTAAATAACCAGCTGCGGGTCGTTATCTTTCGGTAACACGATTTGTACCGTCACGTCGTCCGGGGCACTCACCTGGTTATCAATATTTTTCTTACTGAAGCCGTAGGATTTCCACACCGAGGCCTGGGCGAGGTTGAGATGCAAAATACGCCGCATTGACCACACCACATCGGCGGCGGTCAGCGGGTTGCCAGAGTGAAATTTCACGTCATCGCGCAAATGGAAAGTCAGGGTTTTACCGTCGGGGCTAATATCCCAGGATTTCGCCAGCGCGGGCCTGACGTTGGTTAGCTGTTTAGGATCAAGCTCCACCAGCGAGTCATAGAGATTGACCACAATCCCGACCACTTCGTTACCGGTCATCGCTGCCGGGTCAAGCGTCAGAAGGTTGTTCATATTCATGCCGATGATCAGCTGGTCGGGCGGCGTTTTCGCTATTGCCGCCCCGCTCCCCATCGACATGGCCAGCGCGAGTAAACACGCTCCCAGTAAAGAGGTTTTTTTCATATCTATCGCCTGTAGGGTACACGCCCGTCATCATCCTCAGCGAGACTAATGACGGGCCTGGTTTATATTTTTTATCCGTTCGCCTAAACCCAATAAGCCTTAAGCCTTTGGAATTTTTATTAATCAGTCGTGGCTAACGGTATTGGCTTCGATATACGCAAAATTAATGTCTTCACCGAGACCTGGTCGTTGTGACAAATGCACTAATCCCTGGTCATCCATCGGGTCGACAATGCTGTTGAGATACGCGGCTGGCTCATCGTAATCGAGGAACGGGTGCAGCAGGCCGCGCTCGTACCAGCGACAGTTACGGATCGCGCCGACCACTGCCAGGCTCGCCGCGCCGTTACCGTGGACTTCACAATCCATACCGAATGACTCAGCCAGCGCCGCCACCTTCATCGTTGGCGTAATGCCGCCAACGCCGTTGGATCCGGCGCGCAGGATGTCACAGGCTCCGGCTTTCACCCATTCGGCGCGCATATGGTGTTTGCCGCCGAAGCTCTCCGGTCCGACGATGGGAATCGACAGGTTTTCCGCCAGCCATGCGTAAGAAGACATCGAATCCTCTTCCATCGGCTCTTCAAACCAAGCGAAGTTCAGTTTTTCCAGCTCTTTGCCAATCCACAGCGCTTCGGCACGGCTGTACCAGTGATAGCCATCAATCATCAGATCGATATCCGGCCCTACCGCTTCACGCACCGCCGCGCAGGCTTTGATGTCCATTTTCGGATTTGGCGCAAAAGAGATCGGCGGCATCCAGGTGTGCAGCTTGATGGCCTTGTAGCCACGGGCCACCAGCGTTTCAGCAAATGACGCATACTCATCCGGGGTCGACAAACCACCCGGCAGATCGTCGCCGCACATGGTGCTGCCGTAGGCCGGAACCGTGTCGCGATAGCCGCCGAGTAGTTTGTAAACCGGCATATTGAGTTTGCGACCAATCAGATCCCACAGCGCCTGCTCGACAAACGACAGTGCGCGTTCGGTCAACTGATGAGCGCTACCGCGCTGCCAGTGATTAAGATCCTGCCAAATGCGTTCACGGTTGAACGGGTCCTGCCCCACCATCACCTTGCGGAAAAAAGTGTTCACCACAAACGGGCGCACCACTTCCGGCGGCGCAAACGAAAAACCCTGGGTGCCATCATCGGCAGTAATGGTCAGCATCGCCATTTTTGCCATGCTTTCGGCTCCTGGATGGGAGTGCCCGGCGCTGTCGGAAACCCGACGAGTGGGATACTGGAAAACAGTGACATTTACAGATTCAATTTTCATTCTCGGTCCTTATTGCAGCCAAACCCGATCTATAGACGCAAATCGGCAAAGTGGTTTCACATTATTGAAAAAACGTTTCAATATATAATCTAAGCACAATTACGCAGCAGTGCCTCGGACAATCACCGCTAAGCAAGAGATTAAATTTGGGCATTGGCACGACGAGGCGTGATTGTTTTCACAAAAGAAGGGCGAAATGTGAGGGCGATCGGCATGATAAAAAGAGGAGCGTGAGCGCAGAAAAGAGATTAACCGACCGGGTACATCCTGAAACTTTCTGCGCTCACAAATTACTGACTTATACCGCCACCTCTGGCTCTACAGAAAGAGCTTCCAGCAGTTCAGGTAACGCCCGATAGCGACCCGCGGCGGCCTGAAAACGACCATGCTGGCAATCTTCAGCGATAACGATAGTTGGGATATTTGCTGCCTGAGCGGCGCTAAAACCGTTAAAGCTGTCTTCAATCACCAGGCACTGACCGGCGTTGAGGTTGAGCTTGCGCAGCGTTGACAAGTAAACCGCCGGATGAGGTTTGCCGCATTCCTCATCATCCGCGCTGGAAACCACGTCAAAATAGTGCCAAAGGGAGAGTTTGTTCAGTACTGCGGAAATAACCTGATGGGATGATGAGGTTGCCAACGCAATTGTATACCCGACATGGCGGAAATAGCTTAACGCCTCGCGCACGCCGTTCATCGGCTCACCTTCAGCGGCAATCAGGCCAGTGATACGCTGCAGTATCACCTCTTCAAGCCGCTTTGGCGCAACATCAAGTCGACAATGCTGGCACCAGGTGCGCGCAATGTCGTCAAGGCGTTTACCTTTGGTCAGCGTTTCACACTCATCGATACTTACCGTTGCCCCCCATTGCGCCAGCGCTTCTATTTGCGCCTGTCGCCACAGGATTTCGGAATCAATAATCACACCATCCATGTCAAAAATGACTGCTTTAATACTCATCATCCACCTCAATAAGGCTGGCATGAATACCATGCCAGCCCCACAACGTTAAGAGAACTCAACCTGCTCGCTGGCGGGCGCTTCCTTGTGGGAAAATCCCGGCTGCTCGACGCGAATAAACGCGCAAAGGAAAAAGGCCACCACGTACAGCACGGTATAGGCGATGACCACCCCGATGGTGCTGAAGAACGGCAGCAGTATTACCGCGATCGCCGGAGCGAGAAAGTTCGACATCCCCGCAGACAGGTTATATACCGAAATCGCCGCACCTTTGTGCTTCGGCTCCAGCGCCGGGAATAC
Source organism: Klebsiella sp. RHBSTW-00484 (assembly GCF_013705725.1). Taxonomy (NCBI): domain Bacteria; kingdom Pseudomonadati; phylum Pseudomonadota; class Gammaproteobacteria; order Enterobacterales; family Enterobacteriaceae; genus Klebsiella; species Klebsiella sp. RHBSTW-00484. The sequence goes on along the minus strand of NZ_CP055481.1, from coordinate 2,180,850 downwards.
GGCAGCCAGCGGAACGAAAGCGGCGACAAAGATCCCCAGAGCAACGGCCGGAATCATCGCCATGGCGAAGTTATGCCCGAAGTGCTGCGGGATGTAATAAAACGCCAGGCTGGAGAGCGCCATACCGACGCAGCCAAACCAGCGCACCACTTTAATCCAGCCCAGTTTTTCGCCCAAAATCCCCCACAGTACGTTGGAGAAAATGGTGGTGAAGAAGAAGACCGCCCACACCTGCAACCATTCAGAAGTGGTGAAACCCAGTTCATCGACAAACATCATCGGCATGATTACCGCAAAGCCAAACAATGACAGCGTATTGATGATACGCACCATGCTGGACAACATAATATTGCGGTTGGTATAGAGCAGCGTCGCCGCGCGTCCCAGCTCGGAAAACTTCTCACGAGTGGTCAAATTTCGCATATGGTGCGGAGTTTGAATATTACGCAAAGAGATCAGCGCAATGATCCCACCGGTCACGCAGAAAGCCAGTGCCAGCCACAATGTCCCCAGCTCGCCGATATGCGGGATGGTAAAACTCGGAATATAGCTGCCGAAAACGCCGATACCAACAGAGTAAACCGCCCAGAACCAACCGATGGCCGAACTGGCGCTATCGCTTTTGACGTTATGGATAATGGCGACGATGAACGAGTAGAGGAACAGCGGATACGCGAAGCCGCGGATACCGTAAAAAATTAAGATCAGCGCATAGTTGGCGTGTCCAAGGCCGAAAACCAGGAACAGTACGTGGAATACGCACCACAGCACGAAGCCAATCATCATGGTTTTTAGCGGGGTGATAATTTCCGCTACGACGCCGGAAATCCACGCCGACAGCGCGGCGGCTAGTCCGTACAGGGTAAAGGCAAATGAGGCCTGCGCCGGGGTGAAACCAAGCTCTTTAATGTAGTGCGACAGGAATGCCAGTTCGAAACCGTCACCGGTCATAAACACGGCAATGGCGACATATCCCCATATCAGATTCAGGGGTAAACCGAGCCACTGTTTATTATTTACGGACATAATGACCTCGTATTCAGGGTACAGGAGGCCGCTCCGGCGATTTCACCGGAGGGCTATTTTTAGGGTATGTTATTAAAATTAGTGCCGACGATAGTTCAGGTCGTTTAAATACAGAGCGTTAAACTGCGCGTAGCGTTGCATCAGGGTTTGATGGCGAACCGGGTCCGCCTGCCAGGTCTGCCAGATTTCCGGTTTTTCACACACCGCCGCGAGCGGTTTACCCGCAGCCAGACAGGCCAGCCGCGCCGCGCCCAGTGCGCCACCGGTCTCCCCACCTTTGTGGGTCACCACCGGCATATCGAGGATATCGGCCAGTAGCTGTGCCCAGAATGGGCTGCGGGCACCGCCGCCAACCAGCGAGCATTGATCGATCTGCGTACCGCTCTCTTTCAGCACCCGCAGGCCATCGTTAATGCCAAAACTCACCCCTTCAAGCACCGCGTAACCAAGCTGGGCGCGCAGGCTGGAATGGGTCATTCCCCAGAACATGCCGCGTGCTTCAGGGTCGTTGTGCGGCGTGCGCTCCCCGGAGAGATAAGGCAAGAAGAACGGCGCATTGGCTTTCTCTTCGTCACTTAATTCAGCAATCTCCTCCAGCAGCGCCACTTCCGTGGTGCCGGTCAGGCGACAAAACCACTGCAAACAGCTGGCGGCGCTGAGCATCACGCTCATCTGATGCCACAGATTCGGCAGCACGTGACAGAAAGCATGTACCGCCGACTGCGGGGCCGGACGATAGGCATCAGTCACCACAAACAGCACCCCGGAAGTGCCGAGCGAAATAAACGCATCGCCCGGCGAGACCGCGCCAACACCAATGGCGCTGACCGCGTTATCTCCGCCGCCACCGGCGACTACCACCGAGGCGTTCAGCCCCCAGCGCTCCGCTACCTGCGGGTCAAGCGTGGCGGAAACCTCGCAGCCCTCAACCAGCGTCGGCATATGGCCGCGCGACAATCCGCATTTATCCAGCAGCGAATCAGACCAGTCGCGTTTCGCCACGTCCAGCCACAGCGTCCCGGCGGCGTCCGACATATCGGAGACTTTCTTGCCGGTCATCTGGTAGCGCAGATAATCCTTTGGCAGCAGCACCGTCGCGGTACGTTTAAAGTTTTGCGGTTCATGACGGCGAACCCACAGCAGCTTCGGTGCGGTGAAGCCCGGCATTGCCAAATTCCCTGCCACCTGATGCAGCTCCGGCGCCATCTCTTCCAGCTCTGCGCACTCCTCGGCGCAGCGGGTGTCATTCCACAGAATCGCCGGGCGAATCACCTCCCCCGCCGCGTCCAGCAGCACCGCGCCGTGCATCTGCCCGGAAAGGCCAATGGCTTTGATTGCCGGCCAGTGCTGGGCGCATTTTTCCCGCAACGTGGCCATCAGATATTCCGTCGCCTCCCACCAGGATTGCGGCGATTGTTCAGACCAGTGCGGATGGGGCCGCTGAATACTCAGCGGCGCGCTATGGCTGGCGATAATCTCATTGTTCTCATCAATGACCAGCGCTTTGACTTCCGACGTGCCGAGATCGATACCCAGATACATAGCCACCTCTTATTTAATCAGTGCATAAACGGCGGCGATCTTCTCGCGCATTAGCGCCAGGAAATCAGCGTTGTCGGCCAGTTCGCCAAACAGCGCTTTATCGCGAGCATAGACGGCTACCGGGTCGCTGGCTTCAAACATTTCATGTACCGCCTGAGCGTCGAGGATCCCGTCCTGGTATTCATATGGCAGGGTTCCTTTATGCCACTGCTCCATAAAGACGAAGAACAGTGCGGGCAGCATGGCGGTTGCTTCCGGGCGAGCGCCGCGGCGATAGCACTCTTGCAGAGTCGGCGCGATCATCGCCGGAATTTTCGAGAAGCCATCGGCAGCGACGCGCTGGTTGGTATCCTGGATGTACGGGTTGGTAAAGCGCTTCAGGACCACATCGCGATAGGTCGGTAAATCAATGCCGTTATCGCCGAGGCATGGGATCACATCTTCCGTGACGTAGCGGTCAGCAATGGCGTAGATGAAATCCGTTAGCGTACTTTCATGAATATACTGCTGGCCGATTAACGTCCCCGCCCACGCAATGCAGCTATGGGAAGAGTTAAGAATGCGGATTTTCGCCTCTTCATAAGGGATAACCGACTCCACCATTTCCACGCCGACCGCTTCCAGGTTCGGGCGTTCGTCGCGGAAGTTATTTTCCACTACCCACTGGATAAAGGTTTCGCCCATCACCGGCGCTTTGTCATCAATGCCGGTTTGCGCTTTGATGCGTGCCGGTAGTTCAGCCGCCGGACGCGGGGTAATGCGGTCCACCATGGTGTTCGGGCAGGTGGTGTTGGCTGCCATCCAGTCAATCACCGCCTGTTTGCCGGTCAGCGCCAGGAATTCAACCATCCCATCGTGGAACCGCTCGCCGTTGTGACGCACGTTGTCGCAGTTCAGCAGAGTTAACGGCCCGGCGTTATCGGCCATACGTTTTTCCAGAATCCGCGCGATAGTGCCGTAAATGGTTTTGCAATCGCCCTTAAGGTCAGCGATCAAATCGGGGTTGTTGGTTTCCAGTTTATGGCTGGTGTTCAGGTAGTAACCTCCTTCCGTTACGGTAAAGGCGATAACTTTAGTTTGCGGATTTGCCCCTTCGTTAATCAGCGGCTGCAACCCTGCCTGCCACGGCAGTAGTTTCTGAATTGAGGTGATCTCTTCATATTCACTCTCCCCTTCCGGGCTGACTGTTTCCAGCACGTAACGCCCACCCTGCGCCGCCAGCGCCTGGACCACCTGCTCGGCATCGTTGCGAATATTCCCCGCCGCGATGTGCCAACGCTTATCTCCAGAAGCAATCAGACGATGCAAGTACCACGCCTGATGTGCGCGATGAAAAGAACCCAGACCAATGTGAAGCCATGTGAATTGATTGTTCATGTTCTGCTCTCCTTGAGTTGATGGGCTCACTGTAATTGATCATTTGACCCAAATAAGAGCGATGGATCACAAAAGAACAATTACCCAATTAAGTTACAAATGACCAGAAAAGAGCAAAAGCTTGCCAGTTAGCCCGACCGCAGCCAGAATGCGGTTATTCGCCAGGCGAATTTATCGCTGTGGCAAGAAATTTAGGGCAGGAAACCATGAGTAAAGAAGATGATATCCGGCTGGATCAGAAGGTCCGCGCCGCATGGATGTACTACATCGCCGGACAAAACCAGAGCGAAATCGCCAGTCAGCTTGGTACTTCAAGGCCAGTGGTGCAGCGGTTGATTGCGGCGGCGAAAGAAGAAGGGATTGTATCGATTAGTTTGCACCATCCGGTAGCGAACTGCCTCGATTATGCGCAATTATTGCAGGAAAAGTACCAACTTATCGAATGCAATATCGTGCCCGCCTTTAGCGAAGAAAGTACGCTGGATAGCGTGTCGTTTGGCTGCTACCAGCTGATGGCTCGCTATTTACAGGATGATAAAGAGAAAATCATCGGCCTCGGTTCCGGCCTGACCTTGAAAAAAACCCTCCAGCGTATCGATTTCGATAGCCTGAATACCCGCTGCGTGGCGCTGATCAGCGCCATGGACGCCGATGGACAGTGTAACTATTACGATGATGTACCTCTTTTGCTGACCAGCAAAATCAAAGCGAAGTACTATCAATGGCCCGCGCCGCGCTATGCGCAGACCCAGGAGGAGTACGATATGTGGTGCACCAGCCGACTGTTTCGCAACGTTTCCGCCGTTGCCCGGCAGGCAGACGTTATCTTCGTCGGGATTGGTCCATTGGGCACACAAAGCCCGATTTTTAAAGACGGCTTTATTAGTCAGGCGCAGATGGATGAGCTAACGGCGTGTGGCGGGATCGGCGAGATCATGGGACGCTTTATCGATGCTGAAGGCGGCGTGGTCGACAGCGAAATCAACAGAATGATCACCAGCTACGACATTCGCCAGAACCAGTGCCCACGGATCGCGGTGGCGTGCGGAGAGTACAAGCGCCCGGCCATTCTGGCGGCGCTTAAAGGCGGTTGGGTCAACGGCCTGGTGACCGATGAACACACCGCCCGCTGGCTGCTGACGCGTTAACGTCAACAGCCGAATCAGCGGCTGCTCATCAACAGCGGCGGGATCTCAATCCGCTGCTGGCTGGCATCGCCGGAGTCGATGATACTAAATACCGCCTCCAGCATCGCCGGGACGTTCTGCTGCACCATATCAATATCGTGTCCCAGCAGATAAACAAACGGGTCCCAGTCGAAGCAGCCCATTGGCGGCTGACCGCTACCGGTAAGTCCCGCCTGCGACAACCATCGCACCACGCCTTCCAGAGAAATGGTTGAGTTAACGAAAAGCCCCTGCAAATGAATATCAGTCGAACCGAACCGCTCTTGCAGGCAGGCCTCAACTTTTCCTTTTGAATAGCCCGGAGCCAGAATATTTGCTTCAGGCATGCTCAGCCCCAGCTCCTGATGGGCGTCATGAAAACCGCGTAAACGCTCGGTGGTGTTATGGTCGCTACTGCGCCCGCCGATAAAGGTCAATGGAGCCAGCTCCCCCCAACGCCTGGCGCTGTTGTCGAGGATCTTGTGGGTCAGCGCTTTGGCACCGCCGTAGTTATCCGAAATCACTGATGGCGCAAGAGAACCGGGTAAGTCGAGATTAACCGTCGGCACCCCCGCCTGCTGGCATAACGCGGTAATTTTGTCCGGGTTGGTCGCCCCGGTCGCTACCACCCAATCCACCTGCCAGGAGAGCATCGCTTTTACCGCTTCGATTTCCAGTTCCGGGCTACGACGTGTGCAGGTAATAATCGGCAGCAGGCCGCGCTCGCGGGCCATCTCCTCAAAGCGCTCGGCAACCGATCCGAAATAGCGGTTATCGTATTTGGGGACAATCATGCCGATCACGTGTGATTTTTTACTGCGCAACATGCTGGCCTGGCGATTAACCGCATAGCCCTGCTCCTCGGCAATCCGCGTCACCTTTTCGGCAAGCTTCGCGCTAATACGCCGCTTCTTCCAGTTGCCGTTAAGGATGGCGCTCACTGCGCTTGCCGACACGCCGGATAGCTCCGCCAGGTCGTAAATCGTGATTTTCTTCATTTTCCCAACTTGCGTCACAAATTCATTTCGCTGTTAATTTCCCCACTTGCTCAATCGATGAAGCTAGCGCAACATGAGCTTCATCGATTGAGCACCAACTTCACTCCAAGAGAGTATTAACGCATTCAACATTAATACTCCAGCGATAATGAAGAAATAATGCTTATATTCAATACCTTAAAAAATTTAGTACATGACCTCAACGCGATGCCCTCGCGCTTGAAGTCGCCAACCAGACTCGATAAAGGATTATAAAATGAACCACTCTGTATCCTCTATGAATACTTCTCTTGCCGGCAAAGTCGCCGCCGTCACCGGCGCGGCATCCGGTATCGGCCTCGAATGCGCTAAAACCCTGCTGGGGGCTGGCGCAAAAGTGGTGCTTATCGACCGCGAAGGCGAAAAGCTCAACAAAATCGTCGCCGAGCTGGGCGAAAACGCCTTTGCTCTACAGGTTGATCTGATGCAAGCCGACCAGGTCGATAATATTCTGACGGGTATCGTTAACCTCGCCGGTGGTCTCGATATTTTCCACGCCAACGCCGGAGCCTACATCGGCGGGCCGGTCGCCGAGGGAGACCCGGACGTGTGGGATCGCGTGCTGCATCTCAACATCAACGCCGCTTTCCGCTGCGTGCGTAGCGTCCTGCCGCATCTGATCGCGCAAAAATCTGGCGATATTATTTTCACCAGTTCCATCGCGGGCGTGGTGCCGGTTATCTGGGAACCTATCTATACCGCATCGAAATTTGCCGTGCAGGCATTTGTCCATACCACCCGCCGTCAGGTTTCCCAGCACGGCGTACGCGTCGGTGCCGTGCTGCCGGGCCCGGTGGTTACCGCTCTGCTGGACGACTGGCCAAAAGCCAAAATGGATGAAGCGCTGGCCAACGGCAGCCTGATGCAACCCATTGAAGTCGCCGAGTCAGTGCTGTTTATGGTGACGCGCTCGAAAAACGTCACCGTGCGCGACATTGTGATCCTGCCTAACAGCGTGGATCTCTAACCGTCAACCAGACTGCTGAAGAGGATTTTATGCAAAACAATACTCAAAACATTATTGGCGTGGATGTCGGTTCGGGCAGCGTTCGCGCGGGCGTATTCAATCTGCAGGGCGAGCTGCTGGCCCATGCCACCCGAGAAATCACCCTGTTCCGCAGCGCCGGAAGCGTGGTTGAACAGTCGAGCCGCGAGATCTGGCAGGCGGTGTGTTACTGCATTAAAACGGCGGTAGCCAACGCCGGTGTTGAGCCGTCGTCAATAGCCGGTATCGGCTTCGACGCCACCTGTTCGCTGGTGGTGATTGGCGAAAACGATGCGCCGCTGGCGGTGGGCCCTTCGGAAGACCCGGACCGCAACATCATCGTCTGGATGGATCACCGAGCCACCGGGCAGGCGGAAAAGATCAACGCCACGGGCCACGCGGTGTTGCAGTACGTCGGCGGTAAAATCTCACCGGAGATGGAAACGCCGAAGATCCTGTGGCTGAAGGAGAATCGTCCACAAATCTATCAACAGGCGCGCCACTTCTTCGACCTCGCTGATTATCTCACCTGGCGCTCAACCGGCGATTTAGCCCGCTCGGTTTGCACGGTTACCTGTAAATGGACTTACCTGGCGCATGAAAAACGCTGGGATGCCGGTTACTTCCGCCAGATTGGCCTTGAAGAACTGGCGGATGAAGATTTTGTTCGTATCGGCCAGCATATCGTCGATCCGGGAACGCCCTGCGAGGGCGGTCTTTGCGCAGCAGCAGCAGATGAGATGGGCCTGCCCGTCGGCACCCCAGTGGCGGTCGGCATGATTGACGCCCACGCGGGCGGGATTGGTACCGTTGGCGTGCTTAACGGCGCGGTCAACAATATGGCATACGTGTTCGGCACGTCTTCCTGCACTATGACCACCACCCAGGATGCCGTCTTTGTGCCCGGCGTCTGGGGACCTTATTACTCGGCGATGGTGCCAGGATTCTGGCTTAGCGAAGGTGGCCAGAGCGCAGCGGGTGCGGCTATCGACCAGTTATTGAGTTTTCATCCCGCTGCCACAGAGGCTAAAGCACTGGCAAAAGAAGCCGGTGTTCCGCTACCGGTGTATCTTGCCGATAGAGTGCTGGCGCAGGTGAATAATCCTTCCGAAGCAGTCAAGCTCGCTGCCGGTCTGCACGTAGTGCCGGAGTTTTTAGGTAACCGTGCGCCGCTGGCGGACCCGAACGCGAAAGCGATTATCGCCGGGCTGGGGATGGAGCGGGATCTGGAAAACCTGATTGCGCTGTACGTCGCGGGATTGTGCGGTATCGGCTACGGTCTGCGGCAGATTATCGATGCGCAGAAAAATTGCGGGATTGATAGCGAAAATATCGTCATCAGCGGCGGCGCAGGTCAACATCCTTTAGTTCGCCAGCTGCTGGCAGATGCTTGCGGTATTAACGTGGTCAGTACCGAGTCCAGCGAACCGGTGCTGTTAGGTTCGGCGATTCTCGGTGCCGTGGCGGGTAAAATTGCCCCTTCGCTACCGGAAGCGATGAAGCAGTTTACCCGAGTGGATAAAACTTACCGCTGCGAAGAGCAATTTAGCGCCGATCATCAGCGTCGTTACGAAGCGTATAAAACGCTCCAGCACACGGCACGGCTGATTCGCGAATAAGCAGGATCCCGGGTTGCGGCGTAAACGCCTTACCCGGGCTACGGGTTCACAGCCTTCTGCGGACCGGTAGCCCGGACAAGGCGCGTCAAGCGCGGCCTCCGGGAAACAGCGGGCAACGCAGCTTCAGGTGCCGCAGGTGCTTATCAGGCGATGGTGACTTTGCTATCCAGATAAACGTCCTGCACGGCGTTAATCAGCTTCACGCCGTCGGCCATCGATTTTTTAAACGCCTTACGGCCCAGGATCAACCCCATGCCACCCGCACGTTTGTTGATAACCGCCGTGCGTACGGCGTCGCTCAGATCGGTTTCACCACCCGCCGCACCGCCGGAGTTAATCAATCCGGCGCGGCCCATATAGCAGTTCGCCAGCTGATAACGCACCAAATCAATCGGGTTCTCGGTGGTTAATTTGCTGTAAACCCGATCATCGGTATAGCCGAAATTCACCGCTTTATAGCCGCCGTTATTCTCCGCCATCTTCTGCTTCACAATATCCGCGCCGATAGTGGCTGCCAGATGGTTGGCCTGGCCAGTTAAGTCGGCGGAAACGTGATAATCGACACCATCTTTCTTGAACGCCGGATTACGCAGATAGGCCCACAGTACGGTCACCAGGCCCAGCTCATGCGCGCGCTCAAAGGCCACAGAAATCTCCTCAAGCTGGCGACGAGATTGTTCAGAACCGAAATAGATCGTCGCCCCTACCGCCACGGCTCCCATATTGAACGCCTGCTCAACGCTGGCGTACAGCGTCTGGTCGTATTCAGTCGGGTAGCTCAGCGTTTCGTTATGGTTCAGTTTGACCAGGAAGGGGATGCGGTGCGCGTAGCGGCGCGACACCGAGGCCAGCACGCCATAGGTGGAGGCCACGCAGTTACAACCGGCTTCAATAGCCAGTTCGACGATATTTTTCGGATCAAAGTACAGCGGGTTGGCGGCAAAAGAAGCGCCAGCAGAATGCTCTACGCCCTGGTCAACCGGCAGGATAGACAGATAGCCGGTTCCCGCCAGGCGTCCGGTGTTATACAGGGTTTGCATATTACGCAGCACCGCTGGCGGACGGTTGTTATCAACCATCACCCGATCGACATAGTCCGAACCCGGCAAATAGAGCTGGTTGGCTGGAATAGTCATACAACGGTGCTGTAAAAGCGTGTCGGCATCTTTGCCAAGTAACTGCGTAATATCAGTCATAGCGATCTCCCGTAAGTGCCAACATCATGTCGGCGTGAATTTCCCGCCCGGATTTTTTTGGGCAGCAATAAGTCTGGTATCAAAAGCGGGATTTTTCCATTTCAGAGGGATTTTTAAATGTCATCCGCTGACATCATCCATGAACGGTAAAGTGTTATATCGGTCAAAGTTTCACCTCAAAGGTATTTAAAAGGTATTACTGAGTGGTATTATCATTGCGTACCTTACCTGTCATGAAGGATTTAAAGATGAAAACTACAGTAAAGCTGTCATTCATGATGTTCATTGAGTGGTTTATCTGGGGCGCGTGGTTTGTCCCTTTATGGTTATGGCTGAGTAAAAGCGGATTTACTGCTGGTGAAATCGGCTGGTCCTATGCCTGTACCGCCATTGCGGCGATCCTCTCGCCGATTCTGGTAGGCTCATTGACTGACCGCTTCTTCTCTGCGCAGAAAGTACTGGCCGTACTGATGTTTGTCGGCGCGGTATTAATGTATTTCGCCGCGCAGCAAACCACCTTCAGCGGCTTCTTCCCGTTGTTGCTGGCCTACTCCCTCACGTATATGCCGACCATTGCACTGACCAACAGCATCGCTTTTGCCAACGTGCCGGATGTCGAACGCGACTTTCCCCGCATTCGCGTGATGGGTACCATTGGCTGGATTGTCTCAGGCCTGGTCTGCGGCTTTCTGCCTCAAATGATGGGCTATAGCGATATTTCTCCGACCAATATCCCTTTATTGATCACTGCCGGCAGCTCGGTACTGCTGGGTATTTTTGCCTTTATGCTGCCCGATACGCCGCCGAAGAGTACCGGCAAGCTGGATTTAAAAGTGATGCTGGGGCTGGACGCGCTTATCCTGTTACGTGATAAAAACTTCCTCGTGTTTTTCTTCTGCTCATTCCTGTTCGCTATGCCACTGGCTTTCTACTACATCTTCGCCAACGGCTATCTCACGGAAGTCGGAATGCAAAATGCGACAGGATGGATGACGCTCGGCCAGTTCTCTGAAATCTTCTTTATGCTGGCGCTACCGTTCTTCACCAAACGCTTTGGCATTAAAAAGGTATTATTACTTGGTCTTATCACCGCGGCGATTCGTTACGGATTTTTCGTTTACGGCGGCGCAGATCAATACTTCACCTATGCCCTGCTGTTCCTTGGAATTTTGCTGCACGGCGTAAGCTACGATTTCTATTACGTTACTGCCTATATCTACGTCGATAAAAAAGCACCGGTACACATGCGTACGGCGGCGCAAGGGCTAATCACGCTCTGCTGCCAGGGGTTCGGCAGCTTGCTCGGCTATCGTCTGGGCGGCGTAATGATGGAGAAAATGTTTGCTTATCAAGAGCCGGTGAATGGGTTGACCTTCAACTGGGCAGGAATGTGGGGCTTCGGTGCCGTCATGATCGCCGTTATCGCCGTGTTGTTTATGATTTTCTTTCGCGAATCGGATACTGAGATCACCGCTATTAAGGTGCAAAACGACGGTCGCGATGCTGCACTGAAACAAGGGGAAGTTAAATGAAAACGGAACGTATTCTCGGCGCGCTCTACGGGCAGGCATTAGGCGATGCTATGGGCATGCCGTCTGAACTCTGGCCACGCTCACGCGTTAAAGCTCACTTTGGGTGGATCGACCGTTTCCTGCCGGGACCGGCTGAAAACAATGCGGCCTGTTACTTTAATCGCGCCGAATTTACGGATGATACATCGATGGCGCTCTGCCTCGCGGATGCCATCATTGAATGCCATGGCAAAATCTCACCAGAAGTTATCGGGCGCAACATCCTCGCCTGGGCTGAAAGGTTCGATGCGTTCAATAAAAACGTGCTGGGTCCGACCTCTAAAATTGCGCTCAATGCCATTCGCGACGCAGTACCCATCAGTGAACTGGAGAACAACGGCGTCACGAATGGGGCAGCGATGCGCGTCTCACCGCTGGGCTGCCTGCTCGCACCAACACAGCTAGACCGCTTTATTGATGAGGTGGCGCTCGCCTCCAGCCCCACGCATAAATCCGACCTCGCAATCGCCGGTGCTGTCGTGGTGGCGTGGGCAATCTCTCGGGCTATCGAAGGAGATGGCTGGCAGGCGATTGTCGACTCCCTGCCCGCTGTCGCACGCCAGGCGCAGGAAAAACGGATCACCACGTTTAGTGCCTCGCTGGCTGCCCGGCTGGAGCTGGCTTTGTGCGTGGTACGTCAGGCAGATGGCATTGAATCAGCCTGTGAGGGGCTTTATCAGCGCGTTGGCGCAGGTACCAGCACCCTTGAATCCGTTTCCTGCGCAATTGCGATGGTTGAGCTGGCTGGAGGCGACCCTAATCGCTGCGCCATTCTGTGCGCGAATCTCGGTGGCGATACCGACACCATCGGCGCAATGGCAACTGCAATTTGCGGCGCGCTGGGGGGGATTTCTGCTATCGACGCCACCCTGAAGCAACAGCTTGATGAAGTGAACCAACTCGACTTTACCCGCTACGCCACGGCGCTTGCGCACTACCGAGAACAACGGGAGGCATCATGAATCTGATGCAACGATTACCCACATTAGGCAACCAGCGTCCCATCACCATCGTCGGCGCGGCGGTCATTGATGTGATTGCTGACGCTTATGCCCTCCCCTGGCGAGGCTGTGATATTGAACTGCAACAGCAGAGCGTCAATATCGGCGGCTGTGCGCTGAATATTGCGGTTGCCCTGAAACGACTGGGAATGGAGGCCGATAACGCTCTCCCCGTTGGGCAAGGCGTATGGGCTGATATCATCCGTAATAACATGGCCCGGGAAGGGCTATCCAGCCGCATAGACGGCGTCACGGGTGACAACGGCTGGTGTCTTGCGCTGGTTGAGCCGGATGGCGAACGCACGTTTATGTCGTTTAGCGGTGTTGAAAACCAGTGGAATCCCGCCTGGCTGGCACAACTCCCCGTTCCACCGCAAAGCCTGGTGTCACTTTCCGGTTATCAACTGGCATCGCCCTGTGGGGAGGTGCTGGTGCACTGGCTGGAATCCCTGCGCGATATTACACCGTATATCGATTTCGGCCCGCGCATCGCTGATATTCCTGAGGCGCTGATGCAGCGGATCATGGCCTGTAAGCCTATTATTTCGCTGAATCGCCAGGAGGCAGAGATCGCCGCAGAACGCTTTGGATTACCCGTGGCAACCGAAGCATTTGGTCAGGCCTGGCTAAAGAAATTCACAACACCATTGATCGTTCGCCATGATAAAGAGGGAGCGTGGTACTTCAGCGCGGAAGAACAGGGACTGGCAGCACCGTTCCCTGTGGCGGTAGTCGATACAATCGGTGCAGGTGACAGCCACGCCGGAGGCACGCTGGCGGGGCTCGCTTCGGGATGGACGCTGGGCGAGTCGGTACTGCTTGGTAATGCGGTTGCGTCATGGGTGGTAGGACATCGCGGCGGTGATTGTAGCCCAACGCGCGAAGTGTTACTCCTCGCACACAAAGACGTATAGATCGCTACGACAGTGGCTGATGCTGTATTCAATCGGCCGCTGTTGTTGATCGAGCGCAACCTGATTGATAACCAGCACCGGTATTTTTTCATCCATATGAATGTGCGACTGAAATTCGGCATCCGGCATACGTGCGCTGACGCGCGAGTGCGTACGCTGCGGGAAGATATGCTGACTGCGAAAATAGTCATACAGCGACACGCCGATAGCATCAACATCATGAATCAGTTGGGCAGGAACCCAGGACTCCTCTATTGACACGGCCTCATCATCCACATAGCGAATTCGCTTGAGCAAAAAGACATCGCTTTGCGGGGCAATCGCCAGTTGCGTCGCCACCTCATCCGGGCAGCTCACTATCCGTTTGTTGACCCACAGCGTGTCAGGTTTTTTCCCTCTGAGCACCACCTGCTGCGAAAAACCGCGCGCCTCTTTCAATGAATACTCAAAGATATTATTGATTTGCGTACCGTAGCCGCGAGCGCGGGTCACCACCCCTTCGTCTTCCAGCGTCCGCATCGCTTTACGAACGGTAATGCGCGATACCCCCGTCAACTGGCTCAGGTCGCGCTCGCCGGGGAGAATATTACCGTGCTCCAGCGCGCCGCTGCGTACAGCATTTTTAACTGTTTCAGCAAACTTCAGGTACAGCGGCGTGTTATCCGGCGCTGCAATACGCTCGTTCAGTTGTGCAATCAAACGGGTATGCGCTTGTTCCATCGTGTTTTTTCCTGGCGAAAGTCATGAAGCAGTATACTTTTCGCCAGGCATGAAGACTACCACCAGCCGTGAAAATGATGCACCGGGCCAATCCCGTGCCCGACCTCCAGCGAATCCGCCTGCGCCAGCGCCGCAGAGAGCCAGCCCTTAGCCTCCGCTACGGTCTGCCCCCAATCATCGTAACGAGGACGCAGCGCCGCCAGCGCCGCCGATAGCGTGCAACCGGTGCCGTGCGTATTTTTGGTCTGCACTCTTGGCGCGGTAAAGCGCTGTTCACCCTCGTGGGTAAACAACCAGTCCGGGCTCTCGGCATCATCAAGATGACCGCCTTTCATTAATACCGCGCCGCAGCCCATTCCCAACAGCGCTCTGCCCTGCTCCAGCATCTCTTTTTCCGTTTTGGCATGCGGCGCATCCAGCAGCGCCGCCGCTTCCGGCAGGTTTGGGGTGATCAGCGACACCTGCGGCAGCAGGCGCTGACGCAGCGTTTGCACTGCGCTGACCGAGAGCAGCGGATCGCCGCTTTTCGCCAGCATCACGGTATCCAGCACCACGTTTTTAATCTGGTAACGCGCCAGCCGCTCCGCCACCGCTTCGACGATATCCGTTTCCGCCAGCATGCCAATTTTAGTGGTATCGATTCGCACATCGCTGAACACCGAATCGAGCTGCGCGGCGACAAAATCAGGTTCAATACGGTACACCGACTGCACGCCTCGGGTGTTTTGCGCCACCAATGCGGTGATGACCGAGCAACCGTAAGCGCCCAGCGCTGAGAAGGTTTTGAGATCAGCCTGGATCCCCGCACCGCCGCTCGGGTCGGTTCCGGCGATCGTTAAGGCATTAATTCGTTTCACAGGCCACCCTCCGCGTACAGCGCATCGAGAAACGCCGGAGTAAAGCTGCCAGGGCCGCCCTGCTGCGCTGCTTTTCCACCCGCCAGTTTCATCAGACCGCAGGCGGCGGCGACGTTTTCCAGACGGTCGCCGGGCATCGCCGTGCTGGCGGCGACCACCGCCGACAGCGCGCAGCCGGTGCCAACCACCCGGGTCATCAGCGGATCGCCGCCGGTCACCATGCGCGTACGCTGACCATCGGTGATGTAGTCCACTTCTCCGGTGACCGCGACCACAGTGTTTAGTTGGCGAGCCAAGGCTTGTGCCGCAGGCAGCGCGGTGGCGGCGGTATCAGTGGTATCGACGCCGCGCCCGCCGCCGCTCATCCCGGCAAGAGCCATAATTTCCGAGGCATTACCGCGAATAGCGGCAGGCTGTAGCGCCAGAAGTTCCCGACAAAATTCAGTGCGCAGAGTCAACGCGCCGACCGCCACCGGGTCCAGCACCCACGGTTTGCCCGCCTGCTTTGCGCTATGCGCCGCCGCACGCATCGCCGTCGCGCGCTCAACGGTCAGCGTGCCGACGTTAATCAGCAGCGCATCAGCAATAGTGGCAAACTGACTGGCTTCATCGGGGTCGATAACCATCGCTGGTGATGCGCCAATCGACAGCAGCACGTTGGCGGTAAAGGTCTGCACCACGTCGTTAGTCATGCAGTGAACAAGGGGGGAATGGCGGCGAAAAAGATGCCGCAGATGGGCAGTATGCGCGGGGTTTTGCAGGTCAGACATCGTTTGCTCCCGCCAGGCGATGAAGAAGCGACGACCCTGCGGTCTCTGACTTCCCTACGCTGGCATTATCCAGATCAGGTGGTACGGGTTTTTCTCAGCCTTCACAAGGAAGGGCACCCCGAGTCATTGAGAGATAAAACGTTCTCAGCAGGCAGGTTACGGGAAGTCACCAGACAACGCAAGCTGGCCTGGGGATGACCTTTGATTACAACCAACAACAAAAAAACATTTTATTAACAAAATAAACACTTTTTCAGATACGCGATTATAGTTTGAGGAGTCATTACAGGATGTAACCCAATGTCATATCGAAATTAGTGAGTAAATCAGCGTAAAAACCTCGAGGATCCCAATGAAATTAACCCCGATAATGAAAGGATTGGCCCTGGCTGGAATATTCTCTACCCTCCCCCTGACAAGCTGGGCGGAGACCTCCCCTAAAGAAGCGACAGCGGCAACCAAACAAGCGAACGACGCGCTGTACAAACAACTTCCCTTCTCCGATAACACCGACTTTACCAACGCGCATAAAGGTTTTATCGCCGCACTGCCCACCGAGATAATTAAAGGCGAACAGGGCAACGTCATCTGGAACCCGCAGCAGTATGACTTTATTAAAGAGGGTGAAAAAGCGCCGGATACCGTCAACCCCAGCCTCTGGCGTCAGTCTCAGCTGATTAATATCAGCGGCCTGTTTGAAGTGACCGAAGGTGTGTACCAGATTCGCAACCTCGATCTCTCCAATATGACCATCATCGAAGGTAAAGAAGGCATTACCGTTGTGGATCCGCTGGTGTCGGCGGAAACCGCCAAAGTCGGTATGGATCTGTATTACAAAAATCGCGGCAATAAGCCGGTGGTGGCGGTGATCTACACCCACAGCCACGTTGACCATTACGGCGGCGTGCGCGGCGTAGTCGATGAAGCCGATGTGAAATCCGGCAAAGTCAAAGTCTATGCGCCTGCTGGCTTTATGGAGGCAGCCGTTGCGGAAAACATCATGGCTGGTAACGTGATGAGCCGCCGCGCCAGCTATATGTACGGTAACCTGCTGAAGCCGGAAGCCACCGGTCAGGTTGGTGCAGGGCTGGGTACGACGACCTCTGCCGGTACCGTTACGCTGATTGCCCCAACCAACATCATTGAGAAAGATGGTCAGAAAGAGACTATCGACGGCCTGACCTATGACTTTATGCTGGCTCCGGGATCGGAAGCACCATCAGAAATGCTATGGTATATCGAAGAGAAGAAGCTGATCGAATCCGCAGAAGATGTCACCCATACCCTGCATAACACTTACTCTCTGCGTGGCGCGAAAATTCGCGAGCCGCTGCCATGGTCGAAATATATCAACGCCGCCATCGTGCGTTGGGGCGACAAAGCCGAAATCATCATGGCGCAACACCATTGGCCGACCTGGGGCAATGAGAACGTCGTTAACCTGCTGAAAAGCCAACGCGACCTGTATCGTTACATCAATGACCAGACCCTGCGCATGGCTAACGAAGGCCTGACTCGCGATGAAATCGCCGCCAAATTCAAGCTGCCGGACAGCCTGGCAAACACCTGGGCCAACCGCGGTTACTACGGTTCCGTCAGCCATGATGTGAAGGCAACCTACGTGCTGTATCTCGGCTGGTTCGACGGCAACCCGGCAACCCTGGACGAACTGCCGCCAGAAGAAGCGGCGAAGAAATTCGTTGATTATATGGGCGGTGCCGACGCCATTATGAAAAAAGCGAAAGAGGACTATGACCAGGGCAACTACCGTTGGGTGGCTCAGGTAGTGAGCAAAATCGTCTTCGCCGACCCAGGCAATATTGATGCTCGTAATCTGGAGGCCGATGCTCTGGAACAACTGGGCTATCAGGCAGAATCAGGGCCGTGGCGTAACTTCTACCTGACCGGCGCGCAGGAGCTGCGAAACGGCGTGGTGAAAGGCCCGACGCCGAATACCGCCAGCCCGGATACCGTGCGGGCAATGACGCCTGAGATGTTCTTCGACTATCTGGCGGTACATATCAACGGCGAGAAAGCCGGTACGGCTAAATCGGTGTTCAATATCGACCTCGGCAACGATGGCGGTAAATATAAGCTGGAGCTGGAAAACGGCGTGTTAAACCACACGGCCGATGCCGAGGCGAAAGACGCCGATGCCACCATTACGCTGGATCGCGCTACGCTGAACAAAATCATTCTGAAAGAGGAAACGCTCAAGCAGGCACAGGATAAGGGTGAAGTGAAAGTGACCGGCGACGGCGCCAAGCTGGACGAAATGCTGGGTTATATGGATAAGTTTGAGTTCTGGTTCAATATTGTGACGCCGTAAATAAGTCACCCCGCGGCAGTCGGTCGCGGGGTCTTAACCTGCCTATTGTCCAATTTGCGTATCGCCGGATATCGTAACCGTGGAGTACATTATCGACGTGCTGATTAAGCAACGGCCTTAGCGGTCTTCCCGGAGGCGGCGCGTTGCGCCTGTCCGGGCTACCAGACCTACGCCGCATGCACTGGTCATTACGTTTTCACTTCCCGCAGCGAACTCAATAGTAAAGCAAAACACGCTTCAATCAGCGGCGGCAAAGGCTGTGGCCCGCGCATCAGCGCCACGGTCCGCGTTAAGGCTGGTTGCTGAAGCTGGGCAATCTTCAAAACAGGATCCTGAAGATGGGTGGTATAAAGCGCAGGCAGAATCGCCACCGCCAGCCGGGAGCGCACCAGACCATAGAGCGTTTCAATATAATCAACCTGATAGCGCGTATTGAGCGTCAGACGATGGCTCTCTGCCAGCGCACTGACCAGACGCTGAATATTGCCCTTTGAGAACACCGCAATATCGCGCCCGGCCAGTAGCTTCCATGGCAGATGCGGCTGCCCGGCCAGCGGATCGTCACAATGCAGCACCGCAACGAACGGATCTTCGCGCAGAGGATAAACCAGCAGTTCCGGCGGCAAAGAACGATCAATTGCGCCAATGGCAAAATCTATTTTCCCCGACTGCAGTTCGCAAAACAGGGCATCATTGGTCTGATCGTGAAACTCCACCCTCAGGCGCGGAAAAGCCTGAGCCAGCGTCTGCGGCAGCAGCGGAAACAGCAGCGAGCTCACCGATGGCACCAGGCCAATGCGCACCGTACCATCGCCGCCGGCCTCGACAATCTGCTGCATATCGTGAAACGCCAGCTGCGCCACGCTCAGCACCCGCTGGGCATGGGGCAAAATAGCGGCCCCCAGCTCGGTCAGGGTCACTGACGACGCCGTGCGGTTAACCAGCTTGCCGCCCAGTACAGCCTCAATTTGCCGCAGCGCGCTGCTGAGCGCCGGCTGGCTAATAGCCAGCCGGTTAGCGGTATCGGTGAAATGACGTAGCTGGGCCAGGGTCACAAAATACTGGATCTGCTTAAGCGAAAGGGCTGGAAGGCGCTGCCAGGGTTCAGTCATAAAGTTCTTCGTCAACGGTCATTACACAGAATAACCCGAGGTTATCGGGCGATAAATTTATTCATCTGGGCAAACGTTTGCTCTGCCCCTAGAGTATCCGCATTATCCTTGTGCCGGAGTTGTTATGTCCAGCAGTGCTGAAACCCGCCGCCGCGCTGTCCAGGCCGCACGCGGCGAATCCCCGTTCGATCTATTACTGACCGACGCACAGATCGTCGACATGGCGAGCGGCGAGATCCGCGAGGCCGATGTCGGCATCGTTGACGAAATGATCGCCAGCGTGCACCCGCGCGGTAGCCGATCCGATGCCCACGAACGTCGCTCTCTGGCGGGATATTTTTTGTCACCAGGGCTGATGGATACACACGTCCACCTCGAAAGCTCCCACCTGCCGCCCGAGCGTTATGCCGAAATAGTCCTTACTCAAGGCACCACGGCGGTGTTCTGGGATCCGCACGAGCTGGCCAACGTACTGGGCGTTGAAGGTGTGCGCTATGCCGTCGCCGCCAGCCGCGATCTGCCGCTACAGGTGATGGTCGCCGCGCCCTCCAGCGTGCCGTCCACGCCGGGGCTGGAGATGTCCGGCGCGGATTTTGCCGGTGCGGAAATGGAAACCATGCTGGCGTGGCCGGAAGTACACGGCGTCGCCGAAGTCATGGACATGCACGGCGTATTGCACGGCAGCGAGCGGATGCAGGAGATTGTCCTGGCCGGTCTGAACAGCGGCAAGCTGATTGAAGGCCACGCGCGTGGTTTAAGCGGCGCGGACCTCCAGGCCTATCTCGCCGCCGGGGTGACATCCGATCACGAGCTGACTTCTGCGGAAGATGCACTGGAAAAACTGCGCGCCGGGCTGACCGTAGAAATTCGCGGCTCGCACCCTTACCTGCTGCCAGATATCGTCAAGGCACTGAAAACGCTACCGCATCTCTCCTCGCAGATCACCGTCTGCACCGATGATGTCCCGCCGGATATGCTGCTGGAAAAAGGCGGCATCATCGCCCTGCTCAACCTGCTGATTGAGCATGGTCTGGCGGCGACCGACGTATTACGCTTCGCCACCTTAAACGCGGCGATCCGTCTACAGCGTAACGATCTGGGGCTGATTGCCGCCGGACGTCGCGCCGATCTTGTCGTTTTCGATTCATTAGAAAAGCTCAAAGCGCAGGAAGTCTACGTCGCCGGGAAGCTGATTGCCCACAAAGGGACTCTGCTCCAACCTGTTTCAGCGGCGGCAGACGTGACGCCACCGCGCAATACGCTTCAGCTGACACCGCTAAATCCTGACGACTTTGTCCTCCGCGTTGGCGATATCCACCACGGCGTCGCCCGCCTGCGGCATATTCGCGGCGCGCGTTTTACCCAGTGGGGCGAAGTGGAGGTGCAAGTCCGCGACGGCAAAGTGCAAATCCCGCACGGGTTTAGCCTGATTTGGGTTAAGCATCGCCACGGACGCCACGAAGCGAAGCCGCAAATCGCGCTGCTGGAAGGCTGGGGTGAGCTGCGCGGTGCGATCGCCACCAGCTATTCGCACGACTCACACAATCTGGTGGTGCTGGGCCGCGATGCCAACGATATGGCGCTGGCGGCAAATCAGTTGATCGCATCAGGTGGCGGCATGGCGCTGGCGCAGCAGGGTAAAATCCTCGCTCACGTGGCGATGCCGATTGCCGGGATGCTTTCCGATTTACCAGCCCCAGAGCTGGCGCAACAGTTCCGCCAGCTGCGAGACCTGAGCGCAGAAATCGCCGACTGGGAGCCACCGTACCGCGTATTCAAAGCGATTGAAGGCACCTGCCTCGCCTGTAATGCCGGGCCGCATTTGACCGATTTGGGTTTGACCGACGGCAGTACCCGCCAGATTGTCGACCCGCTGATAGACTGCCGGGAAACCCCGGAGTACATACCCTAAATAATTCGAGTTGCATGAAGGCGGCAAGTGAGAGAATCCCCAGGAGCTTACTAAAGTAAGTGACTGGGGTGAGCGAGCGCAGCCAACACACAGGCAACTTGAAGTATGACGGGTATATCACAACAATAAACATCAGGGAGCCTTAGCATGGCCGACAACACCCTTCATTCATCCGCGCAAGGAAGCTGGCTGGAGCGCCGTTTTGCCTTGTATTCGCGCGGCAGCACGTTGCGAACCGAATGCCTCGCAGGCATTACCGGCTTTCTCGCCGCCGCCTATCTGCTGGTGGTTATCCCCGGCCTGCTGGCGGTGGGCGGGATGGATAAAGGCGCGGCGACAACTGGCACGATTTTGGTCTTTGTCGGCGGTACGCTGTTAATGGCGTTTTACGCCAACCTGCCTTTTATCGTTGGGCCGGGCATCGGCGGTTCGGTGTTAGTCGGCGTGACGCTTGCGGGCAGCGAGGGTATTGGCTGGCAGGTCGGCCTCGGCATCGCCTGCTGGTCGGGGATCCTGTTTTTCCTGCTGACCAAATTCGGCCTGCGCGAAGTAGTCACCCGTTCGGTGCCGCAGTCTATTAAGCTTGGATTAACCGCCTCAATCGGTCTGTTCGTCGCAGTGCTGGGTTTTCGTAACGCCGGGCTGGTGCTGGCAAATGCCAAAACCAATGCCCTGATGCTCGGGGATTTCCTTTCACCGGGCGCGCTGGTCGCACTCTGCGGGCTGTTTCTGGCGATTGCCCTACAGGCGCGAAAGATCCCCGGTTCTATTTTATGGGCCATTCTGGTCGCTACCCTGATCGGTATACCCATGGGCGTCACCAAACTGCCGGGCAGTTTTATCGATATGCCGCATTCGCTGACGCCGGTGCTGGGGCAAATCGATATGCTGGGGGCGTTGAATATCGCCTTCCTGCCGTTCCTGTTCGTCTTTTTCGCCTCAGAGTTCTTTTCCACGATGGGTACCACGCTGGCGGTGGGCGGCGAAGCGGGCCTGCTGGATGAAGAGGGTAACATGCTGCATATCAATCGCCCGTTTATGGTCGACTCGATTGCGGCGGCTATTGGCCCGTGGCTGGGTATTCCGGCGGCGACCGCGCTAATTGAATCTTCGGCGGCGGCGGAAGCTGGCGGCAAAACCGGGTTAACTGCGCTGTCGGCGGCGGTAATGTTCCTGCTGATGCTGCTGTTTACGCCGGTGGCGTTGATGATCCCGAAAGAAGCCACCGCGCCAGCGCTAATTCTGATCGGCCTGAATATGTTCAGCGGCCTGCGCAAAGTAGATTTAGGCAATTTCACCGACGGATTGCCGGTACTGATGATGGTGATGATTACGCTGATCGCCAACAGCTTCGGTACCGGAATTGCCGGTGGGCTGCTGTTTTATGTGGTGATTAAGACGATTGCTGGCAAGTGGCGAGAAATCCCGATTGGCCTGTGGATCCTCGCCATTCCGCTGGTGTACTACTTTGCGACGCTGGTGAAGCATTAAGATCCATGCCGCTAATTTTCCCGGAGGCGGCGCTTAACGCGCCTGTCCGGGCTACCAAACCCGCAAACCACGCGGATCCGTAGCCCGGACAGGCGCAGCGCCGCCGGGAATGACACCAGCGTTAGAGCCTATACTTTCTCGCACTCTGTTTTAACAGCGTCATACAGTAGCCGCACCGCAGGAGAAATCTGTTTGCGGTGCGGGCAAATCATATTTAGCGGCACGACATCACCCTGATACTGCGGCAACAGCACCTGTAGCCGCCCTTCGCGAATGTCATCGCTCACGTCCAGCGTGGATTTATACGCAATCCCCTCCCCGGCAACCGCCAGGCGGCGAATAACTTCAGCGTCATCACTCACAATCGTGCCGGAAACCTGCACATGGTGAACTTCTCCCCCAAAACTAAGCGGCCAGCGATCGAACGGCCTGCCGCGCAGCACGTAGGTCAGCGCATTATGCCGCGTTAAATCATCCAGCGTCTGCGGTTCACCGTGCTCGGCTATCCAACCGGGCGAGGCCACCAGCACGCGCCGGTTCTCGGGCGCAACCGGCAGGGAAATAAACGAGGCGTCGTCGTTATAGCCATAGCGAAATGCGACGTCCACCGGGTCTTTAAACACATCGGTCCGATGATCGGAAAACAGGATCCGTAAACTCAGCGCGGGATGGCGCAGGCGAAAAGCGCGAAACACGCGCAGGAGCAAGTTACGCCCCAGATCGGACGGCACGGCAATTTGTAACGTACCGCGAACTTCGTCATCGGGAGCCTGGATTTTTTGCAGCCCGGCATGCAGCGTATCCAGCATCTGCGTGGCATAGGGCAACCAGGTCTCCCCTTCAGGGGTCAGACGCAAACTGCGCGTAGAACGGGCAAAAAGACGAATATTCAGCGTCGTTTCCAGGCGTTTTATCGCCGCACTCACCTGCGCGGGCTGCTGCCCGGCCTCACGCGCCGCCTCGCTGAAGCTGCTTAATGCCGCGGCGCGAACAAACAACGCCAGATCTTCCAGCCTGAACATAGGAACTCCCGAATCCGGATTATTCTCAAAACCGACGCGATCCGCCGAAAAACGTCACAGCATCACTGTTTTCTTACACTTTTAACCAAACCAATACTTGCCATTTCCTTGATGTATCAGGAATGATACGAGGCTGCGATTTTGTGTCCAGGATAATAATGAGGAAATTATGCGTAAAACAAAAATGATGCTTCTGGGCGTACTGTTGGCCTGTTCCAGCGGAGCGTGGGCTGCTGGCGGCGCTCTACAGAAATATGAGCTGGATGGTGTTACCGCAGACTTCAAACAATTCCACATCGGCGATACCGTACCGCCCCTGTACCTCACGCCAGAATACAACATTAAGCAGTGGCAGCAGCGCAATCTGCCCGCACCGGACGCCGGTACTCACTGGACCTATATGGGTGGGAGCTACGTTCTGATTACCGATACTGAGGGGAAAATCCTCAAAATCTACGATGGCGAGATTTTCTACCATCGTTAAAAGCCGAACGCCAGCGCGCTACCTGCCGCTGGCGTTTTTCTTTTCTATTCGTTAAAACGGTTTTGCTTTTGCATAAATTCCTCGACGGCAATATATGAAGCAATTTGCTCATATAACATCAGAATACTTAATATCAGATCGCCGCCGCTTCGCAGTAAATCATCCGGCGCAGTGCGGCTTTGATCACCTGATAAAAAAGTGATTTGTTCAAAAATTTCATTATATTCACCATAAGCGCCAATCGGAACCTCAGTTAGCGGGATGTTTTCCTGGCAATAACGCAACGCGTCGGCTGCTTTCTCCGGCAGAGAGCGCGTATGCATAAAAATTACCAGCAGTTCTCGTAACTTAACGATTAGAGCAATATTATTCATCGTTCACTCCGAAATTTATTACGGATATTTTTATTCCTTACCTCGTTTTTATCTACGTATGACTAATGATGACAACTGCCCGCCAAAAAAAAATAAGATGAGGAAAATAAGTTTCCGTAAAAAATAACCCATCCTGGCGATAAAAATATTTCACTTCAATGTTAATGAAGCTCTCACAATCGCCGACAGAAAACAATGTTAAAAATATGTTTTATTGATTAATCTCAATATCGCGAAATGTGAATAAAAATAAGTAATAGTTAACACTGGCACTATTCATTTGGTGATTAACTTATAAGGTAGAAAAGCGCAGTTATCTGCTGACATAAAAAAACCGCGCGACGTAAAACGCCGCACGGCTTAGCCTGGAAAGGTGATTACACCGCCCGGAAGGCAATCTCGCCAGGGATCACTTCGCCCTGCCAGTACAGCTGCGCCGCCACGCGGTCCGCTAGCTGGCGGTAAGTCTCGGTAAACTCGCTTTCCGGACGCGCGACCACCGTCGGGGTGCCTTTGTCGAGGTCTTCACGCAGCGTGATATGCAGCGGCAGCTGGCCCAGCAGCTGGGTGTGGTATTTATCCGCCAGCTTTTGCGCGCCACCGGTACCGAAGATAGGTTCGTGGTGCCCACAATTGCTGCAAATATGCATACTCATGTTTTCCACAATACCCAGTACCGGCACTTCCACTTTTTCAAACATCACGATGCCTTTTTTGGCGTCGATCAGCGCAATATCCTGCGGCGTAGTGACCACTACCGCGCCGGTTACCGGAATGTTCTGCGCCAGCGTCAGCTGAATATCGCCGGTACCTGGCGGCATATCCAGCACCAGATAATCGAGATCCGGCCACAGCGTTTCTTGCAGCATCTGCATCAGCGCTTTGCTGGCCATCGGGCCGCGCCATACCATGGCGTTATCGTCAGTCACCAGATAGCCGATGGAGTTGGTTGCCAGACCGAATTTCATAATCGGCGCCATGTGAGTGCCATCCGGTGACGTCGGACGCTGGTCTTCCGCGCCGAGCATGGTCGGAATCGACGGGCCGTAAATATCGGCATCGAGAATACCCACTTTCGCCCCTTCCGCCGCCAGCGCCAGCGCCAGGTTAACCGCCGTAGACGATTTCCCCACCCCACCTTTGCCGGAGCTGATGGCGATAATGTTTTTTACGCCGTTAATGCCGGGCTGATTTTTTACCCGCTGAAGCGTGGCGATGCTGTGCGTCAGCTTCCAGTCAATGGCTTTAGCGCCGGTAATGCGTAACAGCTCGGCGCTGCACTGCTCTTTTAACACCTCAAACGCGCTATGCCACACGAACGGCATCTGAATTTCGATGTGCACGGTCTCGTCCAGCCAGGCGACATGATGCAGCGCCTTCAGCGTGGTGAGGTTATGTTTCAGGGTTGGGTGCTGGAAATTAGCCAGGGTCCCGGCAACCATCGCACGTAGGCGCTCGGGGGATTTGGCCTGGGATTGCGAACTCATCCCGACTCCTTTGTTATTGTGAGTTGAATCTTGTCCGTTAAGTTTACCTTAAAGGGAATAATTCCCCCACAATAAGCTTTGGGCTTACCAAATTATTGCCTTTGCGGTAACATCGAAAGCCCTTTTTACAATAGAAGATGTAATGCCCACTATGACTCAAGTCGCGAAGAAAATTCTGGTAACGTGCGCGCTGCCGTACGCAAACGGCTCAATCCACCTCGGCCACATGCTGGAGCACATCCAGGCTGATGTCTGGGTCCGTTACCAGCGAATGCGCGGCCACGAAGTCAACTTCATCTGCGCCGACGACGCCCACGGCACCCCGATCATGCTGAAAGCGCAGCAGCTCGGGATCACTCCGGAACAGATGATTGGCGAAATGAGTCAGGAGCATCAGACCGATTTTGCTGGCTTCGGCATCAGCTACGATAACTATCACTCCACGCACAGTGACGAAAACCGTGAGCTGTCGGAGCTCATCTATGGCCGCCTGAAAGAGAACGGTTTTATCAAAAACCGCACTATTTCTCAGCTTTACGATCCGGAAAAAGGCATGTTCCTGCCGGACCGTTTCGTAAAAGGCACTTGTCCGAAGTGTAAATCACCGGATCAGTACGGCGATAACTGCGAAGTGTGCGGCGCGACCTACAGCCCGACCGAGCTTATCGAGCCGAAATCGGTGGTTTCCGGCGCGACGCCAGTGATGCGCGAGTCTGAACACTTCTTCTTTGATCTGCCGTCATTTAGCGAAATGCTGCAAGCGTGGACCCGTAGCGGCGCGCTGCAGGAGCAGGTGGCGAACAAAATGCAGGAGTGGTTTGAATCCGGCCTGCAGCAGTGGGATATTTCCCGCGATGCGCCGTACTTCGGCTTCGAAATCCCCAACGCGCCGGGCAAATATTTTTACGTCTGGCTGGATGCGCCAATTGGCTACATGGGCTCTTTCAAGAACCTGTGCGACAAGCGCGGCGACACCGTAAGCTTTGACGAATACTGGAAGAAAGATTCTACCGCCGAGCTGTATCACTTTATCGGCAAAGATATCGTCTACTTCCACAGCCTGTTCTGGCCTGCGATGCTGGAAGGCAGCAACTTCCGCAAACCGACCAACCTGTTCGTTCACGGCTACGTGACGGTCAACGGTGCGAAGATGTCCAAGTCGCGCGGTACCTTTATTAAGGCCAGCACCTGGCTGAAGCATTTTGACGCCGACAGCCTGCGCTACTACTACACCGCCAAGCTCTCTTCACGCATCGATGATATCGACCTGAACCTGGAAGATTTCGTGCAGCGCGTGAATGCCGACATCGTTAACAAAGTAGTGAACCTGGCGTCCCGTAATGCGGGCTTTATCGCCAAGCGCTTCGACGGTGTGCTGTCCGCTGAGCTGGCTGACCCGGAGCTGTACAAAACCTTCACCGATGCAGCTGCAAGCATTGGCGAAGCATGGGACAGCCGAGAATTCGGCAAAGCCATCCGCGAAATCATGGCGCTGGCCGACGTCGCGAACCGCTACGTTGATGAGCAGGCTCCATGGGTTGTGGCAAAACAGGAAGGCCGCGACGCTGACCTGCAGGCTATCTGCACCATGGGTCTGAACATGTTCCGCGTGCTGATGACCTGGCTCAAGCCGGTTCTGCCGGAGCTTTCTGCGCGTGCAGAAGCCTTCCTTAACAGTGAACTGAGCTGGGATTCCGTTCAGCAGCCGCTGCTCGCTCACAAAGTCAATAATTTCAAAGCGCTGTATAACCGCATTGAGATGAAGCAAGTTGAAGCACTGGTTGAAGCGTCGAAAGAAGAGGTGAAAGCGCTGTCAGCACCGGTCACCGGTCCTCTGGCGGATGACCCGATTCAGGAAACCATCACCTTTGATGATTTCGCCAAAGTAGATATGCGTATCGCGCTTATCGAAAACGCCGAGTTCGTTGACGGTTCCGACAAGCTGCTGCGCCTGACGCTGGATCTCGGCGGCGAGAAACGCAACGTCTTCTCCGGCATCCGCTCCGCCTATCCAGATCCGCAGGCACTGATTGGTCGCCTGACGGTAATGGTAGCCAACCTGGCACCGCGCAAAATGCGCTTCGGCATCTCGGAAGGCATGGTGATGGCCGCAGGTCCCGGCGGGAAGGATATCTTCCTGTTAAGCCCGGACAGCGGCGCTCAGCCGGGCCAGCAGGTCAAATAACCCCGCATAAAGCGCTGCTCCGGCAGCGCTTTTTATTTTATAAATTCTGAAAATCGCATTCCTGTCGTCCTCCCCCTCTGTGTTCTTAGCAATAACTGCTAGCATCAAATCCAAACTGGATAAAAACACAGGGAAGAAAATGAAATATTTTATTTATCAGGACGAAAAATCACACAAATTCTGGGCAGTCGAGCAACAGGATAACGAGCTGCACCTGAGCTGGGGCAAAGTCGGCACCAGCGGACAGAGTCAGATTAAAACCTTTTCCGATACGGTGGCCGCGACGAAGGCAGAACAAAAGTTAATCGGTGAGAAAACAAGAAAAGGTTACGCTGAAAACACATCGGCGGAAGAGCGCCCCGCCCAAAAGATCGCCAGCCCGCACAATGCTCAGCCCTGGCTCGCGGATGACGCTCCTGTACCATTAACGGTGGAGATTAATGGGTTTGCCTTCTGTCATCGTAGCCGTTTCGGCCCCTTTAATGCGTCACCGCTGGGAAATGATATATGGAAATTCATTAGCAATGATACGCTAGAAAAATATTCATTGTCTCCGCTTTACTCTCACTTTCTCCCCTATGTGGCCTCATTGATAACCAACCAGGGCGTGATCGGGATAAGTCAACTCGCCAACGATTTAGACAAAAAAGACGCAAGGACCCAATTGCCAGAGCTTGATGCTGCCGACTATCTTACTAAATGGTTAGCTAAAACGAACCATCCGGATGCGCTTAGAATATTAATTCTTTGTGCCGGCAACAAAATTAAGCGTCTGGGGCATTTAAGTAAGACCTGCCAAAAGTATCCTCATGCGGCTATTGCCGCATATGCGTCGCTGCTGGCGAGCGATGAAGATCCGATCTGGCGCAGAGCGCTAACGGTACTCATCAGCGCTGACCCCACCCGGGTAGAGCAAGTCTTGCCATGGATTGACGCACACGCCGCTGAAACGTTAACCACGACCCAACCGCTGAGCGATTCATCAGCAGAATATGCCAGCCCGGAGACCCTACCAGAAATACTGGTATCCCCGCCGTGGCTGAAGCAAAATCAAAAAAGCGCATCACCAGTATTCAAGCTATCGGTACTCCCCGTCGCTTCTACGCTTCGCCTGACGCCGGCAATAGCGGAAGAACTCACTGGCTACGATTACAGTGATTACCAATCCCAATTCAATTACGCGGACCTACCGCCATTTGAAAGCTATCGTTGGGAAAAAGTGACAGAGCCATTCACCCCGGAACAAAACTTTCTGTGGCGCCTGGGATTTGAAAACTGGCAACAGTTAGACCCTGGCACATCGCAAAAAATGCCCATTCCGCAAAACGCCATCAATGCCCTGCAATGCAATGACTACGCCACCTTGATAAATGAATTCCATCAGTATACGGGTAAGCGGTATTCGCAATGGAAACTGCATCTGCTGGCCTGGATGCCGCGCGAGCAAGCATTGGTCCTACTGGATGCCTTAGCTGATGAACCTCACAAAGGCGAAGAGGGGATCTTGCCCATTTTTGGTATCGATGCCCTGCCAATATTTGTCCGTTATCTTAAACACGATCGCCAGTCGCTGTGGCCGTTTACCCCCTATTGCGGCACAACCGATTTGGCACTGCCGATGGCACAAAACTTCAGCCGCAAAAAAACGCTGCGCGAAGACGCCCGCAGCTGGTTACTTGAGTATCCCGAACATACCATTGCCGGATTATTGCCCGCAGCGCTAGGGAAAGCTTGCAAAGACAGGGACGACGCTCAACAAGCCTTGCGATTACTGGCCGATAGTAATCACCGTTCTCTGATAACCCAAATAGCGCAGCGCTATCAACAACCGGAGATTATCGCCGCCCTGGGAGCCTTTCTCGACGTGGGGGATTTTCACGATTTCCCGGCGAAGATTCAGCCTTTGCCTGAATTTTATCAATTTACACTGTGTCGCAGGCCACAGCTCAAAAGCACGGGTCTGCCGTTGTCGGATGACGCCATGCGTTACCTCGGCGATATGCTGAATTTCCCACGCGAAGTGAAAGTTTACGCCGGGCTGAATACCGTAAAAAGCATCTGCACTCCAACATCTCTGGCTAACTTTGCCTGGGATCTTTTTAACGCCTGGATTGAAGCAGGAGGCCCTTCAAAAGCTAACTGGGGCTTCACGACATTAGCCTTTTTCGGTAATGACGATACCGCACGAGCGCTGACGCCGCTCATCCGCGCCTGGCCAGGTGAATCGCAGCATCAACGCGCAGCGCTTGGGCTGGATATTCTGGCGGAAATCGGTAGCGATATCGCCCTGATGCAGCTCAACGGTATCGCGCAGAAGATAAAATTTAAGGCCCTCCAGGAGAATGCACAGAACAAAATCCAGCAAATTGCCGAAAGCCGCGGGCTGACAATTGCCGAGCTGGAAGACCGCCTCGCCCCGGACCTGGGCCTGGACGATAACGGCTCCCTGACCCTCGACTTCGGCCCACGTCGCTTTACCGTTAACTTCGACGAAGCGCTGAAACCCTTTGTGCGCGATGAAAACGGCAATCGTCTAAAAGACCTGCCAAAACCCAACAAAAGCGATGACGAAACGCTGGCGACCGCAGCGGTCAGCCGCTATAAATCGCTGAAAAAGGACGCACGCACCGTCGCCGCCCAGCAAATCATGCGCCTCGAATCCGCCATGTGCCTGCGCCGCCGCTGGACGCAGGAGCAGTTCCGCCTGTTCCTCGTCGAGCATCCGCTGGTGCGACACATCACCCGCCGCCTGGTATGGGGGGTCTACAGCGAACAAAACACCCTGCTCGCCTGCTTTCGCGTAGCCGAAGACAACAGCTACAGCGATGCGCAAGATAATCCGTTCCGCCTGCCGGAAGGGAAAATCGGCATTCCGCACGTGCAGGAAATTTCTCCGCAGGACATTGCCGCCTTCGGCCAGCTGTTTGCCGATTACGAACTACTGCCGCCGTTCCGCCAGCTCGATCGCAACCACTACAGCCTGACGGAAAGCGAATGCGACGCCATGGAGCTGAATCGGTGGAACGGGCGACAATGCCAGGCCGGCCGCATCGTAGGGCTTGAGCGTAAAGGCTGGCAACGAATCGAAGAAAGCGGCAGTATCTGCGGAATGTATAAACCCTCAGCCTGCGGTGACATAGTGCTGGTCACGGAACCTTTTTCGCTGCTATATGGTGAAACCGGGTACGACGAACTCATCCCGCTCGATATGGTCAAAATCGTCGCTGAAGATGATATTTACTTCGGAAAACCAGCGTTTGCTTTCTCCACCCTCGACGCTATTGCCACCAGCGAACTCATCAACGATATCGAATCGCTATTCGATTAAAAGGAATTGGTCATGAAAACGTTCATTTATCACGACGAAAAATCACATAAATTTTGGGCAGTAGAGCAGCAGGATAACGAGCTGCATCTGAGCTGGGGCAAGGTCGGCACCAACGGTCAGAGTCAGATTAAAACCTTCGCCGATGGCGTCGCCGCCAGCAAAGCCGAGCTGAAGCTGATTAACGAAAAAACCAAAAAAGGCTACGTTGAAGATACCGCCGCTGTGCAGCCCACCGTTGCCAGCCCGCTTTCTGAGCCAGCCGCCCCGGCAGCAACCCCACAGCCGGAGCGCGTTCCCACGCCTATTGACGTTACCCGCCCGTGGCTGGCGGACGATGCCGAATTGCCGTTGTCGGATGAACTACTTGCGCAAGCGCTCCCTTCACGCCGTTTCCCCAGCGAACCGATTGCTGCGCCTGAGGACAGTGTGTTAATGAACCTCGGCAAAGAGATCCATAAGCAATCGGGGAAAACCGTTACCTTCGACTATGCCGACTGCTCCGCGTACTGGCAGCAAGTCATCAATGAAGCTCTCACCGATGGCCAGCTATCACCGGCCGCGCTGGCGGTGCAGGTCGCCGTGGCAACTCGCCGTGGCTGGCGCAGTGGTGACAATCCCGAACTGATGGACGAAATTGTTCACGTCTACGGACTGGAATATGCCGTTGAGATGTTTATCGCCCTACAGCACATTGAATTTGAATATAATTATCAAACCGTTCAGGTCACCTTTCTCGCAGAACCAATCTCGGCTCGTGGAGCGGATATGTTCGACGTTCGCCTGCGTGCCCATCTGTCCCTTGCCGATGAGCCGCTGTGGCAGCGCTGCGTGGATAAACTCGTTGCCGCGTTGCCGGATATGCCTATCGGCCAGCAGCCGCTGGTCGCGTTATTGCTGCCAGAGCGCCCGGATATCGCCCACGACATCGCCCGCCGGGCGCTGGCGCATAAAAATGTCAAAACGGCAGAATGGCTGAAGCTGGTTGCCAGTGACCCGCAGGTCGTCAAAGCGCTGGATCCTTACCTGGCGGAAAACCTGTTTAACGACTATTACCACGGCAGCGTCTGGAACGCGACGGTGATGCGCGAACAGGGAGTCGCCGGAATCTCCCGCTTTGCGCCCTACGTTCACGATGATCTGTGCGGCGAGCTGGTAAGTTATCTTAATCATCCGCAGGCCCTGACGCAGCTGATCCGCGTGAGCGAACAAGGAAAACGCTGCCACGAACGGATGACACAAGCCTGCACCCGTTTCCCACATGCGGCGCTGGCGGCATTGGCTGAACTGCTGACACAAAAAGAAGAGAAACGCTGGCGCATTATGCTGATGACCCAGTTGAGCGCCCGACCGGAACTGGTCGCACAGGTCGCGCAATGGATCTCCTCGCAGGCCGCGGCGCTGCTGGAAACCTGCCAGCAGCAATTAAATCAGCAGACCGACTGCGCCAGTGACGATATGCTGCCGCCGGTGCTGGTATCCCCACCATGGGCGACGAAAAAGAAAAAGTCCCCTATTCCCCAACTGGATTTATCACCGCTGGCCTTAGACCCGATCTGCATGCTGACGGAAGAGGCGGGCAAGCAACTTCTCGAACAGCGTAGTTGGTATGCCCACCGGGTGGAACAAGGCAAAGGAAAGGACGACAAAAACTACCTGACGCAATTAGGCGGTTTTCAGCGCTGGAATGGCAATAGTTATGACGACGCCCCCGACGCCGTACTGAGCGCCTGGCAACGGCAGGATTATCCCGCGCTGATTGCGGAGGTTAAGGCCATCCACGGTTCTTCCTCGTACGAATGGGCGCTCTATATGCTCACCGCGCTGCCCGCCGCGCAGGCAATCCAGGCCTGGAACGCCCTGAGCAAAGAGCCGCACACGGGCACGGAATATGTGATGACGTACCTGCGCCTTGCCGGACTGCCGGGCTTTATTAACGCACTTTCTCGCTACCCGCAGGAGAACTTACCCGTCGCTATCTGGTTTGCCGCCAGCGAACTGGCTCCGATGGTCGCCCGCGCCTTTAACAAACTTAAAACGGTGCGCGATGCTGCCCGCGAGTGGCTGCTGGCCTATCCGGAACATGCCATTACCGGCCTGCTGCCCGCAGCCTTTGGTAAAGCAGGCGAAGCGCAGGACAGTGCACGTCTGGCGCTACATCTGCTGATAGATAACGGCCATCAGCCGCTGCTTGAACAGATCGCACAGCGCTATAACCAGCCGGAGGTGATGGACGCCATTAACGCCCTGCTCTCACTCGATCCGCTGGATAACCATCCGACCAAAATTCCGGCCCTGCCTGCGTTTTACCAGCCCGCATTCTGGACGCGCCCGCAACTGCGGGAAAATGGTCAGGCTCTGCCGGACGCAGCATTAAAATCGCTTGGCGAAATGCTGCGCT
Organism: Klebsiella sp. RHBSTW-00484; assembly: GCF_013705725.1. NCBI lineage: Bacteria > Pseudomonadati > Pseudomonadota > Gammaproteobacteria > Enterobacterales > Enterobacteriaceae > Klebsiella > Klebsiella sp. RHBSTW-00484. The sequence goes on along the minus strand of NZ_CP055481.1, from coordinate 2,146,947 downwards.
TCCCGGCAGAAGAAGGCATTTACCCCGGCTTACAGCAGGTGAAAGATCTCTGCACTGCCGAGTCACTCGCCGCCTTCGCCTGGGACCTGTTCAGCGCCTGGCAAACCGCCGGAGCGCCATCCAAAGAGGGCTGGGCCTTTAGCGCGCTGGGAATTCTCGGCAACGACGACACCGCACGAGCGCTAACGCCGCTGATCCGCATCTGGCCGGGTGAATCCCAGCATAAACGCGCCACCGTTGGGTTAGATATTCTCGCCGCGATCGGCACGGATATCGCCCTGATGCAGCTTAACGGCATCGCCCAGAAGCTGAAGTTCAAAGCCTTACAGGAGCGCGCACGGGAAAAAATCGGCGATATCGCCGAGAGTCGCGAACTGACCGTTGCCGAGCTGGAAGACCGCCTCGCTCCGGATCTCGGATTGAACGATGATGGAACGTTAACCCTCGATTTTGGCCCGCGGCGCTTTATCGTTAGCTTTGATGAGGCGCTCAAGCCGTTCGTGCGCGATGAAAGCGGCAGTCGTCTGAAAGACCTGCCAAAACCCAATAAGAGTGATGATGACGCGCTGGCAACAGAGTCGGTTAATCGCTACAAAGCGCTGAAAAAAGACGCCCGCACAATTGCCGCCCAGCAAATCGCGCGGATGGAATCCGCCATGTGCCAGCGCCGACGCTGGACGCCGGAGAATTTCCACCAGTTTCTGGTGAGTCATCCGCTGGTACGCCACCTTACCCGTCGCCTGGTATGGGGCGTCTATAGTGCGGACAACAAACTGCTGGCCTGCTTCCGCGTTGCCGAAGACAACAGTTACAGCACCGCCGATGACGATCTCTTTACCCTGCCGGACGGAGAGATCTGCATCGGTATTCCGCACGTGCTGGAAATGCCTGCGGGAGACGCCGCCGCCTTCGGTCAACTGTTCGCCGATTACGAACTGCTGCCACCGTTCCGTCAGCTCGATCGCAACTGCTATACCCTGACCCCTGCCGAACTGGCTGCCACCGAGCTGACCCGCTGGGCCGGGCGCAAGTGCCCGAGCGGCCGGGTGATGGGGCTGGCGAATAAAGGCTGGCTGCGCGGCGATCCACAGGATGCGGGCTGGATCGGCTGGATGCTGAAACCGCTGGGACAGTGGACGCTGGTGATGGAAATCGACGAAGGCTTCGCCGTGGGCATGTCGCCGGATGGGCTTAGCGCCGAGCAGCTGTTAAGTAAAATCTGGCTATGCGCCGAACATGCGCACCAGTACGGCTGGGGCAGCAACGGTCCGCAGGACGCGACGTTCTCCGTCCTGGATAGCGTCAGCGCCAGCGAACTGATTAACGACATTGACGCGCTATTTGAATAGAACAAGGAATGTTTATGCACAACGCAGTAACACCACCATGGCTGGCGGATGACGCGCAGCTGGAATTGACCTTTAAAAAGGGCAAAGAGCCGTTAAGCCATCGCCGCTGGCCGGGCGAACCAGTGCCGCGGGTTGAAGAGGGGCGCATTCAGGCGCTGGCGAATGATTTGCAGCAACGCTTCGGGAACACGCAACCGACAACATTTCATTATGGCGAATGTGACGAGCAGTGGCAGCAGGCTATAGAGCAGGCGATTAGCTACATTAACGCGCCTAAACCAGCTATGCCTGCCCGTGTAATAGCGGTACTAGTAGAGCTCAGTGACAGTCACCATGCTGAATATTTGGATGCGATCGTTCAACAGGAAGGGTTGGAGTACGCCACTGAGGTGGTCATTGAACGGCAGAAGATAGGTATTCAATACGATACTTCCAATGTCTGGCGATCGACAAACACCGTCACTTTTTCTCCCTTCGCCAGGCAATATGTGTGGCGATCCTGTACCTATCATGAATTCGATATCCGTCTGCGCAAGCATTTTTCGTTGGCAGAAGAGGAGCTGTGGCAGCACTGTACCAACAAACTTATTGCCGCGCTTCCTGATATTCCGCCAGATCGCCGCCCGTTAATGGCGATACTACTGCCTGAAAGAGCAGATATAGCCACTAAGATGGCGACACAGCCGTCTTCATCGACAGAGTGGCTGAAAACGGTGATAACCGTCGTTCCCGGAACGCTGGTAAAGCTGCGCAAAATGGACGTGTTTAATAACCACGAAACTAGCGATGCCTGGTACGAAAACCATTATGGTTACGCTGCCTGTGCCGCGCTGCTGCGCGAACAGGGGTTGACGGCAGTATCACGCCTGGCTCCTTATGCTCATGGTGACGATTGCGCCGGACTGCTGGCGCAGATCGACCATCCGCAAGCCGTGACCTTATTGCTACACGTAGCGGATAAAAATCAACGCAGCATGGCGCGCGTGAACAAATGCGCCAAACTCTTTCCACAGGCAACGCTGGCTGCGCTGGCGGAACTGTTGGCGCAAAAAAACGTGGCAGGACACTTAGGCTGGTTAAATAAATGGGGAGACGAACCAGATCTACAAGAACGTGAGAGCCGTCAGCCCAAGTTGGAGGCGATTTGGCAATCCCTGTTGCAGGTATTACTCACAGCGCAACCATCAATGGTTGAGCAAATACTGCCATGGCTGACGCCACAAGCCGCTGCACTGTTACAGCTCCGCTCAGAGGAGCAGACCTCAGCCCCTCTCCTCACTACCGATAACGCCAGCCTGCCGGAAATCCTGCTCTCACCGCCGTGGCGCGGCAAAAAGAAAAAAGCTGCAAGCCCACGCTTTGAGCTTCCCGTACTCCAGGTTGCTCCGCAGGAATACTGGCAACCGGGGGAAAGAGAGGCACTGGCCACCAGCAAACCGGCCTGCTTCTTTAACGACCTGCCGCTGTCTGAACGCCTTACCCGCAAAGGAGAGGTTGTATTACGGGAGCTGGGCTTTGAGGATATGGATTATCTGTTCCATCAATATACGCTTAACGGGCAGTCAGGGCATTTGTGGTCTGGATATAGCGCATACGGAAATGAGAAGAGATGGTATAAAGCGGCCGTCAAGGCGCTGCACAGCGGCGAAAGCGAGGTGCTGCTGCAGGCCTGGCGAGACTATCTTGAAGGAGGCTATAACCCCAACGAACACTGGAATCTTTATCTACTGATGCAGTTGCCGCGCGAGCAGGCTGTCACGCTCTGGCAGCGCATCAATGAAGAGAATTTCAAATTTGTCGGGGCTGAATATCTGCTGAGCATCCTCGGGACGGATGCCCTGCCCGGACTACAGCTGGCGCTTCAGCATCGGCCAAAAGAGATCTTTCCGCTGCTGATTCATATCGGTGCGACGGAACTGGCGCTACCGGTCGCCCGCCTCTGGCGGCGTTTCCAGGCACAGAGCAATCTCGCTCGCCAGTGGCTACTGCAATGGCCGGAACACGCCGCCACCGCGCTAATCCCGCAGGCGTTCGACAAAGCTGGCGATAACCGCGAAGCGGCGATTAACGCCCTGCGCCTGCTGTACCAGCAAGGTCACGAAGCGCTACTGCAAACGGTCGCCCTACGCTGGAACGAACCGCAGCTGTGGGCGGCACTGGAACTATTGTTAACTCAGGATCCGCTGGACAACTACCCGGCTCGCACATCGAAAGCGTCGGATTTTTGGCAGCCCGCGCTCTGGCGCAGGCCGCGGCTTATCAGTAACGACCAGCCTCTGACGGACGATGCGCTGGAGATCCTCGGAGAGATGCTGCGTTTCGCCCAGGGCGGCCATCATTACTGCGGGCTGGATATCGTCAAAGCCACCTGCCAGCCCCAGTCGTTAGCCGCTTTTGCCTGGGATCTGTTTAACGCCTGGCAAAACGCCGGGGCTCCCGCCAAAGAGAACTGGGCGTTTCAGATACTGGGGCTGTTCGGCGATGAGAGTACGGTGCGTGATTTAACTCAACTGATCCTTGCCTGGCCGCAGGAGGGGAAATCCGCCCGTGCCGCCAGCGGGCTCAATATCCTCACCCGCATCGGCAGCGATATGGCGCTGCTGCAACTGCACCATATTTCCCAACGCGCTAAATCCCGCCCGCTGCGCGACAGCGCGGAGCAGTATCTTGAAGAGGTTGCCGACGCGCGCGGTCTGAGCGAAGAGCAGCTACAAGACCGACTGACGCCGACGCTGGGCCTGGATGATGCACAGGCGCTGACCTTTGATTTTGGCACCCGCAGCTTCAGCGTGCGCTTTGATGAAAACCTGCTGCCGGTGATATACGACCAGCAGGGGGCGCGGCAGAAAACCATTCCGCGCCTGCGCGCCGATGACGATCAGGTGAAAGCAGCGGAAGCACTGGCCCGGCTGAAAGGTTTGAAAAAAGACGCCACTCAGGTAGCAAAACGCCTGCTTCCGCACCTGGAAAACGCGCTGCGGCTGGCGCGGAGCTGGAATCGAGCTGAGTTTCAGGCGCTGTTTGTCGACCATCCGCTGACCAGCCATCTGACCCGGCGCTTAGTGTGGGGAGTTTACGCACCGAATGAACCACGACGTCTGCTCAACGCCTTTCGCGTCGCAGCGGAGGGCGAATTCTGCGATAGCCTGGATGAAACTATCGCCCTGCCGGAGGATGCCGTGTTCGGCATCGCTCATCCGCTGGAAATGGGTGATAAAACGTGCGCGGCGTTCGAACAAATCCTCAACGACTACCTGCTGTTGCAGCCCTTCCGCCAACTGGCGCGCCGTACGGTGCTGCTGACGCCAGCAGAAGCGGCCAGCAGCAAACTGACGCGCTGGCAGGGCAAATCAACCACCTGCGGGCAGCTGTTAGGGATCCGCGGCCGTGGCTGGTGGCAGGCTAACGAAAATTGTTTCTACTACGACCTCCCGCAGCATCGGCTGATACTGGAGGTTTCGCCGGGGTTTGTTCACTACAACATCGACGCCAAAGCAAGCCAGCAGTTCGGCACCATTACGCTCTATCGCGACGAACGCCCCGCCGCCTTCTCGCAGCTTGATTCTCAGGATCTTAGCGAGGCGCTAAGCACGGTGGATATTATTTTCCGCTAGAACAAAAATGCGGTGAGTCGATTGGCCACACGATTCGACTCACCGCATGAGTCGAATATTTACCCTATAACCAGAGCCTTATTCTGGAACAGAAATAATCATGATTGAAAACAAAGAGATCGCTACAACCATCAGCCAACTGATGTTGAGATTCGGTAAGGAAATAGATAGCTCAGTGGCCCTGGTGCAAACCCATTGCGGTAAAGAGGAATTACGCTGCTATCAGCAAGCTGCCGGAAAAATCATGGCCAGCATGCTGCTTGACGTAATGAATCCTCTGTACAAAATACACCCTGATATTAAGCCAGATGAATTAATTTGATGGAACGAATTCCATGATAATACAGCGTCAACTGGTCGCCACCTATGACTATGATGTACGGGAAAAGTCCGAACCTTTCCACTTTCGTCTGGAAGTTCATCAGTGCGGCGAGATTTATACTGGTACCGTTTTTCGCCTGGAGCGCTACAGATTACCCACCACTTTTCCGCAAGATGCTGAGGGTGTGCCCATCGGAATAATGGATGATGCACTGCTCTATATAAAAGATGAATTTATTGATGACCGTGATTTATCCGGAGCAACCGTCGAAAGCATCGTGACGTGTTTCAGCGCAAAATTGCAGTCTATTTTTTACGCCAGCAACGATGCCGGGCATTAATTGCCGTGCTATTCTACTCACAAAATGAGTAGAATAAGGCAGATAATCGACTCAGGAGATTGCAATGTGGATTTGGCAGCAAGATAACTGGCCCGCCTTCAGTTGCGATCAGGAGCAGCTTTCACCACTACTGCGTCATATAAACTTTCTGCAAGGTAAGCTATATGGCAGCAGCCAGATACTCGCTAACGCCAGCACAACGCTTGATACTCTTCTGGCAAACATCCTTTATTCTAGCGACATTGAGGGCGAGCGGCTTGATGTACGCTCGGTTCGCTCATCGCTGGCGACTCACTTAGGTATCGATGAAAAGATAACGTACCCTATAGATAAGAAAACTGAAGGGCTGGTGGAATCAGCGCTGGACGCCATTAACAATCTGGATACCCCCCTTACCCCTGAGCGGTTATTACACTGGCATGCGTCACTATTTCCCGTTGATACGGGATTGATTTATACCATCGTCGGCGGTCAGTTTCGAACGGGGCCGGTTCAGGTGGTATCGGGTCGTATCGATAGACCCGTTATTCATTTTGAAGGGCCGGACGCTACTGCCATCGACACGGAAATGGCAGCTTTCATTCAATGGTTTAATAACAGTCGCCATGATGCGATCCAGGATCCCATATTACGCGCGGGTATCGCGCATCTGTGGTTTTTGACAATACATCCTTTTGAAGATGGTAATGGCCGAATAGGTCGACTTATCATGGACCTGGCTCTCGCCCAGGCCGAGCATAACACCGTGCGGCTTTATGCTATGTCGCAGACCATTCGTGAACATCGTAAAGACTACTACTCAATAATTGAAAAGACGCAATGTGGAAATATGGACATAACCGCATGGTTACGCTGGTTTATTGAAATGCTCCAGATATCTCTTGAAAGGACGCTCGCCTTGATTGCACGAACCGTATTTAAAACAAAATATTGGCGACGTGCTGACCCGGCGCAGCTTAATGCGGACCAGGTGAAAGTACTTAATCGCATGCTGGACGGCGATTTCAGTCAGGGGATTAATAATCACCAATACAAAGCGGTCGCCGGAGTCAGTCGGGCAACCGCTACCCGCCATTTAGCACAGCTTACAGAACTTGGTTTCTTAACGGCAAGTGATGCGGGAGGACGCAGTGCGCGTTATACATTGCCTGCAATCATATAAGTTATTCACCCTGACTCGTGCAAACGCCCCTGATACCTCCGGGTGCGCATAGAGTAAAATCGTACCTCGTCATCGCTGTCATTTTAAGGAAGAAATATGTCACAACAGGAAACACACCTTCAGCGCCCACCAGCTGCCGTGCTGTATGCCGACGAACTTTCACGGCTTAAACAGGATGACCGTCGCCCTTGCCCGCCCGGCTGGCAGTTGAGCCTGCCGGCGGCGCGGGCTTTCATCCTTGGCGATAGCGCTCGCAATATTAGCCGCAAGGTGGTTATCAGTCCCGCCGCCATCGAACGGATGCTGGTGACGCTGGCGACCGGGCGCGGCCTGATGCTGGTGGGCGAGCCGGGAACGGCGAAATCACTGCTCTCCGAGCTGCTGGCCACCGCTGTTTGCGGCGACGCCGGGCTCACTATCCAGGGCGGCGCGGCCATTACGGAAGATCAAATCAAATACGCGTGGAACTATGCATTACTGATAAACCAGGGGCCGTCGACACAGGCGCTGGTGCCCGCCCCGCTGTATCAGGGAATGCGCGACGGTAAAATCGTTCGCTTTGAAGAGATCACCCGCACCCCGCTGGAAGTTCAGGACTGCCTGCTGGGGATGCTTTCCGATCGCGTAATGGCGATACCTGAACTGACCGGCGATGACAGCCAGCTGTACGCCCGCGCCGGATTTAATATTATCGCCACCGCCAACACCCGCGATCGCGGAGTTAACGAAATGAGCGCGGCGCTGAAACGCCGCTTCGACTTCGAAACCGTCTTTCCGATTATGGATTTTCAACAGGAGCTGGAGCTGGTGGCCAGCGCCTCGGCCCGGCTGCTGGAGCATAGCGGCATCCCGCATAAAGTGCCCGACGCCGTGCTGGAGCTACTGGTGCATACCTTCCGCGATCTGCGCGCCGACGGCGGCAAAAAAACATCAATGGATACTCTCAACGCCATTATGTCCACCGCCGAAGCGGTTAACGTCGCCCACGCCGTCGGGGTGCGGGCGTGGTTTTTAGCCAGCCGCGCCGGGGAGCCTGCCGATCTGGTGGACTGCATCGCCGGGACCATCATTAAAGATAATGAAGATGACCGCGCCCGCCTGCGTCGCTATTTTGAACAACGCGTCGGCACGCATAAAGAAGCCCACTGGCAGGCCTATTATCAGGCCCGTCACCGCCTGCCGTGAGGGAACACGCATGCCTGAGCAGCCGTTAATTATCGGCGTTCGTCATCACAGCCCGGCCTGCGCCAGGCTGGTGAAGGAACAGATTGAACAAACGCGTCCGCGCTACGTATTGATTGAAGGCCCAGCGGATTTTAATCATCGGCTGGATGAGCTGTTTTTACCTCATCAGTTGCCCATCGCCATCTACAGCTACTGCCAGCATCAGGACGGCGGCACGGCTGGGCGCGGTGCCTGGACGCCGTTCGCTGAATTTTCTCCGGAATGGCAGGCGCTGCTGGCCGCACGCGCAACCGGGGCGCACGTCCGATTTATCGACCTGCCGGTGTGGGCGCAGAGTGAGGACGATGAAGAAGTCCCTGACGCTCGCCGCGCCGATGACCAGCAGCGCCTGCTTCAGGCCAGCGGGATGGAGAATACCGATACCCTGTGGGATCACCTGTTTGAAGACGAAACCCAGCGCGCTGACCTGAAGCAGGCGCTGGAGACTTACTTTATTCGTCTACGCGGCGACGAAAGCGGTGGTGGAAACAATCACCAGCGCGAAGCCTTTATGGCCCGCTGGCTGGCGTGGGCGATGGGGCAAAATGACGGCCCGGTAGTGGTGGTGTGCGGCGGCTGGCATGCCCCGACGCTTGCCACGCAATGGCGAAATTGCCCGGCGCAAACGCAGGAGCCTGAATGCCCGCCTTCGCCGACGCCCGATGCCATCACCGGCTGCTATCTGACACCCTACAGCGAAAAACGGCTGGACGTACTGGCTGGCTATCTTTCCGGAATGCCCGCGCCGGTGTGGCAGAAATGGTGCTGGCAGGTCGGTCAGCAGCAGGCCGGTGAACAGCTGCTAAAAACCCTTCTCACCCGTTTACGCCAGCGTCGCCTGCCCGCCTCCACGGCGGATCTCGCCGCCGCCCACCTGCGCGCCATGGCGCTGGCGCAGCTTCGCGGTCACGCCCTGCCGCTGCGTTGCGACTGGCTTGATGCCCTGGCGGGGTCGCTCATTAAAGAGGCGCTGAACGCCCGGCTGCCGTGGAGCTATCGCGGCGTGATTCATCCGGATACCGACCCGATCCTGCTGACCATGGTCGATGCGCTGGCAGGTTCTGGCTTCGGCAAGCTGGCGTCGGGAACACCGCAGCCGCCGCTGCCGCTGGATGTGGAGCGCGAGCTGGCCCGGGTCGGTATTACCCTGTCCGGTAGCCTGACCCTCAACCGCTTTGAACCCGGCGAGCTTGCGAAAAGTCAGGTACTGCACCGGCTGGCCATTCTTGATATTCCGGGGATCCAACGTCGACAGGGCAGCGCAATGACGCTTTCCGGCGACGGCGAAGAGTGCTGGTCGCTGTTTCGTCCGCTGGAACAGCATGCCGCGCTGATTGAAGCCGCCCGCTACGGTGCCTCCCTGGCGGAGGCCGCTCGCCAGCGGCTTGAAGTGGATATGCTGGACTCCAGCGGCATCCGTGGCCTGGCCGCCTGCCTGAGCCAGGCGGCGCTGGCGGGGCTGTCCACCTTCAGCCAGCAGATGCTGGATCAGCTGGCGCAGCTTATTGCCGGGGAGAGCCAGTTCGCCGAAATGGGCCCGGCGCTGGAGGTGCTTTACGCCCTGTGGCGTCTGGACGATATCAGCGGTATGCAGGATGCCGTGGTGCTGCAAACCACGCTCTGCGCGGCGCTTGACAGGACGCTATGGCTCTGCGAGTCCAGCGGCGTTGCCGAAGAGGCGCAGTTTCATGCCCATCTGCATAGCTGGCAGACGCTGTGCCATATTCTGCGCGATATGCAAAACGGCAGCGTTTTACCCGGGGTGTCGCTCAGTGCCGCCCTGGCCTTATTTGAACGGCGTATGAGAGCGTTCGATGCCGCCCCGCTCGACCGCGGCGCGGCGCTCGGCGCACTGCTTCGCCTTGAGCATCCCGCAGCGACTGCTGAAGCGGCCCTGACGTTATTGGCGCAGTTGCCGTCGCAGCGGCTGGGGGAAGCTGTGCACGGTATGCTGGCGCTGGCCCGCCATCAGTTGGCCAGCCAGCCCGCGTTTATCGCCGGGTTTAGCGGGTTGCTTGCCCAGTTGGCGGATGATGAATTTATTCTCGCCCTGCCGGATTTACGCGCAGCGATGGCATGGCTGCCACCGCGCGAACGCGGCGCGCTGGCGCGTCAGGTACTCGATCACTATCACATGACCATGCTGCCGACGCATGTGCTTCAGGCACCGATCCCCTGTTCGCCGGAACGCTTTACTCGCCATCAGCAGTTAGAACAGCAGGCGCTGGCAGCGCTACAGCACTGGGGAATTCGCTAATGCATACACTATCCGATCTTCTGACCACCCGTGAACTCCAGCGCTGGCGGCTGATTTTAGGCGAAGCCGCCGAGAACAGCCTTGGCGGGCTTGATGAACGCGCCTGCCAAATGGACCAGGCGCTGGAGTGGCTATATGGCCGCGATCCTGAACGCCTACAGCGCGGCGAACGCCAGGGCGGGCTGCAGGACTCGAACCTGACAACACCTGAGTGGATCAACGCCATCCATACGCTTTTTCCGCAGCCGGTCATCGAACGACTCGAGAGTGATGCGGTGCTGCGCTATGGCATTGATGAAGTGGTAACTAATCTGGAGGTGCTGGAACGCATCGAGCCTTCCGAAAGCCTGCTGCGTGCGGTGTTGCATACCAAACATTTGATGAACCCGGATGTACTGAACGCCGCCCGCAAGCTGGTGCGCCAGGTGGTCGAGCAAATCATGGCCCGGCTGGCAAAAGAGGTTCGCCAGGCCTTTTCCGGCGCGCGCGACCGTCAGCGTCCCTCGCGCATCCCGCTGGCGCGCAATTTCGACTTCAAAAACACTCTGCGCGCTAACCTGAAGCACTGGGACCCGCAGCGCGGCAAGTTGTACATTGAATCACCGAAGTTTATCAGCCGCATTAAGCGCCATAGCGAGAAATGGCAGCTGGTTTTGCTGGTCGATCAGAGCGGTTCGATGGTGGATTCCGTTATCCATTCCGCCGTTATGGCGGCCTGTTTATGGCAACTGCCGGGTATCCGCACTCACCTGGTGGCATTTGATACCAGCGTGGTCGATCTCACCGCCGACGTCGCCGACCCGGTGGAGCTGCTGATGAAAGTTCAGCTTGGCGGCGGCACCAATATCGCCCAGGCGGTGGAGTATGCCCGGCAGCTCATTGAACAGCCGCAAAAAAGCGTCATCGTGCTGGTGAGCGATTTTTTTGAAGGCGGTGCGACATCCCTGTTGATTCGCCAGGTGAAGCAAAGCGTGCAAAGCGGTATCAAAGTCCTCGGGCTGGCAGCCCTAGACAATACGGCATCGCCCTGTTATGACCACGAGATGGCTCAGTCTCTGGTGAATGTTGGGGCGCAAATCGCCGCGATGACCCCCGGTGAACTGGCTGCCTGGCTGGCGGAGAATTTGCAATCATGATCCCTTTACGCCCTGAATTACTCGAGCTTACGCAGCAGGCGCTGATGGCGCTGAGCAATGCCGGGTTCGTTAAACGCAGTATCAAAGAGCTGGATAGCGGTAATATCCCCGAGCTGGAGCAGGATGATGCTGGTACGCTCACCGCTCTGTTTAACGATGGAGTCCGCACCCGGCTGGCAAAGGACCAGGCGCTGAAAGAGTCCAGTTGTACCTGCGGTGCCAGCGGCATGTGCCGCCATCGCGTGATGCTGGTGCTGAGCTATCAGCGCGCCAATGTCAGCGACGACGTACCCGAAGAGGCGGCGGAAAATACCGAGCGCTGGCATCCTGGATTGTGGCAGGAAGAGCTGGCGACCCTACCCGACGCCGTCCGTAAGCGGGCGCAGCAGTTAGCGGATAAAGGGTTAGCTGTGGAACTGTTCTGTTTACCTGGCGAAATGCCTTCGGCAAAGCTGCCGATGAGCGATGTGCGTTTTTACTCCCGCAGCAGCATCCGCTTTGCCCGCTGCGATTGTGTGGAAGGGTCGCTATGCGAACATGTGGCGCTGGCGGTACAGGCGTTTACCGACGCCGAAGCCCAGCAGCCCGGCTTTACTCATCTGGTCTGGCAAACCCGCAGCCACAAGGTGGCCGCCAGCGGGGGTCCGTTTGATACCCCGGAGGGCGAAGCCTGTCGGCATAGCCTCCAGCAGCTAAGCCACCTTCTGTGGCAAGGCGGTATCAGCCAGCCGCCGATCAATCTTGACGCCGCGTTTACCCGCGCACAGCGTGCGGCGCAAGCGGCCAACTGGCGCTGGGTCGTCGGAGCGCTTGACGAGGTTCGCCAGAGCGTCGATGCGTTCCAGCAGCGTGCCAGCTATTATCACCCCGCGCAGCTACTCGCTCAGCTCGCCGGTCTTAACGCCCGCCTTGAGAGCGCCGGGCACATGGCGCAACTTGCCGTTCCGCCTCTGCCGTGGCGCACCATCGTCGGTCTGGGCGTTGCCGGTGAGGCTCAGCTCGACCACGTGCGGCTTATCTCTTTAGGCATGCGCAGCTGGCAGGATAATCGCCAGTATGGTTTACGCATCTGGTTTAGCGATCCTGACACCGGCAGCATCCTGCATTTATCGCGCAGTTGGCCGCTGGCTGAACGGGTGCAAAGCCCGGCATGGCTGCGTCGCCTGTTTACTTTTCAGGCCGGGGCGCTGGCGGGCGGGCAAATCATTTCCCAATCGGCGCGCCGTAACGCCAACGGCGAACTGCTGCTGGGCACGCGCCACCGCCTGAGCAGCAACGTTCCTCTCAGCCCGGATGCCTGGCTTATGCTCAATGCGCCACTGCGCCAGCCGGGCGTGGCGGCGCTGCGCGAATATCTGCACCAGCGCGCCCCGGCCTGCGTACGTCCGCTCAACCAGGTGGATAATTTATTTATTTTGCCGATTGAGGCGTGCCTTGCCGTGGGCTGGGATGCGGCGCGGCAAACGCTGGATGCGCAGGTTATCAGCGGCGAGGGGCAAGATAATCTTCTGCATCTGTCGCTCCCCGCTTCCGCCAGCGCGCCTTATGCCGTAGAGCGAATGGCGGTGCTGCTGGGGCAAGAAGACGATCCGGTGGTGATGGTTTCCGGGATGGTCACGTTTAGTCATGGACAGCTCACCCTGGAACCGCTGGTGATGATGACCCGCTCGCGGGCATGGGCGCTGGATGCCGAACCACACCCCGCAGGGCCGTTGCCCGCCGCCGATTTATCCCCGGCGGTATCTCAGACGGGATTGCTTTTACAGCGTTGCCAGGAGGTGTTAATCCAGGTCCTGCATAATGGTCTACGCTACCAACAACAGAACCTTTTTCGCGAAGCGAGTACGCTGGCCGATGAACTGACGGAGCAAGGCTTTAACCAGCTGGCTCGTTTGCTGCGCCAGCTGCATGAGAATAAATCAGCCACACCAGACAACACATTGAATACGTTATCTTTACTCTATCTACAGCTGCAAATGGCACAATATTAAACAAAGGGAATCGTTATGCAATTCAACCGTAAGATCGTCACTATCCTGAGCGCAACCGTGTTGCTGGCGGCGCTGGTCGGCTGCGATAACAAAAAAGACGAGGTTAAAGCCTTTAGCAACACCATGAACGGCGTTGAGCTGACGTTCACCTATCACTACAAAGGGGACATCGTGACGCGTCAGGATGCGGACAACACCATTCCTTATAAATCACTCGGAGTGACTAACGAAGAGCAGGCGCGCAAGATTATCGACCCCATCGGCGCGGCTTACGGCAGCATTAAAGGCGTCACGCACAAGGTGGACTATAAGGAGAGCTACGCACAGGAGCATCTCTCCATCGACTTTAATCAGGTCAAAATCAGCGACCTGTGCAAACTGCCGGGTGCTAGTTTTACCGATTGCGAGCAAAAGTTTATTTCGCTTAGCGAGTCGGAAAAAATGCTGACGTCGCAGGGATTTAAAGAGGTGAAATAACGTCAATTCCCGGCTTGCGCTGCGCTGAGCCGGGCTACAGGTTTACAGTTGTCTGCGGGCCGGTAGCCCGGCTAAGGCGTTTACGCCGCAAGCCGGGGAAGCATATCAGGATTTCGCGTGCGCGCGTTCGGTGAGGCCGCGCAGGAAGTAGCGCAGGAACTGGTCACCGCATTCGCGGTAGTTTTTATGGTCCGGCGCGCGCATCATGGCGGTGATCTCCGGCATTGAAACGCGGAATTTCTGCTGGGTGAGAATAGCGAGAATATCATCGGTCTTCAGGGAGAAGGCGATACGCAATTTTTTCAGCACGATGTTGTTATTCACCCGACGCTCAACCGCCAGCGGCGGCGCTGATTCATCTTTACCGCGTTTGTCGTAAATCAGGCCGTTGAGGAAGTTCGCCAGCACGATGTCCGGGCAGCGCGCAAACCCTTCTTCGTCTTCTTTTTTCAGCCACGGTACCAGTTGCTCTGCACTCACCGGCGCATCTGCCAGAGTAAAAATGCGCACCAGGCCGTTATTGTTGGTTTTCAGGATGTAGCGCAGGCTACGTAGAATATCGTTGCTTACCATAATACCTTCGGTTTTCTCAGATGGCGAAGGCAAAGTCTATCACGTTCCGGCAAATTATAACCCTAGCCAGAAAACGATAATATAAGCGAACAATGCCGCAGCCAGCGCCGTCAAAAAAACCCATCCACCGTTGGTGCGCAAGGGAGACCAGGGGATTGATACGCCACATATGATGCTTATTGGGAATATCCAGATGCTATGAAGCATCAAGATGACCAGCACCCAAAGCTCTTTATTTATCAAACACCAAAGAAATAGCATTCCAGCTGCGCATACGGCACCCAACAGGCTATAGCAGAACATCGCCACACCTTTTAGTACCCCTTTATCCGTTTCGCCGGATAATGCCGTGTCCGAATTGCTTTGTGAGTCACCCATAAAAATCCTTTTTAATTAGTGTATTACAGCCCAATCGCCTCTTTCAGGCTTTTCAGATAGCGGCGGCTGACCGGCACCGTTTGCCCGGCGCGCATCAGCAGTTCCGCCTGCCCGTTCTCCTCCAGGCGGATCTCCTTAAGGTGGGCCATATTGACCAGATACTGACGATGACAGCGCAGCAGCGGCGTTCGGTTCTCCAGCGTGCGCAGAGTCAACTCGGTAAATCCCTCTTTACCTTCGCTATCGGTGACGTAAATACCGCTCATTCGGCTGCTGACAAACGCCACGTCTTCCATTTGTAATAACCAGATCCGGCTGTGGCCGGTGCAGGGGATATATTTTAGCGCCTGCTGGGTATCGTCGAGGACGGTCATATCCTGCAGGCTGCGCTCATGGCGCAGGCGGGCCAGCGTTTTCTCAAGCCTCGTGGACTCAATCGGCTTGAGCAAATAATCAAACGCATGCTCTTCGAACGCTTTCACCGCGTACTCATCAAAAGCAGTAAGGAAGACGATATAAGGCCGATGTTCCGGGTCGAGCATGCCGACCATTTCGAGGCCGCTGATCCGCGGCATCTGAATATCCAAAAACAGCACGTCCGGGCGCAGTTTATGTACCGCGCCAATTGCCTCTACGGCATTCCCGCACTCGCCGACGATCTCAATATCAGGCTGGGTCTCCAGCAAGATACGCAGATTTTCACGCGCCAGCGGCTCGTCGTCGACAATTAAAACTTTTAACATGCGTTCCCCTCCAGAGGCAGTCGCAGCGTAACGCGGGTAAAACACTCCGGTTCGCAGGTGACGGTTATTCCGCAATCGGAACCGAAGCGCGCCCGCAGTCGTCGGTCAACCAGGTTCATTCCCAGCCCGCTGGCGCTGGGTTTATCCTGGTAAAGCCCGGCGTTATCTTCAATATCCAGCTGCAGCCAGCGCTCATATTGGCTCGCGCGAATGGTGATTTCGCCGACGCCAAGGTGCTGCGAAGTGCCGTGTTTAATCGCATTTTCGACTATCGGTTGCAGGGTAAAAGCCGGAAGATGATGCTGCGCCAGCGCCTCGGGCACCAGCATTTGAATCTGTAAATTGGCCTGAAAGCGGGCTTTCTCAATCTGCAAATAGGCGTTCACATGTTCGATTTCATCCGCCAGGGTGACGATTTCCGCTGGCCGTTTCAGGTTTTTGCGAAAAAAGGTCGACAGATATTGCACCAGTTGTCCGGCCTGGTCGCTGTCGCGGCGAATCACCGCCTTTAGCGTATTCAGCGCGTTAAACAGGAAGTGCGGGTTCACCTGAGCGTGCAGCAGCTTAATCTCCGATTGGGTCAGCAGCGCCTTTTGCCGCTCATACTGACCGGCCAGAATCTGCGCTGACAGCAGCTGCGCAATCCCCTCCCCCAGCGTGCGGTTGATAGAGCTAAACAGCCGGTTTTTCGCTTCATACAGCTTAATGGTGCCGATGATCCGCTGATTCTCACCGCGCAGTGGAATAACCAGTGTGGATCCCAGCTTACAGTTGGGATGAATCGAGCAGCGATAAGGCACTTCATTGCCATCGGCATAGACCACTTCGCCGGTATCAATCGCCTTCTGGGTATACAGGGAAGAGATCGGTTTGCCGGGCAGATGGTGATCGTCGCCGATCCCGGTAAACGCCAGCAGCTTGTCGCGATCGGTGATGGCCACCGCGCCGATATCCAGCTCCTGAATAAGCACCTGCGCCACCTTCATGCTGTTCTCTTCGTTAAACCCCTGGCGCAGTATCCCTTCCGTTGAGGCGGCAACCTTCAGCGCCGTAGCCGAGAACGCCGAGGTGTATTTCTCAAACATCGCCCGCTTATCCAGCAAAATGCGCATAAACAGCGCCGCGCCGACGGTATTGGTGACCATCATCGGCGCGGCAATGCTCTGCACCAGATGCAGGGCATCCTGAAACGGACGGGCGATCAGCAGGATAATCAGCATCTGCACCATTTCGGCAACGAAGGTGATAGCACCAGCGGTCAGCGGGCTGAAGACTTTATCCGGCCGCCCGCGTTTCACCAGAATGCTGTGTACCAGGCCGCCAAGTAGCCCTTCAACAATGGTGGACACCATACAGCTTAATGCCGTCATGCCGCCCATCGAGTAGCGATGCAGCCCACCGGTCAGCCCGACCAGCCCGCCGACAACCGGGCCTCCGAGCAGGCCGCCCATCACCGCACCGATGGCGCGCGTATTGGCGATCGAGTCTTCGATATGCAGGCCGAAATAGGTGCCCAGAATGCAGAAAATGGAGAAGGTAACGTAGCACAACAGTTTGTGCGGCAGGCGGACGGTGACCTGCATTAAGGGGATGAACAGTCGCGTTTTGCTCATCAACCAGGCAATGACCAGAAACACGCACATCTGCTGAAGCAGCAGCAACACCAGATCAAACTCGTACATACCCGCAGACCACACTTCACTTGAAAGCGCGTAACATACACTGCCTGCTTATAACTTTCTTTGAAGCAATACAAGAAAATGATAATTCACGGGCGAGATCACACTTCTTGCCGTTACGCTCGGCAGAGCCTGTATAAAAAAAGAGCAATATTTTCCCCTTCAGCAAACTGCTTCTACAGTTAATAGAGGAGAACACGGCGGGAGGAGAGAATGGCGCTTTATACAATTGGTGAGGTCGCGCAGCTTTGTGACATCAATCCCGTGACTTTACGCGCCTGGCAACGGCGCTACGGATTACTCAAACCCCAGCGTACCGACGGCGGGCACCGATTATTTAATGAGTTCGAGATAGACCGCATTCGTGAGATTAAGCGCTGGATTGATTCTGGCGTGCAGGTGGGGAAAGTCAAAACGCTGTTGATGGATAACGAGCAGGAGATCGCCGATGGTTGGCGCGAGCAGCAGGAGATCCTGCTAGGGTTTCTACAAAATGGTAGCTATCACCGTTTGCGCCTGTGGCTTAAAGAGCGCAGCCGCAGCGAATCTGCACACATCCTGATCAAGCACCTGATTAATCCCCTACGCCAGCGCCTGTTGAGCCCGCAACCAACGCTGCTGGCGCTACGAGGTATTCTTGACGGCATTCTTATCAATCATGTCGCCCGAAGCCTGTCATCTGCTGCCAAACAGCCGGGTAGCCATGCGCTGGTGATTGGCTGGAATATTAACGATCTTACCCGGCTTTGGCTGGAAGGCTGGATAGCCTGCGAGCAGGGCTGGCAGGTTGATATCCTCGCTCATTCGTTGACCCAGATTCGCCCGGAGCTTTTCCCCGACAGCACGTTGATGGTCTGGTGTGGTAATGTTCCCGCCAGCGCTCAGCAAGAGCAAATGCGTCTTTGGGAGCAGCAGGGCCAGGTTATCTGGCTCAATAACTCTGCAGCATCATAGGCGCATATTTTCCCGGAGGCGGCGCTTGACGCGCCTTGTCCGGGCTACTAAACCCAGACCGCATGCAGTAGCGCGCTTCCGATTGAGCACGGACCCGTAGCCCGGTCATACAGCAGCGCCACCGGGAGGGATAATCGCAGAGGATTGAGAGCAGCGGAAATCCCGGAGGCGGCGCTCGACGCGCCTTGTCCGGGCTACCCAATCCAGGCCGCACGAAATTGTAGCCTGGCTAAGCGCAGCGCGAGCCGGGTTATTGTCGTAGCTAAAAAGCAATTAATGTTTCATTAACACCTGCGCTTCACCGTATAATCTCCGCGTTAACATCAGGAGCCTATTATGAAGCCAGCGAAAATTGCGGTTATTACCCTATTCTTATTTATGGCGATCAGTGGGATCGGCGGCGTGATGCTGGCCGGTTACTCGTTTATTGTTCGCGGCGGTGTCGGCTGATTCGTCGGTTCAGCCGTTCAAAACAGCGGTCGACGATAATCGCCGCCAGCGCCACCAGCAGCGCCCCCTGAATGACATAAGCGGTATTAAACCCGCTCAGACCGATAACAATCGGCGTGCCGAGCGTGTTCGCTCCCACCGTTGAGGCGATGGTTGCCGTACCAATATTGACGATGGTCGACGTGCGGATACCGGCCAACATCACCGGCGCCGCCAGCGGCAGCTCCACTTTTATCAACCTCTGCCAGCCGCTCATCCCCATCCCCTGGGCGATCGTTACTACCCCAGATGGCACCGCCCCAAGCCCGGCCAGCGTCCCCTGCAAAACCGGCAATATGCCGTATAGCGCCAGCGCAATCAGCGCGGGCTGCCAGCCAAATCCCATCACCGGCACCGCAATCGCCAGCACCGCCACCGGCGGAAATGTTTGCCCCATCGCAGCAATCGTCTCCACCAGCGGGCGAAACTCCTGGCCCGCCGGACGCGTCACCGCAATCCCGGCCCCGACGCCAATAACCGTCGCTGCCAGGCTGGAGAGCGCCACCAGCCAAAAGTGCGCCAGGGTCAGTGAAACAAAACTCTCCTGCTGATAGACCGGACGCGGCAGCTCGGGAAACAGCGTGCTGAACAGCGGCGCGCTGTAGGGCAGCACCAGCAACAGCGCGATAAACATTCCCGTTAGCCACAGCAGCGGATCACGCAGAACTTTCACGCCGAGCCTCCTCGCGCAGCAGGTCGGCAAAATGCAGCGTCCCGCAAGCCTGCCCCTGCTCATCAACCACCGGCAGCACTTCGCGGCGATGGGCAACAAACTGCGACAGCGCCTCGCGCAGGGTCATCGCAACATTTAGCGCATCGCCCGCCAGGCGCTCATCCCGGCGCAGATAATCACCGACGCCGCGCAGCGACAACAGGCGCACGCCCAGTTCGCTGCGGCCAAAGAAGGTCTGCACAAAGGCATTTTTCGGCTCGAGCAGCATCTGCAACGGTTCGCCCTGCTGCACTACTTCGCCGCCGTCCATCAGCACCAGATGATCCGCCAACCGCAGGGCTTCGTCGATATCGTGGGTCACCAGCACAATCGTTCGCCCCAGCAGGCGGTGAATGCGGATCATCTCCTGCTGTAGCGCTTCGCGCGTCACCGGGTCGAGCGCACCAAAAGGTTCATCCATCAGTAAAACTTCCGGATTGGCCGCCAGGGCGCGCGCCACGCCGACGCGCTGCTGCTGACCGCCGGAAAGCTGGTGTGGATAGCGCTCGCGCAGACCAGGCTCCAGCCCCAGCAGCGCCATCAGCTCATCAACCCGCGCCTGTGTTTTCTGCCGAGACCACTTTTGCAACTGCGGAACGGTGGCGATGTTCTGCGCCACCGTCCAGTGAGGAAACAAACCAATAGACTGGATGGCGTAGCCCATCCTGCGGCGCAGCGCCAGAACCGGCTGCTGGCGAATATCCTGCCCGGCGAAACGGATCGTGCCGCTATCATGCTCCACCAGCCGATTGATCATCTTGAGCGTGGTCGATTTACCCGAGCCGGAGGTGCCAATCAGCACCGAAAATGCCCCTTCACGCAGATGCAGATTAAGGTTTTTAACCGCAGGCTGTCCGGCAAAGGCTTTGTTGACGCCGTCGAACTCAATCACGGGCCTCTCCTTTCAGTAATGCGCCCCACAGCGCGAATAGCGCATCCACCACCACCGCCAGCGCGATGGTCGGGATCACCCCCAACAGTACCAGGTCCAGCGCGCTGCTCAGCAATCCCTGGAAGACCAGCGCGCCAAAGCCGCCCGCGCCAATTAACGCCGCCACCACCGCCATGCCGACGGTTTGCACACTCACCACCCGCAGGCTGCGCAATAATACGGGCAACGCCAGCGGCAACTGCACCAGGCGGAAACGCTGACCGCTGTTCATCCCCATCGCCACGGCGCTTTCCAGCGCTTCGCGCGGCACCTGTTGCAATCCGGTCACTACTCCGCGCACCAGCGGCAAGAGCGCATACAGCACCAGCGCAATCAAAGCAGGCGTCATGCCGGTGCCTGAAACACCAAGCTGCGCCATCCACGGGAACTGGCTGGCTAATCCGGCAAGCGGCGCGATCAGCAGGCCGAACAGCGCCACCGAGGGAACGGTTTGAATCACGTTGAGAACGGCAAAAACCGGGGATTGCCAGCGGGGATGCCGCCAGACCCAAATGCCAATGGGCAACCCAATCAGCAGCCCTGGCAGCAGGGTGCCAAACAGCAGCGTGAGATGCTGATACAGCGCATCGTCAAAAACATCCTGGCGGTTGAAGTACTCTTTAAGTAGCGACAGGCCGTCCAGTGCGCCCAGCCACAGCAGCAGTCCGGGCAGCAGCCAGATTTGCGCATTCAGCAGCCAGCGCCAAAGCGTGCGCGGCGTCAGGCGGCGAACGGCGTCACTAGCGATCAGCAGACAGAGCGCCAGCGCCAGCCACAGACCGCTTCCGGGTGAAGTTCGGGCTAACGGTGAACCGCTACGCGCCAGTTCAACCGCCGCCTGACCTGCGCCCCATAGCAAAAGCGGCAGCAGCAGATCCGCCAGCAGAAAGATAAACAGTAGAGGGAGACGTCCAGGGCGCCAGCACAGGAAAGAAATCAACAGCGCCGCCGCCACTTGCACACCCGCCAGTGACGGCCAGACCTGCCATAGCCAGCGCCCCTCGCCGGATAATAGCCGGTTAGGGGCATAATTGATAAACGGCAGCGCCATCACCAGCAGCAGCAGTAAAAACGACAGCAGCAACGCAACGCGGTTATAACAACGAATCGTCACGCGAGTTCTACTTCAGCAGCCCTTTTTGTTGCAGATAGTCGGCAGCGACTTTCTTCGCATCCAGGCCCTCCACCGCAATACTTGCATTCAGCTGCTGTAGCGTTTTTTCATCAAGGCTGGCGAATACCGGCTGTAACCATTCGGCTATCTGCGGATATTCCTTTAACACCGCTTCACGCACGACGGGAGCTGGAGCATAAATCGGCTGCACGCCCTTCGGGTCGCTCAGAGTTTGCAGCCCCAGCGCGGCAACCGGGCCATCGGTACCGTAGGCCATCGCCGCATTTACACCGGAAGTTTGCTGTGCCGCCGCCTTGATGGTGACCGCCGTATCGCCACCCGCCAGCGACAGCAGTTGGTTTTGCTTGAGGTTAAAGTCGTAGGCTTTTTCAAACGCCGGCAGCGCGTCCGGGCGTTCGATAAATTCTGCCGAGGCGGCCAGCTTAAACTCGCCGCCCTTTTGCAGGTAGCTGGCAAGGTCGCTTAATGAGGTGAGGTGATTTTTCTCCGCCAGGTCCTGGCGCACGGCGATAGTCCAGGTGTTGTTGGCCGGAGCCGGGGTCAACCAGATGAGTTTGTTCTTTTCCGCATCCAGCTTTTTGACTTTCTCATAGCCCTGTTGCGCATTTTTCCACGCTGGGTCGTTCTCTTGTTTGAAGAAGAATGCGCCGTTGCCGGTATATTCCGGATAGATATCCAGCTCACCGGCAGTGATTGCCCCGCGCACCACCGGCGTGGTGCCGAGCTGGACTTTGTTGACGGTCTTTACCCCGTGGTTTTCCAGCACCTGCAAAATAATATTGCCGAGCAGCGCCCCTTCGGTGTCGATTTTCGAGCCAACCTTCACCGGCTCTGCCGCCTGCAACGGCAGGCTTATCAGGGCCGTCAGCGCCAGCGCACCTGACCATTTGCTTGCCTTTATCATCCCGCATCCCTCATTAATTTGCGCTCCATTTACAGGAGCTTAAGAGAAAAGCTTAGTTCATTTGGGGCGTCGAGGAAAAAAGAAAAGGCCGATTAATCGGCCTTTAGGATAACGGAAAGCATGTTCCCGGGTTGCGGCTAGCGCCTTACCCGGGCTACAAATCGCAGTTACAGCAGCTCAAATTCGCTCTGCTTAACGCGGGCGGAATCGACACCAATAAAGACGTTGAATTTGCCCGGTTCGGCATCGTACTTCATCTGCTGATTCCAGAACTTCAGCGCATCAAGCTCAATCGGGAAGCTGACGGTTTGCGTCTCACCCGGCTTGAGCGTCACCTTCTTAAAGCCGCGCAGCATTTTCACCGGACGACTCATGGAAGCAGTGACATCCTGCAGATAAAGCTGAATTACCGTAGCCCCTTCGCGCTTGCCGGTGTTGGTCACCTGCACGCTGGCGGTCACGCTGCCGTCACGTTGCATGGTCGGTGCTGACATTTTCACGTCGGAAACGCTAAATGTGGTATAGCTCAGGCCGTAGCCAAACGGATAGAGCGGGCCGTTAGCCTCGTCAAAATAGCGCGAGGTGTACTTGTTCGGCTTATCGGCATTATAAGGACGACCGGTGTTGAGATGGCTGTAGTAGGTTGGGATCTGTCCGACCGAGCGCGGAAAGGACATCGGCAGCTTGCCCGACGGGTTATAGTCGCCGAACAGCACATCGGCGATCGCATTTCCGCCTTCGGTACCGGCAAACCAGGTTTCCAGCAGGGCATCAGCCTGCTGATCCTCTTTCACCAGCGCCAGCGGACGACCATTCATCAGCACCAGTACCAGCGGTTTGCCAGTGGCTTTCAGCGCGCTAATCAGGTCACGTTGGCTCTGCGGCAGCGTGATGTCGGTGCGGCTGGAGGCTTCATGGGCCATGCCCTGCGCTTCACCCACCACGGCAACCACTACGTCGGACTGCTTCGCCACTGCTACCGCTTCATCAATCATCTCCTGAGGCGAACGCGAGTCGACCTGCACCGCTTTCTCATACAGATTGAGGAAGTCGACGATGCCTTTATCGTTGGTGACGTTAGCGCCTTTGGCATAGATAACCTTGCCTTTATCGCCCAGCGCGTTCTGGATGCCGGTCAGCACGGTTACCGACTGGTCGGCAACGCCCGCCGCAGACCAGCTGCCCATCATGTCGCGTTTGCTGTCGGCCAGAGTGCCAATCACCGCGATAGTGCCCGATTTTTTCAGCGGCAGCGTGTCGAGACGGTTTTTCAGCAGCACCAGGCTTTCGCGCGCCACTTCACGGGCTTCTTTGCGATGCAGACGGCTTTCAGCATTGGTGTCCTCTGGATCAGACTCTTTCGGCCCCAGATGGCTGTACGGGTCGTTAAACAGGCCCATATCATATTTAACGTTCAACACGTGGCGGGTGGCGTCATCCAGCTCCGCCATTGTTACCTTGCCTGATTTCACCAGCTCTGGCAGGTACTTGCTGTAGTATTCGTCGCTCATGCTCATGTTGATGCCGGACTTCAGCGCCACGCGCACCGCGTCTTCCGGGTCGGACGCCACGCCGTGTTTGATAAGCTCCTTGATGGCCCCATGGTCAGACACGGTGATGCCCTTAAAGCCCCACTGGTCGCGCAGCACGTCCTTCAACAGCCAGGCATCGGAGGTCGCCGGGGTGCCATTGAGCGAGTTCAGCGCCACCATTACCGCCCCGCTTCCCGCATCCAGCCCCGCTTTGTACGGCGGCATATAGTCATTAAACAGGCGCTGCGGGCTCATATCGACAGTGTTGTACTCTTTGCCGCCCTCAACCGCGCCGTAGGCGGCAAAGTGCTTGACGCTGGTCATCACTGAATACCTGTCCGCCGGGCTTTTCCCCTGCATCGACTCAACCATCGCCCGGCCCATCACGGTGGTCAGGTAGGTATCTTCCCCGAAGCCTTCTGAAGCACGGCCCCAGCGCGGGTCGCGGGAGACATCGACCATCGGCGCCCAGGTCATATTCAGGCCATCGTCAGCGGCTTCATAAGCGGAAACTCGCCCGACGGTGTTGACTGCATCGAGGTTAAAAGAGGAGGCCAGGCCAAGGCTAATCGGGAAGACGGTGCGCTGACCGTGCAGCACGTCATAGGCGAAGAACAGCGGGATTTTCAGGCGGCTGAGTTCCATCACCTGATCCTGCATGGTGCGAATATCATGGCGGGTGACGGTGTTAAATATCGCCCCCACCTGACTCTCTTTAATCATGTCACGGATAGCTTCTTTCGGGTTATCCGGTCCGACGCTAATCAAGCGCAGCTGACCGATTTTTTCATCCACCGTCATTTTAGTCAGCAGATCCGTCACAAACGCATCCCGCGCCTGCGGCGTTAAGGGATGATTGCCGAACAATTCATCCGCCAGCGCGGGTTGCAGCGCCAGACTCACAGCGACGCCTACAGTACAGAGCCATTTCATTTTTATCCCTCATTGTTCCAGTCGGATATATCGGCGAAAAGATAGCAAAAACCGAAGTTTGCCATAAACATAAACGAGACGCCTGGAGAAAGCGCGCGTTATTCTCTGATTTTTCGAAACATTGATGCATCAAATTGTCATACAAAGGGCTATTCTTATTTTTGATAATTTTGTACCACCACAAGGAGTGGAACATGTCATCTGCAACAACAAATAACAACGCCTTTCTGGCAGAACTCACCCGCCTGGTTGGTTCTTCGCATCTGCTGACCGACCCGGCTAAAACGCAGCGCTATCGCAAGGGGTTCCGCTCCGGCCAGGGCGAGGCGCTGGCGGTGGTCTTCCCCGGCACGCTGCTCGAACTGTGGCGCGTGCTGAGCGCTTGCGTCACCGCCGACAAAATCATTTTGATGCAGGCCGCCAATACCGGGCTGACCGAAGGCTCAACCCCCAGCGGCAATGATTATGACCGCGAAATCGTTATTATCAGCACTCTGCGTCTGGATAAACTGCATCTGCTGGATAAAGGCGAGCAGGTGCTGGCTTACCCCGGCACGACCCTGTATTCGCTGGAAAAAGCGCTGAAGCCGTTTGGTCGCGAGCCGCATTCAGTGATTGGCTCGTCATGCATCGGCGCGTCGGTGGTTGGCGGGATCTGTAACAACTCCGGCGGATCGCTGGTGCAGCGCGGCCCGGCCTATACCGAGATGTCGCTGTTTGCCCAGATCGATGAAAACGGCAAGCTCAGCCTGGTCAACCATCTGGGTATCGATCTGGGCACCACGCCGGAGCAGATCCTCAGTTGCCTTGATGACGAACGGGTTAAAGATGAGAACGTGCGCCACGACGGCCGTCATGCTCACGATCATGATTACGTCACCCGCGTACGCGACGTGAATGCCGATACCCCGGCGCGCTACAACGCCGACCCGGATCGCCTGTTTGAATCTTCAGGCTGCGCCGGAAAGCTGGCGGTATTCGCCGTACGCCTGGACACCTTCCCGGCAGAGAAACGCCAGCAGGTGTTTTATATCGGCACTAATCAGCCGGACGTGCTGACCGAAATTCGCCGCCATATTCTGGCGGAGTTTAATAACCTGCCGGTAGCGGGCGAGTATATGCACCGCGATATTTACGATATCGCCGAGCAGTACGGCAAAGATACCTTCCTGATGATCGACAAGCTCGGCACCGATAAAATGCCGTTCTTCTTCACCATGAAGGGCCGTACCGATGCGATGCTGGAGAAAGTTTCGCTGTTTAAGCCGCACTTCACCGACCGCTTTATGCAAAAGCTGGGACACGTTTTCCCGGCACACCTGCCGGAGCGGATGAAAACCTGGCGCGATAAATACGAACACCATCTGCTGCTGAAGATGGCAGGCGATGGTATCGAAGAGGCTCAGACCTGGCTTGGCGAATATTTCAAAAACGCCGAGGGCGATTTCTTTGCCTGTACCGCGGAAGAAGGCAGCAAGGCTTTCCTGCACCGCTTCGCCGCAGCGGGCGCGGCAATCCGCTATCAGGCGGTTCATGCCGATGAAGTGGAAGATATTCTGGCGCTGGATATCGCCTTGCGGCGTAACGATACTGAATGGTTCGAGCATCTTCCCGCCGAGATCGACGGTCAGCTGGTTTATAAGCTTTATTACGGTCACTTTATGTGCCACGTTTTCCATCAGGATTACATCGTGAAAAAAGGCGTCGATGCCCACGAGCTGAAAGAGAAAATGCTGGTTCTGCTCAAAGAGCGCGGCGCTCAGTATCCGGCCGAGCATAACGTCGGTCATCTTTATGAAGCGCCGGAAAGCTTAAAACGCTTCTATCGCGAAAACGATCCCACCAACAGTATGAATCCGGGGATCGGTAAAACCAGTAAGCAAAAATACTGGGGCGAAACGCCGGATAACGCCGCGAGCACGACCGAACCGCAATAATCCGCAAGAGGGACTGTTCAGCCGCGGGGCTTCTGTATTACGCTGCACGCCGGAGAAATCCCCTCTCCGGCAACCCCGCTAAAGGAACCCAACATGTCCGCAGTGGATAAGTTACATGACGCTGACTTAGAGATCCGCGAAGCGCTGCCCGATGATGCCCACGCCATCGCCGCTCTGTACGTCTGGCACGTACTGAACGGACGCGCATCCTTTGAAGAGATCCCCCCAACCGTCGATGAGATGCGCAAACGCATCAAAAACGTGCGTGATAACGGGCTGCCCTGGCTGGTTGCTCTGTGGCGCGGAACCATTGTCGGCTACTGCTACGCCACCTTTTATCGCCCCCGCCCGGCCTATCGCTACACGCTTGAAGAGTCGATTTACGTCGAAGCTGGCATGGGCGGACGCGGCATCGGTAGCGCCCTGCTCTCTCGCCTGATTGAGAAGTGTGAACAGGGTTCGTGGCGACAAATGCTGGCGATTATTGGCGACGGACACAGCAACGCCGGGTCTATCGCTATTCATAAGAAGTTCGGTTTTAGCGTAGCGGGTCAGCTGCGCAGCGTCGGCTACAAGATGGGCGACTGGCGGGATACGTTGATTATGCAGCGCCCTCTCGGCGATGGCGACTGGACGCTGCCGGAGTAACTCCTCGGTGTCGCGGGTAAGAGGTAGCCCGGACAGGCGCGCTAGCGCCGCCTCCGGGAAAATCCCCCGGCTCGCGCTGCGCTTAGCCGGGCTACAAGTTTCCAGCGATCTGCACGCCGCAGGTTAATCGTTCTGCGCAGTCTGCGCGCCGCCTTTCAGCATCGCGTCGGCCATTTGCGCTTCACGCTGCTTCTTATAGCTGAGCGCGGAAGCCGGAACCGGCATCACCTTCCCGGTTTCAATCCACGTCCGCAAACGACTGGCATCGGCAAAGTGGGTATATTTTCCGAACGCATCCATGACCACCAGCGCCACCGGACGCCCTTTGATCACCGTACGCATAATCAGGCAGTGGCCCGCCGCGTTGGTAAAACCGGTTTTGGTCAGCTGAATATTCCAGTTATCGCGGTACACCAGATGGTTGGTATTACGGAACGGCAGCGTGTAGGCAGGATGAGCGAAGGTCGCCATATCCTCTTTGGTGGTGCTCAGTTGACCAATCAGCGGATACTGTTCGCTGGCGATCAGCAGCTTGCTCAGATCGCGTGCGGTGGAGACGTTATGAATCGACAGGCCAGTTGGCTCAACGTAACGGGTACGGGTCATCCCCAGCGCCTGCGCTTTGGCATTCATCGCACGAATAAACGCATCGTAGCCACCCGGATAATGGTGCGCCAGGCTGGCGGCAGCGCGGTTTTCTGACGACATCAGCGCCAGCAGCAGCATATTGCGGCGGCTGATTTCGCTGTTCAGGCGCACGCGTGAATAAATACCCTTCATTTCAGGCGTATGGCTGATATCGACGCTCAGCATCTCATCGAGCGGCAGATGGGCATCCAGCACCACCATCGCGGTCATCACCTTGGTGATTGACGCCATCGGGCGAACCAGATCCGGCTGGCTGGCATAAATGATTTTTTTACTGGCAAGATCGACGATCATTGCGCTACCGGAAGCGATATCCGGCTGTGAAGCGGTAACCGCCGCAGGGGTTTTAGCTATCGCCTGGGGCGCAAAAGGCACAGCCAGCAGCAAAGTCAGGCTGAGCAAAGAAACTCGAAATTTGGTCATCGTGAGCATTCTGAAAAGTATTTTTGCACGTTATGAACGTACGCCGCGACGCTGGGGTGGTAACGCCGCTGGCAAAAATCATCATACCCCGGCAGAACGCTGGCTGGCTAATAAGAATCGTGAACAAATGCTGCATTGCCGACATAAAAACCTATTTATGTCGACAATGAGTTAATCAGAAGAGTCGATATCCGTAACCCCAGAGAATCACGGTGATGGCGAGCAGCACTTCCAGCACCAGCACCCCAATCGCCAGAGTGGAGCTGGCGAAGCTCAGCCCCTCTTCTTTATTGATACTCAAGAAGGTTGGAATGCCGAGGTACAGCAGATAACCGGTATACAGCAGCGCGACGGTCCCCACGAGCGCGCACAGCCATACCAGCGGATAGAGCGCCACAATCCCGCTCAGGAAGATCGGCGTGGCGACATAACCGGCAAACACCATACAGCGTTTCAGCGAAGGTCGCTGCGGATAGCTTCTTGCCATCCACCAGATAACCCGCCCCATCACCGCCACCCCGGCGAGCATAACGGCATAAAACAGCACCGCCAGCGCCAGCCCGGTCATCAGTGACAGTTTTACCACTGTGCCATCGCCGAAGTTCCAGCCCAGCTGCGTCGTGCCGATAAAGGCGCAGATAACCGGAACCGCCGCCATGACCAGCACGTGGTGCGTATAGTGATGCGAAATGGTCTCGTTTTCGCTTTTGATAACGCTCATCTCTTGATTAGGATGAGAGAAGAGTCCCCAGACATGGTTCATAGCGTCCCCCTTGTCACGGCGTGGTACAGCACTGATCCAAGTATAATTCACCTTGTAGATTATTTTGTGTACAACGATAAAAATGCTCTTCCCCGCACTTTTATCATCAGGGTGTATGATTAAGAGCCTATCCCAGTAGGCGTTATTGGCACAGACAGTTTGAACACGGCCAGCGCGGAAGAACCGGAGCGTACACGTAGTACGTGAGGATTCTGAGCACTGCCCAGGTTCAAAATGGCAAGCAAAATAGCCCTAATGAGATAGGCTCTAAGGGACTGACGTGTTAAGGAGTTTATCTTTATATGGATATCAATAACCTGATTTCCCAGTACGGCTACGCGGCGCTGGTCATTGGCAGCATGGCGGAAGGCGAAACCATCACTCTGCTCGGCGGCGTGGCGGCACATCAGGGATTATTGAAGTTCTGGCTGGTGGTTATTTCGGTCGCCCTCGGAGGAATGATCGGCGACCAACTGCTTTACTTACTTGGCAGACGCTTTGGCGGGCGCATTCTGCGGCGATTTTCGAGCCAGAAAAAGCGGATTCAGAAAGCACAGCGCATGATCCAACGACGCCCTTATCTGTTTGTGATTGGCACCCGTTTTATGTACGGCTTTCGGGTCATCGGGCCGCTACTGATTGGCGCCAGCCGTCTGCCGCCAAAGCTGTTTCTGCCGCTGAATATTCTCGGCGCGATTATCTGGGCGTTAATTTTTACCACCCTCGGATATCTCGGCGGTGAAGCGATTGGCCCGTGGTTGCATCATCTGGATGCGCATCTGAAACACTTTATCTGGCTGGTTCTGGTGGTCGTTCTGGTGGTTGCGGCGCACTGGTGGCTCAAGCGCCGCGAGGCGAAAAGGAAAGAGTGAAGACCAACCTAAAGTCTCAAAATCAACCCCTGATACACTTTCAGGAGTTGATTTTGGGTCAGTCTATTAATGTAGAAAGTCAGTGTTATAACTTTTCACGTTTTATCAATAAATCTTGCGTAATGCGTTGCCCCGTTTTGGTGATGCATAGTCCCCCCTGACAGGTGCAACGCAGTGTTGCTGGCATTTTCTGTCCGATGTCATACATTGAATGAATAGTTTCATCCAGTGGAATTATTGGGTTAAATCCCCACATCACCATATTCGCAGATAGTGCTGCATTACTGACCGAGCTGACGTTACGACTTATGCAAGGAATTTCAGTCAAGCCTCCTACCGGATCGCAAATAAGGCCGAGCATATTTTGCATCGCCATCGATGCAGCCTGAAAAGCTTGTTCGATGTTACCGCCTAATAGTTGAACAATACCGCCAGCCGCCATTGCGCTTGCTGACCCATTCTCAGCCTGGCAAGCAGCAACTTCGGCACCAAAAGAAGCGTTGTTTGAAATAAACGATCCAATTAAGCCACTGACCAGTAACCCTTTGATGATATCTTCTCTTGGTAAATTCAGGCTTTCACCAATAATGATGATACTAGCAGGAATGACGCCACTGGACCCTGCCGTTGGCGCGGCCACGACGATATTATGCGCACAGCTATTTTCCATGACTGAAATCGCAGCCAAAGCAGTATCATTTAATACCCCTGATGGTATTGAATTCGTGCTTTTAATAGCCTGTTTCATTTCCTGAGCTTTGTAGGGTAAAAAACCATACACAGGCGTTGAGGCCGGATCTGGCGCAATCGTTGACTGTTTCATCACATCATAGGTATGTTCCGCCAGCTGCCATATCTCTTCTTCGGTTGTTTTACCAATCGAAACCTCATAGTCCAGGGCAATCTCCCACATCGATTTCCCTGTTGCTTTCGCATAGGATAATGCCCCTTCAGCATTAGAAAAAAGTACCGTCGGCTTTTTTTTCATTTCAACCGGCATAATTGCAGGGGCATATTTCACCCATAGCACATCAGGTTGCTTATCAAACGCCAGTATTTTTTCTTTTGTTTCCCTATCGAAACCCGACACCGCATACAACACGCTGTCATTTTTCATCGATTTCTTTATTGAAACATCTAATTTATTAAGTACGTCAACCAAATGGGTGGCATTAGCCAGGGAACAACAAATAAAAATCTGTTCCTGAGTACCATCGATAAAAACAGGAAAACCATTTAACTCTACAATCTCAAACATCCCGCCGCCGGTTGAAAATGTTAAAACGGAAAGTTCGATTTCATCATTTTCATTATAGACATTAATCAATGCCTCATTCGGATGTCGTGATGAGAGTTTTTGCTTAGAGAACCATATGTTCTTGCCCATACTTTTAGCAATTTCTACCGCATCTTTGACTTGCGCATTGTCTGTTTTAAAACCAAGCAATCCGCCGGTAAATCCGAAGTTTGAACCTTGCCCAATATAAGTTTCAGGATAAGAACCGCTTTCATCAAAAATAATATTTGCTTTATTTATCTCTCGTCCAAACAATAAACGAGATTCTAAACCTATCCTTGCACAACCCGCTGAATGTGAGCTGGAAGGGCCGCACATAATCGGCCCCAACACATCATTGAAAATACTATGAACCATCATACAGCCTCATTATTACGGTTTTTTGCTAAATAGATACGGATAAATTTTACGACCATCAGGACAACAATCAGCGAACCAACATATCCACTCATGATATAAACTGCATTGATAATGACATCAAATGGCATTGCAATGGCACCAAGTAGTGCAATGAGAGAAACACCCCAAACGATAGCTTTATGTTTCTTCGTGCCTTCCTCAGAGAATTTAATCGCAATAATATGAAGCAATGGCGTTGAAATGGTATAGATAGCAAAAAATATTAATGCGCCAAATGCAATACCAAGCGGGGCCCAAATTTCTTTCGCAAGGAAGAAATTGATAATTTGTTTATTTGCTACTTGTTCAATATTAGAGGTGATGGCGTAAGAAGCAACCACATCAAGCAGTGCATAGATAATCAACCCAATACTTTGACCAATCACCAATGGTTTAAAATCAAACTTCGTGGCTAAATCTGCAGAGAATGCGGCCAGAAACAGCACCATTAAACCAACTAAAGATATACCAGAAAGGAACCAGTTTGGTGCGACCTTTAATAGTTCAAATTCATTCGCCTCGATACGAACCGCATTTACATCAATGTTGCTCCCGTTCATAACCAGTGTTGCGATACTCACAATAACCACAAAGGCAGTTAAGAACGGCATAATTATACCCAGAGATTTAAGGATAGAATTTAAACCGATAGTAACAGTCCCGGCGGTGATAACCGCAGTAATAATTGCACCGATGATTAGAGGTAAACCATATTGCTCAAATAATATTGAGCCACCGGCGGCGATCTCTGCAATAAACATGGTAAAACAGAATAGCAGCGAAAACCATTCGATCACTTTACCAATAATCGGCCCACAGAAGAATGTAAATACCTCAGTTCCTTTACTACAACCGCCATATTTACCTGCGTAAATGAATCCTATATTGACAAAAATAATCACCAGACTGAACACAATCCCGACGCCAACAGCGTGATGGCCGAATGGGACAAAAAACTGAATGGTTTCCTGGCCGCTCATAAAACCGCCGCCGATTAGATAGCCCAGGCTAGAGGCAACGAAAATATAGACCTGGCTTAAAAATAGTTTATTCACACATCCTCCTCGATCAGATTTGAAAATCCTTAAACCCCATGAACATCACCATTATTAAAAAATATAATTATTTTTTCATAATCATGAAAACAAGCTATCATGAACATCCTCCCTCATCACGTTGTTTTTCCATAATTATGATTTTAAATTCACAATTGTGAATTCGATCTGATTTTTAAGAGTACGAATCAGTACTAAGGAAGGAAGAGAGATCAGAGTTCCATCGGGTTGAAATATAAAATTAAGATATTGAAAACAATAACAAATTAGCCCATTCAATCAATCCATTCGAAGATCACAGGAGTGTTTTGTACATTGTTAGAAGTGAGCGTAAGCGATGAGATCGCCCATGAGTGACACTCTATGAATCCCATCATCATCTCCGCTGGGGCCCGTAAAACCTACACCAGATTTGAGGGCAGGTTTACTGACAAACGTGTTGATTCAAAATGTGATTTATTCAACACCGTATCGCTTGTATTATACTCCCTGGGCGCGGTTAGTTTTCGAGATAACCTCTATCAGATCAGTGAATTACAGCAAGGTGTAACGAGCCAATGAATGAAGATTTTTCGAATTGTAATGTCGGACAAAGAATAAAAGAAATCAGAAAACAACAAAGTAAGACATTACAACAGTTATCAGCTGAGAGCGGCTTATCTAGCGGTTATTTGAGTAACTTAGAGAGAAACGTGATCAGCCCGACAATCTATCAGTTGCAAAAGGTATGTTTTGCCTTAAACGTAAACATCACCGATGTGCTAACCGTGCATGATACCCCTGTGAGCCCTGTGGTTCGGGCAGATGAAAGAGACGTCTTTTTTGCTGAGAAAGGAAAAGTAAAATACGAAATGCTCAGTCCTGGGGAAAATGACATCGAAGCCATCTGTATCACCGTGGAAAAAGGGATTACCTATGAACGCACTTCCTGGGGTCATGATTATGATGAAATAGCGATCATTACTCAGGGGAGTCTATGCATTGAAATGTTAGATCAAGAGTTTGTTATTAACGCTGGCGATACCATCTATATTAAGAAAAATACCTTGCATACCTTTAAAAATATTGGGGATTCCACCTGCATCAGTTACTGGTTCTACAAGAAAAAATAGATAATCTGTGCCGATAAGAATGCAAAATGATCCCTACCTGGTGACTCCGTCGTGGTTACGTCTTTCGAGATTCTCAGATTAGCCCCAGAGCCTTTGTTGACTCCTGGACCGCAGAGATACGTCTCCCCGATAACCACCAACGCCACCGGGGAAACAGAGTTACTTCGCCGCCTGATGGTACCCGCCACCCAGCGCGGAAGTCAGTTGGATACTGGCATCAAGCCATTGACCGTGCAGTCGTAGTGCGGTGACTCGCTCCTGCAATGCGGGCAGCTTCGCCAGGCTGACGCGTGAACCGGAGAGTATCCCGGCATTCATCCGCGCTTGCGCCAGAGCGACTATCCGCTGAGTATCTTTCTCTACCTGCTGTTGCTGCTGATTTTTTGCCATCAGCGTCTCAACCTGGCTGGCCGTTTTCGCTACCTGATTAACCGCATCAACTACCGCTTTATTGTACTTCGCCACCGACAGGCTATTCTGCGCGCTGGCGATATCCAGATTCGCGTTCAGGCGACCGCTATCAAAAATAGGCAGCGTCAGACCGGCGGTCACGCCCATCTGCTGTGCGGAGTGGCGGAACAGATCGCTGAGGTGCAGCGCATCCTGTTGCAGGAAAGCCATCAGGTTGATATCCGGATAAAACGCCGCTTTGGCGGCATCGATTTCGCTCAGAGAAGCTTCGATATACCAGTGCGCAACCTGTAAATCCGGACGCCGCGCCAGCAGCTCGTAGCCTAGCTCCGTTGGCATCTGCGCGCTAACAGCAGGCAGTTCGGTCGGATGCAGGTTTAGCGCCTGACTCTGGTTGTTGGTCAGCGCCATCAGCCGGGCCTCAATCTCTTTCATGTTGCCCGCAACATCGGCGAGCTGCTGATCGGTTTTGCTGACGTTAATATCGCTCTCCGCCCCTTCGGCCGAGTTGGTGATCCCACGCTGATACAGCGCCGTATCCACGGTCACGATATTATTCTGCTCACTCTTCACCTGAATCAGTACATTTTTGATGGCGGCTTCAGTCTGCCACTGCCAGTAAAGGCGGGCGACGCTGCTGGCCAGCAGTTCGCGAGTCTGCGCCTCTTCAGCAACCTGCGCTTTAACTTCACCAATACGCGCCTTCAGCAGGGCGCGATTTTTACCCCATAGATCCAGATCCCAACCCGCCGTCAGGCCAAAGGTTCCGTTGGTATACCACGGCCCGGTGTTGCCATCAGTATCGGTAGCAAACGGCCCCATCAGGCCTTCGGAGGACATTTTTTGCCGTTCAACATCGGCGGAAAAATCCAGACTCGGCCCCAGGTTAGACTGCGACATCCGCGCCTGCGCTTCCGCCAGCCTGATTCGCTGTTCAGCAATCTGCATATCCGGTGCGTTGGCTAACGCGCGCTGAATCAGGCTATTGAGCTGCGGGTCGTGGTAATCCTGCCACCAGTTGCTCTGCGGCCAGCCGTTTTTTACGGCTGCGGGCAGTTCCATTGAGACGTGGGATACCGGGGTTTGCTGCTGCACCGGGTTGCTAATATCGTGCGATGGCGCACAGCCAGCCAGCGCGATAGCCAATGGCAGGCTGGCCAGGACGCGTTTGCTCAAGTTCAGGTTCATGAAATCGGTCTGATGACTAAATAAGGTTGGATATAATAAGCTAATTGCATAAGTACCGTTTAGTAAAGCGTGTGCCGAAACTATTAGCAGGCTAAAAATAAACTATACCCTAAATAATTCGAGTTGTATGAAGGCGGCGACGCAGTGAATTCCCGGGAGCGTACTTCAGTACGCAACTGGGGTGAGCGACAAATCTGTCTGGAACAGATTTGAACGCCGTATCCCGGCGGCCCGTAAGGGCGAGGCTCATGGATGAGCCGAGTAACAAAGACAACGCACATACAACTTGAAGTATGACGGGTATATTCATGGAGTGAAAATGAGTCAGAACATCTATGACGATCCCGCTTTTTTTGCCGGATACGCCACCCTCGATCGCTCGGTAAAAGGGCTGGAAGGCGCACCTGAGTGGCCAACCATTCAGCAAATGCTTCCGCCATTATCGGGATTACGCGTTGTTGACCTCGGCTGCGGCTACGGCTGGTTTTGCCGCTGGGCCCGTGAGCAGGGTGCAACACAGGTAGAAGGACTGGATATCTCCAGCCGGATGCTCGATCGCGCCCGCGAGACGACCGATGGTGAAGGGATTCGCTATCGCTGCGAAGATCTACAGACCCTCACCCTGCCCGCCAATAGCTGCGAGCTGGTTTATAGCTCGCTGGCGCTACACTATCTGCCCGACGTCGCGCCGCTGTTCACCACCGTTTACCAGGCATTGACCCCCGGCGGTACGCTGCTGTTTTCCGCCGAACATCCTATTTACACCGCCCCGCCGCATCAGGGCTGGCAGGAAGATGAGAACGGACAGAAGAGCTGGCCGGTGAGCCACTATCAGCAGGAAGGCGAGCGTATCAGCAACTGGTTTGCCGATGGCGTCAAAAAGCAGCACCGCAAGCTTTCCAGTTGGATAAACCTGCTGGTCGCCGCCGGTTTTGTTATTGAGCATCTGGATGAATGGGGGCCAACGGCGGAGCAAATTGCCGCCCAGCCCGCGCTGGATGAAGAAAAAGAGCGACCGATGATTTTTCTGTTGCGCGCGCGCAAACCGGGATAATAAGCAAAATGGCCCGGAGGTTATCCGGGCCATGAAGATAATGTAAGCTATCGTGCACGCATTTTTGTCAGGTGGCGG